>DASXSE010000090.1:0-16641 GCA_036506175.1 Gaiellaceae bacterium
TCGCGCGCTGCAACGACCTCGCCTGTGCGGGGCAGAACGAGTCGCTCGCGACGCTGGACAGCGGGGGTGACGTCGGTCTGTACGCGTCGATCGCAATCGGGCTCGACGGCGTCCCGGTAGTCGCGTACATGGACTCGACGAACGGCGTCGTGAAGGTCGGCAGGCCCTCGATCCTCCCCTAGAAGGACGAGGGCCCGCGTTGCCGCGAGCCCTCGCGATCCAGTCGATTCTGAGGATTACTTCAGCTCGACGGTGGCGCCGGCCTCTTCGAGCTGCGCCTTGATCTGATCGGCCTCCTCGCGGGGCACGCCTTCCTTCACGGTGTTGGGCGCGCCGTCGACCATGTCCTTGGCCTCCTTGAGACCGAGGTTCGTGATCGCGCGGACGACCTTGATCACCTGGATCTTCTTGTCGCCCGCACCGGCGAGAACGACGTCGAACGCCGTCTGCTCTTCAGCAGCGGCCGCGCCGTCGCCGCCGGCCGCGGGAGCAGCGCCGGGCGCTGCGACCGCAACCGGCGCCGCGGCCGTCACGCCCCACTCCTCCTCGAGCTGGTTCTTGAGCTCGACGAGCTCGAGCACGGTCATTTTGCCGAGCTGGTCGACGAGCTTCTTCGTATCAGTCGCCATTCTTGGACTCCTCCTCCTTCTTCTCATCAGGCTCGGAGGCCTCTTGCTCCTCGCCCTCGGGTTCTGCGGTTTCGGCCTCTGCCTCCGCGCCTGGCTGACTTTCCTCCGCGGCCTCGGGCTGCGCCTCAGCTTCCGGCTCAGCCGGCTCCGCAGTCTCTCCTTGCTCCTGCAGCTGGGTGATGCGAGCGTCGATGACGCCGACAAGGTCTCGCAGCGGTGCCGTGAACAGGCCGACGATCGCGTTCAGCGGGCCGACGACTGCGCCCAGGATCTGGCCCTGGAGCACGTTCACCGGCGGCAGCGAAGCGAGGTCGCGCACCTGCTCGGCACTCACGGGCTGGCCCTCGAGGATCCCGCCCTTGACCGTCAGGATCCTCGTCTGGCGCGCCGTGTCCTGCAGCGACTTGGCGACCGCGACCATGTCGCCGTCGCCGACGAACGCGATCGCCGTGGGACCGTCGAGGAGCTCGGTCAGCTCCTTGATTCCAGCCTCCTCGGCTGCTCGTTTCGTGAGCGTGTTCTTGACGACCGTGAACCGGGCGCCGTGCTTGAGGAGCTCCGTGCGCACTCCGTCGATCTCGCTCATCGAGAGTCCGCGGTAGTCCGCGACAATGAGCGTGTCGGACGACCGCAAGCGGTCGACCAGCTCCGCGACGACCCGCTCCTTGTCTTTTCTCAACATCGAATCCTTAACCTCCTTCGGGCCCGACAAGGCAGGCCCGAAGAGAGATCAAAGTCTCGACTCGAACCGCCTCGGCTGGGCTTCCGGCCCTTGCGGGACTGCCAGCTGTCTCAGGCGACAGCCAATGTTGTAGCTGATTACGCCGCGGCTTCGCCGCCCTCCTGCTCGTCGGCGATGCCGCGCGTGCGCTGCGTGTCGACGCGGATTCCCGGGCCCATCGTGCTCGTCAGCGTGATCGAGCGGATGTAGCGGCCCTTCGCGGCCGACGGCTTCGCGCGCACGATCTCCTCGATCACAGTCGCGTAGTTCTCGAGCAGCTGGCGCTCGCCAAAGCTCTTCTTGCCGATCGTGAGGTGGACGTTCGCACCACGGTCCGTGCGGTACTCGAGCTTGCCGGCCTTGGAGTCGCGGACGGCCTTGCCGATGTCGAACGTAACAGTCCCCGCCTTCGGGTTGGGCATCTTGCCGCGCGGGCCGAGGATGCGGCCGAGCTTGCCGACCGTCGCCATCATGTCCGGCGTCGCAATCGCGACGTCGAAGTCGTCGAAGCCCTCCTCGATCTGCTTCGCCAGGTCGGCGGAGCCGACGACGTCTGCTCCCGCGTCCTGGGCCTCCTTGGCCTTCTCGCCCTCAGCGAACACGGCGACTCGGGTGTCCTTGCCCGTCCCGTGCGGGAGCATGAGCGTGCCGCGGAGCTGCTGCTCGGCGTGGCGGACGTTGAGGCCGAGGTTCAGGTGCACCTCCACCGTCTCGTCGAACTTGACGCCGTCCGAAGACTTGAGGAGCTTGACCGCCTCGAGCGGGGAGTACACCTGCTCGGGGTCGATCGTTCCCCGTGCCTGGCGGTAGCGCTTTCCGTGTTTGGCCATTTACGCCGCTACCTCCACTCCCATGCTTCGGGCGGTTCCTTCGACGATTCTCATTGCTTGCTCGATGTCGCGCGCGTTCAAATCGACGAACTTGGTCTCGGCGATCTGGCGCACCTGGTCGCGCGTGAGGCGGCCGACCTTCTCACGGTTCGGCTCACCGGACCCCTTTTGGATGTTCAGCGCCTCCTTGATGAGGACAGCCGCTGGAGGGGTCTTCGTGATGAAGGTGAACGAGCGGTCCTCGTAGACAGTGATCTCGACCGGCGTGATGCGCCCGCCGGCCTGCGCCGTCTGCGCGTTGAACGCCTTGCAGAACTCCATGATGTTGACGCCGTGCTGGCCGAGCGCAGGGCCGACCGGCGGAGCCGGGTTGGCCTGGCCACCGGGGATCTGGAGCTTGATGAGCGTGAGGACTTTCTTGGCCATCAGCGATCACGTTTCGAGAAGGCCGCGCTGACGGCCCGCGAAAAGCGATACGCATTCGCGTTCTGAGTGACGCAAAAGTGCGTGTAACTCAACGCGGACGCGTATACGGATGCGACCGAGGACGCCGCGAGGCGACGCTTTGCAGCACGGCCGGCAGCTCGGGATGTGAGAAAGGGGATCGCCATGACTAGTCGAGCTTCTTGACTTGATCGAAGCCGAGCTCCACGGGCACCTGGCGCTCGAAGATATTCACGAGCACCTTGAGCTTCTGCTGGTCGGCGTTGACGTCGACGATCTCGCCGTCGAAGTCCGAGAGAGGCCCGGACGTTACCTTGACCGACTCACCGAGCTCGAAGTCGGCCAGCGCGCGGGGGCGTTCGCCGCCGGCGGTCGCCGTGTGCAGGATCCGGTCGACCTCGGTCTGTGACAGCGGCACCGGCTTGGTGCCGGAGCCGACGAAGCCCGTCACGCCAGGCGTGTTCTTGACGACGGTCCAAGCCTCGTCGGACATGTCCATGTTGACGAGCACGTAGCCGGGCAAGACGCGCTTCTCGGTTTGCACCTTCTGCCCGTCCTTGGTCTCGACGACCTGCTCGGTCGGGACGATCACGCGGCGGAAGCGCGGCTGCTGGTTCATCGAGATGATCCGGTGCTCGAGATTGGTCTTCACCTTGTTCTCGTGCCCCGAATAGGTGTTGATGACGTACCAGCGAAACATCAGACGATCACCATTCGAGCGGATTGTGCTGGCCAGCTGCGAGAAGCGAGCGTCGCAAGGACGCAGGGAGCGGTTCGTAGCCGGAGGCTACGGACTCGACCGAGGACACTGCGAAGCGACGCTTCGCAGCGGCCTGGACAGTGCAAGACGGGAGAATGGGGGTCGTCATCAAAGGTTCAGAAGCACCTTCTGCACGAAGCGCGCAAAGGCGAGATCGGCGATCCACAGGTACGTGCCGACGACGGCGATGGCGATGATGACGACCACAGTCGCCGTGAAGAGCTGGCGACGGCCGGGCCACTCGACCTTCCTGAGCTCGGCAGCCGACTCGGACACGAAGCCGCGGAAACCTCCGCGGCGTTCCCGGCGCGCACCGGTCTGGCTCTTGGGCTGGCCGACCGGCTTGATCTCACGGCGGCGCTGGCGCGCGCGCTCGGCGGGCGCCTGGTAATCGGATCGCTTCCGTCGCGTACGCGGCTGGCGAGCCATCAGCGGGTCTCCCTATGCAGGGTGTGCGAGCCGCACCAGCGGCAGAACTTCTTCGTCTCGAAGCGGTCGGGCGTGTTCCGCTTCGACTTTTGCGTCTGATAGTTGCGCCGCTTGCATTCCGTGCAAGCGAGCGTGATTGCGACTCGTACTCCGGTAGCCATCTCTCTTCTGTCTTTCTCTTAAAGGACCCCTGAAAGGTAGCGGCGGGAGGACTCGAACCTCCGACACGCGGATTATGATTCCGCTGCTCTAACCAACTGAGCTACGCCGCCCTGCGAGGTCGGAGTGTAGCAAGGGCGCCGCCTACTTCCCCTCTACGAGCCGGATTCCCTCCTCTGCGAGATCGGTCACGCCGCCGTCGGCGACATGGATCACGTTCTCGACGCCTGCGCGCCGGAGGAGCGAGGCGGCGATCGAGCTCCGGTTGCCGACCGAGCAAACGACGGCCAGCGGTTTTCCGTTGGGGAGCTCAGGGAGCCCGTCGCGCAGCTCGTGATACGGCACGTGCACGGAGCCCTCGACGTGGCCTTCCGCCCACTCGTCGTCCTCACGGACATCCAGCAGGGCGACGCTCTCTTCCTTGAGCCGCTGGGCAAGCTCGTGGACGTCGATCGCTGGGGTCGATTCCGTGTCAAGGCGGGCTTCCTGCCAAGCGGTCACACCACCGGCGAGGTAACCGGTGAGCCGCCGAAAGCCGACGGCTTCCAGCAGGCGTCCCATCCGCTGTGATTCTGCGTCGGTCTCGGCGGTGACGACGACGTCGCTCTCCGGATCGGCGATCCAAGCCGCCCGCGTGCCGACGGCGGAGCGCGTCATGGTCACATTGACAGACCCGGGGACGTGCTGAGCGTCGAACTCACGCGGGGGCCGGCCGTCGAGGAGGGTCGCTCCGGAGTCGATCAGCTCCTGCACCCGGTGCGGCGCAAGCGGGTCGAGGACGGGCGCGTCTTCGAGCAGGGGCCCACGGTTGAGCTCGACGATGCGCTTGAAGTTCGGCGGCTGCGGAGCCAGGTCGGCGGTCAACTCGCGAATGAACTCGTTCTCGTCCTCCAGCTTGAGGAGGCGGTTGAAGCGCCGCTCGAAACCGATCGTCGTTCCGGGCTTCTCGCTCATGCCGGCGCCGCCGCAGAGGGAGCCGCCTATGTGTCCGGGCCAGATCTCCGCGAAATCGTCGAGCTCGAGCAGCCGGTGGACCGACGAGTAGAGGCCGCGCGCGCCCTCGTCCGGTTCGACAGCGAGGTCCGGCCGAGCCAGGTCGCCGACGAAGAGCGAGTCGCCGGTGATGACGAGCCAGGGCTCCTTGCCGCGTGCGCGATCGGCGACGGTGTAGGAGGTGTGCTCCGGCCGGTGTCCGGGCGTGGTCACCGCGGTGATCGTGATCTCCCCGATCTGGACCGTGTCCCCGTCCGCGATGGGCGAGTGCTCAAACGCGACCCCGGCCTCGGCCGGGATGTGGACCACTGCTCCCGTCGCCTTCGCGAGTCGCCCTTTTCCAGAGACGTGGTCGGCGTGGTTGTGCGTCTCGAGGATGTGGGTGATCTCGAAGCCATGCTCCTCCGCGAGCGCGAGGTAGTCCTCGATCTCCCATTTCGGATCGACGACCGCCGCTTCCCCGCCGTCCGCGACGACGTAGGACGCGCAACCGAGGTCCTCGTGCAGCACCTGCCGGAAGAACATGGCGCGGTCATGATACGGCCGTGAGATTCGACCGCCGGGAGCTCGCGGGGGCCGTCGCCGACCTCGGAGTCTTCGTGCCGATCGCCGTCGCGCTCATCGTCCGGAACGGCCTGTCTGCGACGGCCGTGCTCCTACCGGCTGGACTGCTTTACGTCGCGGCGGCGCTCATCTACCGACTGCCCGTGCCTGTGCAGCCACTCAAGGCTTTCGGCGCGATTGCCATCGCGAAGGGGCTCGGGTCGGACGAGATCGCTGCGGGCGCGCTCCTGCTGGGGGCGATGTTCCTTGTTGCCGGCCAGCTGGGGATCCTCGATCTCCTTGCGCGCGTCTTCCCGCGCGCCCTCGTTCGCGGCGTCCAGCTCACCGTCGGGCTCCTCTTCCTGAAAATAGCCTGGGGGCTCGTCACCGACCCGCCGAAATCGTTCGACGCCTACGCGCTCGACGCGCGATGGGCTCTGCCTCTTGGTCTGCTCGCGTTCGTACTTGCCTTCACGCTGAAGCGCTACGCGATCTCACTCGTGCTGGTGGGCACGGGGGTCGTCGTGGCGCTCGCGCTTGCCGGCGACCAGCTCTCCCTTGGACCTTCCGACATCGTCACTCCGTCGCTCAACGGCAGCGTCCTGTTGACGGCGCTCACGGTTCTCGTCCTTCCCCAGGCCCCGCTCTCGTTCGCCAACTCGTGCCTGGCAACCGCGGATGCTGCCCGCGTGTACTTCGGGCAGCTGGGCCGGCGTGTGCGCCCGGGAAGGCTGGCAACCTCCTTCGGAACGGCGAACCTCCTTGCTGGAGCGATCAGCGGCATGCCCGTCTGCCACGGTGCAGGCGGGATGACCGCGCACTACAAGTTCGGCGCTCGGACAGCAGCCGCTCCCCTCGTCATGGGCGCCTCTCTTCTCGTGCTCGCAGTCGGTTTCGGCTCAGGGCTTGCAGCAGTGCTACCCGCGTTCCCGCTTCCCGTCCTGGCCGGCCTGCTGGCGAGCGCCGGCTTGCTTCACATCGCGCTCCTCCGCGATCTTCGCGGCGCACGTGATTGGATCCTTGCGCTCCTCGTTGGAGGGATCGGGTTCGAGGTCAACCTTTTGTGGGCGCTGGCAGCCGGCCTGGCCCTCTGGTGGATTCCATACGGGATCGGCCGGCTGCACGAACGGCTTGCCCCTGCGACCTAGACCTCGGCGGTCTCCTTCTTCTCCTCCTTGAGGCGGCGGATGAGGTCGGCGACGTCGGCAACCTCCTGTTCCAGGTCCTTCTGGTACTCCTCGAGGTGCTGAAGCCACTCCTCACGGTCCGGGACGCGGCGGCGGCCGAAGCCGGGCCCGCACCCGTGGCGATATCCGTGGCGGCGATGCATGTTCACCTCCCCTCGCCCTGTTCGTAGCGCTCCAAGAACGACGACAGAACCCCCTGCGCCTCGCGCAGCGACTCGGCCCAGCGGTCGAGGAGCGCGCGGCCCTCGTCCGTAAGCTCGTACGTGCGCTTCGCGGGACCGGGTAGGTCGGCGCTCCACGCCGAGCTGACGACGCCCTCTTCCTCGAGCCCACGCAAGAGGCGGTAGAGGTTGCCCACGTCGACTCTCGTCTCGGCACCAGCGACCTCGGGGAGGCGCTCGATGAGCTCGTACCCGTGCATCGGCCGCTCCCGCAGTAGCAGGAGGAGCGAAGGTTCGGCGAAGCGCTCCACGCGCGCGTGGCGTCGACGATGCCGATGTCGATGCCGGTGGTAGCCTCTCACGAACGACTATGAGTCAAATACATATGTAAGAGACTATCAGCTACCGCTCTGCAGGCGCAGGCGGCACGGGGAGCTCTTCCTCTGCGGGCGTGTAGATGTCCCCGCCGTCGCTGTCCCCCGGCCCGGGAGTGGGCTCGAAGAAAATCGGCTCAGCGACGCTCGCCGACGACCCGTCCTGGCTCACGGAGCCAATGCTGCCACCGCAAGGGCATGCTCGTGAGGACTTCCGCCGCGGCGACGAGCGCGAGGGTCTCCATCCCCAGCCAGTACCAGGAATAGAGCGTTGGATCGAATAGGAGACGGGCGGCCACGATCGCGAGCGGCACCGCCCAGACTGCGCCGACGGCCCGTCGCAGGACGAGGGCGAGCGTGATGCCGACCGTAAGCGCCACCGCGCCCTGGAGGAGTCGCAGCGCCCACGGAAAATCGGTGCCGGGTGAGAGGAAGAACCGGACGGGTGCCCACCCTTCGACCTTCCATTTGTGTTCGAACATGCCGAAATCGCCGGCGAGCACGAACGGCAGGTAGAGCGCCGCCGTCACGGCGGCCTGGACGATGACACCACCGAACGCCCTCCGTGCCGTCGGGGCGAGGAGGAGGACGGGAGCGCCGAGAACACCCCAGGTCTCGAGGCCTGCAGAGGCGCCCAGCAGCACGCCTGCGCGAAGCGTCCCCCCGTTCCGGGCATCGAGCGCGGCGAGGACCCAGAGGAGTGGAACGATGACCTGCGCCGGATGGCCGTAGCCGTAGGCGTCTGCAGTCAGCCCGAGGACGACGGCCGCGAGGCCGACGACGGTTTGCGCCGCGGCCTTGTGAACCCGGCCGTCGAGAACCCTCCCAAGCACGAACACGAGCAGCGCCGCGAGGCCGACCTCGATCGCATACGCGAGGAACGACAGACCTCCGAGGCAGCCACCGATCCTGAGCAAGGAGAGCAGCACCGGCCCCACCTGGAGCGACGGGTCCGCGAACGTGTTCGCCCACGCCGCTGAGAAGAGCGTGCGCGAGGCGTCGACGAAGTAGGGCAGGTCGGCCGGATCGCGCGTCCCGAACGCCGCGACGAGTGCGGCCGCGCCGAGAGGAAGAGCCCACGGGAGGAGAGAGCGCCTGGCCATCTCCCTCGGTTATCGGCGCCCGCCGGGGAACGGTGAAGCCGGAGCTCAGGGTTTCACGTGCTCGCGAATCCAGCGTTCGGCCGCGGGCGCAGCTTCAGGCGCGGTGGGAGGCGTGTCGAAAAGCCCGTGCCCGGCGCCCGGGTACACGATGATCGTCCAGTCCTTGCCCCTCTCCTCCTTGATGCGTTTGAGCTCGGCCACGCTTTGCACGGGGGGCACGTTACGGTCGGCGCCTCCGAACAGCCAAAGCGCGGGCACGTCGAGTTTCTCCAGATATGGCTTGGGATCAAAGCCGCTGTGATCGAACGACGCGATCTTGTCCGCGATCTCCTTCTCGGAAGGACGGGGTTCGTCGCTCTCGCTGCCCCCGGCGAACACCTCGTATTCGGCAACGATGCTGTGCTGGAGTACTCCCGGGCTGGCGAGAGCGAGGAAGGCGACGTCGCCGGTCTCCTCGGCGGCGCGCGGCGCGATCCAGCCGGCGGCGCTCGCGCCGAGGAAACCGACTTGGTTCGGGTCGATGCCGGGGTACTCGCGGGCCGCGCGCACGGCACCCTCCGCGTCTGCGGTCACCAGGTTGAAGTGGCCGTCGACATCCGGGCAGCACTTGCCCTCCGACTCGCCCACGCCTCGCTTGTCGTAGGTGAAGAAGGCAAGTCCGTCGTGGATGTACGCGGCGACGAGATCGCCATATGACAGCCGCGGCTGTTCTCCGCTGCCATGGAGCCAGATCACAGCTGGGTGTCGTCCGTCGGACGGCGGGAGGTACATCGTCCCGGCCAGGCGGGCGCCTTCGCACGTGAAATGAACGGCGACCTCCACGTGGTCGGCCGTCTCGACAGGCTTCCCGAACTCTGGGTCCGGACTCGGGCAGGCCGCGTCGGCCGGGTCGTTTATGGAGCTACCGCAGGAGCACAGGAGGATCGTTGCGACGAGAACGAGAGCACGGCCCGCTCGCACACGGCAAGTATCTTCCTCTCGTGCCGGGCGGCACAAGGCGGCGCGAAACGAGGGCTGCATGATGGCCCGTGTACAGGTGCTCGACACGTGGCGAGCCGCCGAGCAGCCTCCGTATGCTCATCAGGACAAAGCCGTGGTGACGATCGACGAGGTTCGCGCGTTTGCAGCGACACTCCCTCGCAGCACCGAGGCGTTCGTTCGCGGTCGCGTGAAGTTCCGGATCGGCCGCATCGTGTACCTCTCCTTCTCTCGCGACGGGTCGACGATGGGCTTCGCGTTCCCCAAGGAATGGCGTAACGCGCTCGTCGAATCCGAGCCGGAGAAGTTCTCGCTTCCCGACGAAGCGGACATGCGTTATCACTGGGCTCACGTTCGGCTGGCCGCGATCGACGCGAACGAGATGCGCGACTTGGTCGAGGAGGCCTGGGCCTTTTGCGTCCCGAAGCGGGTCGCCGAGGAGTACGTCAGGACACAGGGTTGAGGGCGTCCTACTGGACGAGCTGGAGCAGCTTGAACATGGGCATGTACATCGAGATGATGATCACGCCCACGACCATTCCGACCCCGATCATCATGAGCGGCTCGATGACGGAGGTGAGGGTGGCGATGGAGCTGTCGACCTCGTCCTCGTAGAAGTCGGCGATCTTCTCGAGCATCTTCTCGAGCTCGCCCGTCTCCTCGCCGACCCGAACCATCTGCGAGACCATCGGCGGAAAGACCTTCTCCTCCTCGAGCGGGATCGCGATCGGTACACCCTGGTGGACGCGCTCGCGCACCACGGCCGTCGCATCCTCGATGAGGCTGTTGCCCGCGGTCGAGCCGGTGATCTCGAGCGAGCGGATGATGTCGACGCCCGCCGCCACGAGCGTGGACAGCGTGCGCGAGAAACGCGCCATGCCGACCTTCACGACGATCGGGCCGACGCCGAACGGGATCTTCATGCGGAAGCGGTCCCAAACGCGGCGTCCCTGCTCGGTCTTCTTCAAGCGGAAGAACCCGAAGATGATCAGACCCATGACGGGGAAGACGATGTAGAAGTAGCCGCGGAGTACCTCGGACATCTTCACGACGATCTTGGTCAGCGTCGGCAGGTCGCCGCCGAGCTGCTTGAAGATGTCCTGGAAGATCGGGACCAGGAACATGAGCATGCCGATGAGCACGAGCGTCGCGAAGCTCATGACCATCAGCGGGTACATCATCGCCCCCTTGACACGGCGCTTGATCCGGGTCTCCTTTTCGATCTGGAAGGCGACGCGGTCGAGCACGACGTCGAGGATTCCGGCTGCCTCGCCGGCCTCCACCATCGAGATGAAGAGTCGAGAGAACACCCGCGGATGGCGCGCCATGGCCTCCGAAAGCAGAAGGCCTGCCTCGACGTCCCCGCGCAGCTCGCTGACCACCCGCGCCAGCTTCTTGTCCTCGGTCTGCTCCTCGAGGATGACGAGGGCCGTGACCACGTTGAGGCCGGCCTCGATCATCGTCGCGAACTGACGGGAGAAGACCTGCAGGGACTTCGGCTTGACCTTCTTGACGGCCATCACGAAGGTCTGCGACGAGACGGCCTGCTCTTCGAGCGAGAGGGCGACCAAGCCACGCACACGCAGCGCCTCGCGCGCCGCGGTCGCGTCAGAAGCGGTGACTTCCCCGTCGCTCTCGAGGCCGCTCGAGTTGATGGCCGTGTAGGCGTAGGACGCCATTCCGACGGTGGAATCGGCATCCCCCCTCCCCTCCTTGAGGGCAAGGGCGCTCCTGCCGATGACATTTGCGGTGTTGCGGCTGAGAATTCTTCCCCTGCGCGCACGCGCCGAGCACGGCTTCGGCATGATCGAGCTGCTCGCGGCGATGACGGTGATGCTCATCGGCATCTTCGCCGTCTTCACCGTTTTCCAGGCCGGAATGGTTCAGATTCGCCGGGCCAGCAAGGTGACGACGGCCGCCGCGATCGCCGACTCCGAGATCGAGAAGTACCGGGCGATCAAGTTCGATTCGATCGGTCTCGCGGACTCCGACGTCGTGGCTGCCGACGCGACCTACAAGGCCGACACAAGCCTGTACTTGGCCGAGACTTCGCCGACGACGACCCTGTCGGGCGCCATTACGAGCACGACGCAGCAGACCATCACCGTCACGTCGGCGAGCGGGTTCCCGAGCGCTGGTCCCTTCCTCGCCCAGATCGACAGCGAGATCGTCCTCATCACGGGCGGGGCGGGGACGACCACATGGACCGTCTACCAGACGACCGATCGTGGCTATCTCGGCACGACGGCGGCGACGCATTCGGCCGGGGCCACCGTCACACAGAAGCAGCGCGTCAACATCACGAAATGCGGCACCTCGCCTTGCACGAACTCCGTTCCGACCAAGACCGTGACCGGAGCCGACGGCCGCTCGTACCGCGTCGACACCTACATCACGTGGAAGCAGGTCTCGAATTCGGGCTCGACGACCGGCCGGCTCCTCAAGCTCGTCACGGTGATCGTGCGAGATTCGACGTCGCCCTATCGCAAGTGGGCGCGCATTTCGTCCGTGTTCGACGAATCGACCGGTAGCTAGCCCTCTGGCCGGCGGGCTTTAGCCGGGCAAAGCCCGGCTTCGCCCCGCCTGACGCCGCCCACGGCAGGATCCTGCGCGAGCTCACCCTCGCCGTACTGTTCTTGTACTGTCTCGGGCTCGCTCGCTGGCCTCCTTTGCGAGCGGCGCCCCAGAGGGCTAGCTATGGCGTTCGCGGTCTCGCGGCCCTCGAGCTCAAGCCGCCACGCTTACGAGCTTGATTGCGTAGCGGGCGCCGTCGTCGCCTTGCAGGACGAGAGTCTCGCCGACGTTGATCGAGATCGTCGCGTTGCCGTTCGAGAAGCTCCCCGAAACCAGGCCGATCGTCGCTGACTGAGAAGTCACAGCGACGAGTTTGAACGTGGGGTTGCTGGCCGGGAACGAGTCGCCGACGGCGAGATCCTCCGCCGTGCCGTTCACTTCAACCGAGGCAGCGGTCGTGCCCACGGCGCTCGAACCGGTCGACGAGCTGCCGGGAGCCGTGAAGGGATCGCGGCCCGCAAAGCGGCTGAAGGACAAGAGCTGGCCGTCCAGGAGGGACGGCTGCGTGTCGCTATCGGGGAGCTCAGAGCCGTTCGAGGAGGTCGTCGTCCCCGTGCCGAGCGCCGGAGTCGTGCTCGTCGGCGGAGTGACGATCGGCGCAGGCGTCTCGGACGAGCTTCCGCGCAACTGCTTGAACGTCTTCGGTCCTTGCCACGCGACGATCGCGAGGAGGACGACGCCCGCGACCGCGATGAAGATCTTCTGCTTGCGCTCCTTCTGAGCGCGGAGAACGGCTTCGGTCGACGGCTTCGCCATTAGCCGAGCCCTCCGGCGCCCTGCGCGCCCAGTGGTGACGTCGTCGTGCCGGTAGTGTCAGTGGGAGGGGCGACCGGCGCGGGCGTGGTCAGGGCCGAGTGCGAGTTCTGGTCGTAGACGTAGGCGGAGACGACGAGGATCGCCTCGATGTGCGGGAATTTCCGCACCGGATCCTCGTGCAGGTCCAGTCGGTCCAACGTGAAGAGACGGCCCTCGGACGTGAGCTTCCCGTCCTGGACGGAGACGAGGTTGCGAAGGCGGAAGAGGAAGTCGGTGAGGTCGTAGTAGTTGCCTTCGAAGGTCATGCTGATCGGCAGGATCCGGTAACCCTCTCCGGCCACGAAGTCCTGCGGGGCGATGACCTTGAACGTCACGCCCGTGGCCGAGGCGACCGAGTTGATCTGCAGCATGATTCCGGGCATGTCGTCCCGGTCCGG
This sequence comes from Gaiellaceae bacterium, assembly GCA_036506175.1. Classification (GTDB taxonomy): domain Bacteria; phylum Actinomycetota; class Thermoleophilia; order Gaiellales; family Gaiellaceae; genus JAIBJP01. The sequence continues at coordinate 13,079 of DASXSE010000090.1, forward strand.
CATCGCCTTCGTCAGCTGGAAGAGATCGGCGACCTTGATCTTCGTGGTCGCCTCGCTCGGGCGTGAGGCGAGCTTGGCTGCTTGCACCTGCGTCTCCAGCTGGGCGATCTGATCCCCCAGCCGGCCCGCCTCGGCCCGCTTGGGGCGGATGAGGATGAAGTAGCTGACGGCCCCGACGATCAGCAGCGCGACGAGGAACATCGGCCAGAGAGGGACCTGCTTCTTCATGCCGCGCCTCGCAAGCTTCCGTTGATGGTGAAGACGACCTCATTCGGGTCGTCGTTCGAGACAGCCGCCGACTGGAGCTGAACCGCGCCGAGCTCAGGGATGACCGAGAGGCGGGACATGAACTCCGCTACGTCCGCCTCGTCATCCGTGTGGCCGGTGATCGTGATGGCCTTCGGCACCGTCCCATCCACGGCGGCGGCCGCGCCGGGCGAGCCGGGCGAGAGGCCGGTAACCGTGTCGAGGGTGACGTTGCGAGGAATGACGAGGGCGACCTCGCGCAGCAAGCGATCCCAGGCGAGGCGTTTCGTGAGCGCGGTCCCGAGTGCTGTCGTGCGCCCGGCCCGCTCCTGCGTAAGCGCCGCGGCCTTGGCGTCCAGCGACTTCTGGGGCGCCGGGGCCTGGTAGGCGGCGAGCTCAGCTCGGAGATCCTCGACCTGGCTCTGCTTCTTCGTCACGTCCGCGCCGGAAGACAGATAGAGCGCGGCCGAGGCAGCGAACACGAGCACGCCCGCGAGCGCGACGAGGATGTGCGGGAGCGGGCTTTCGCGCTCCTTCGTCGGCCGCGGCTCTTCCCGCGGCATGAGGTTGAAGGACCGCATGAGCGGGATGCCGAGCACGGGAGGCGCTTCCCTCTCGGCCAACACGCCGGCCTTCTCCCTCGGCTCCTTGCGCCGCTTCGGTTCCTTCGGCTTCTTCGGTTCTTTGGACGGCTTTTCAGCCTTCGGCTCGCCGGGCTCCTTCGGCCCTCGCTTGAAGAGGTCGGAAAGTTTGATTTCCTTGTGGAGGTCGACCATTGCCGCGTGGTCCCTTGCCTAGAGGGCCATTCCGAGACCGATCGGGACAGCGAGGGAAGCGTCGGGCACTCCGCGGAGCTTCTTGCCGACGGAAACGCCGATCAGCGGATCGCCCACACGCACGGAGACGCCGACGAGGCCCCCGAGTGTCGAAGCCAGGCCCTGGAGGTTCGCCGTTCCCCCGGCAAGGACGACCTCGCGGATGCCAAGGGACTCCGGCTGGCTCTGGTAGAACTGGAGCGAGGAGACGAGCTCGCGCGAGAAGGTCTGAAGCGCGGCGCGCAGTGCTTCTCGCGCCTGCGCCGCCTGCTCGGGACTCAATCCCTCCGGCGCGGTTTCTCCATCCAGAGAGATCTGCGTCTTGAGGATCTCGGCGGCTTCGACGTCGATGTCGAGCGCGCGCGAAAGCGCAATGGTGAGTGACGTTCCGCCCCACTCGATCACGCGAGTGAACTCGCACGTGAAGCCGTCCGAGACGGCGAGGGTCGTGCGCTCGGCGCCGATGGCGACGGCGACGAGAGCGCTCTTCTCACCCGGAGTCATGACGGGAGGCGTGAGCGCCCGGAGAAGGGCGAAGGCCTCGAGATCGATGCCGACGAGCCGTATGCCCGCCTGCTTGCACGCGAGGACGAACGAGTCGACGAGCTCGCGATAGGCGACGACCAGGAGGATCCGCTTCTTCGGGACACCGTCCTCGACCGACTCGCCCAGTACCTGAAAGTCGAGGACCGCCTGGTCGACGGGAATCGGCAGCGCCTCCTGGGCGCGGAAGCGCACCGCATTGGCGAGTTGCTTCGGATCGGCGATGCCCGTGATCTCGATCGTGCGGACGCCGATGCGGTTGTTCGCAATTCCGACCCGAACGGCGCGGCGCGGGAGCTTGTATTTCTTGAAGAAGGCCTTCAGCTCGTTGCCGAGCGCGACAACGTCGCGAACCTCGCCGCCCATGATGATCCCGCGCGGAATCGGCTCGCGCGCGACCTGGACGAGCTTCACCGAGCCGTTCACCTCGAGGCATGCCGCGGAGAGCTGCGAGGCTCCGATCTTGAGTCCGACGGTTTGCTTCCCCATCGTCAGCTCCCTGCGAGGCGCAGTGCGCTCGCCGGTTCGTCCGCGACGGCGACGCCGGCGCGCTGGAGGAGTCCTTTCAGCTGGTCAGGCCTGCTCGAGCGCGAGAGCGCCGTCTCGGTCGAGACGACACCGCGCTTGACGAGGTCGAGCATTGCCTGCTCGAGCGTCTGCATGCCGCGGCTCGTCCCGGTCTGCATGACCGAGTAGATCTGCTCGACCTTCGCCTGCCTGATCAGGTTCCGGACTGCGTCGTCGGGAAGGAGGATCTCGCAGGCGGCGACGCGGCCGCTGCCGTCGAGCGTCGGAAGCAACGTCTGCGTGACGATCCCTTGGATCGTCGAGGCGATCTGGACGCGCACCTGCTCCTGCTGAGTAGCTGGGAAGACGTCGATGAGGCGGTCGACCGTGGAGGGGGCGTCCTGCGTGTGGAGGGTGGCAAAGACAAGGTGGCCTGTCTCAGCCGCGGTGAGCGCCGTCGCGATCGTCTCGAGGTCGCGCATCTCGCCGAGGAGAATCACGTCGGGGTCCTGGCGGAGAGCACCGCGGAGCGCGTCCGCGAAGCTCGTTGCGTCGGGACCGATCTCGCGCTGGTTGACGATGCAGCGCTTGTGCCGATGGAGAAACTCGATCGGGTCCTCGATGGTCATGATGTGGTCTTCGCGCGTGCGGTTGATCTCGTCGATCACGGCGGCGAGGGTGGTCGACTTACCGGAGCCGGTGGGGCCCGTGACGAGCACGAGGCCGCGCGGCTTCGTCGCGAGCTCGTGGAGCGTCTCAGGGAGGCCGAGATCCTCGAGCGTCTTGAGCTCGGTCGGAATGGCGCGGAACGCGGCGCCGAGGCTCTCGCGCTGGAAATAGACGTTGACGCGGAAACGGGCCAGGCCGGGGATCGAGTAGGAGACGTCGATCTGGCGGTTGACCTCGAGATGTTTCTGCTGCTCAGTCGAGAGGATTCGGTAGAGGAGCCGCTGCGTGTCGTCCGGGGTGAGGCGCGGAAAATCCGGCAAGCGGTCGAGGCGTCCGAACAGGCGGACGACGGGCGCCGAGCCGACGGTCACGTGCAGGTCGGACGCTCCACGCGCGACCATGTGCTCAAGCAGGTTGTCGATCGAAAACGAGGCAGTGTCAGGCTGAGGCGCTTCCATGGCTCCCTCCGTGGGCTGTCATCGGCAACCGGGAGCCATCGCTAAAGGGCCGACCGAAATCCCCCCAAAGAGGCAGCCGAGCGCGGCTCTTCGTGGTCGATATCCCCTCGTGAGCCAACGCACGAGCGTATTGATCTAACGAAGGAGTCCGCACATGATCCAGAGGCTCAGCAAGCGGATCGCGCAGAAGGACAATCAGGGCGGTTTCACCCTGATCGAGCTTCTGGTCGTGATCATCATCATCGGGATCCTGCTCGCAATCGCGATCCCGTCGTACCTCAGCTTCCGGGGCCGCGCCGAGAAGTCGGCCGCGCAGGCAGACGTT
>DASXSE010000091.1:0-3182 GCA_036506175.1 Gaiellaceae bacterium
TCATGGGCGGCGCGATCGCGGAGGGAAACGTGACTCCGGCGGCCGAGTTCAACATCTGGGCAGATCCGGAGGCCGCTCACCGGATCTTCACGAGCGGGGTCGACGTCACGATGATCGGCCTCGACGTCACCCACCGGGCGCTGCTACGGCCCGAGCACGCGGAAAAGCTACGTGGCTCGGGGCGGATCGGGGAGGTCGTCGCCCAGCTGTACGACTTCTACCACGGCCATCACGTGCGCATGTACGGCTGGGAAGGCTCCCCTGTCCATGATGCGCTCGCTGTCGCGCATGTGATCCGGGACGACTTGGTGACGACGAAGCACCGGCACGTGCTCGTCGACACCGGGCCAGAGCCCGGCCGCGGCCGCACCTACGTGGATCTCTGGAAGCGAACCGGCAATGAGCCCAACGCCCACGTGGGCGTCGACGTCGACGGCTCGGCCTTCATCGACTTCCTCGTCAGCCGGCTGTCTTCGTTCCCGCGGTAACGCCGCCGGGTTCCCAGACAAGGTCGGTCGCGAGAATCGGAATGCGGGCGATTCGCGGCGACGGCTCATTCCTCTCGATGTCGTCCACGCTCACCAGGAAGACGCTCGCACGCGTACCGACTGCGAGCCAGCGTGCGTCTGGTGAGAACGTGAACACTTGCAGGATGCCGAGCGTGCGCGGCAGCGCCCAGGACCTGCCGTCGATGCGCATGAGAATGCCGGGCTCCACGGCCGCGTACCCACCGTTCGGGCTCACCACGACATGCCGAATCAACCCGCCGAACAGCGTGCTGAGGCCGGTGACGTTGCCCCCGTCGATGAGCGCGAGCATGCGCTCCGGCTGTATCTCGGGCGCCGATGCTTCTAGAACGGCGATCACCTTGTGCTCGTCGGGCCACGCGAACTCGGGCACTCTCACATGGAGCGGAATCGAGGGGTCCAGACCCGTCAGGTTCGGGTGGTGTCGCGCGGCATCGACGAGCATGGCGTGCGAGACGAGAACGGTGTGGTCTGCGCGGATCGCGCCGCCGGCGAAGCGCGTGAGCTGCGACCGCCCGTCCGGAAACGGCCGCCACGCGACGGGGCATCCTGTAGTTCGTTCGAGCACCGACTTCGTGACGACGTTCCGCACCACGACCCGTTGTCCCTCACAACGCGCGATCGTCGCTCCGTCGCCGCGCGTGGTGGTGACGTTCCCCTCCAAGAAGTGCCCTGCGGCGTAAGAGAAACTGCAGCCGGTCAGCTGAGCGCCGTTTTCTGCCAGTACCCGATCCCGTTGGAGGTTCGGGAGCAGGATGACCTTGAGCGCGCAGAGCGGATCGCTGTAGATGAGCTGGCCGCTGATCTGATCGCGTCGCAGGGTGCCCGTGAGCGTCGGCTTTCCACGAGGGTGGATGGTCGAGGCCGTCGGCGACGCGCCGCTTTCCTGATCCGATCCGCGGAACGCATCCGCGGCCGCAAGCAGGGCGAGGAGGACGATTCCTCCGACGACGACGGCTGTGGCCCAGCGGCGCATGGGGCTTGTCACAACCATACGAGGCAGGAGCGAAGGGGGTTCCCGCCGAAAGCCCCCGCATGGCGCCCAAGAAGCGTCCTAGACATTTGCGCCCGAAGTCCCCTGCGCGTATTCGCAAGGGGAAGCGGGCGCGCCGGCACCGCGGTCACCAGCATCCCGAGCTGACCGGGCTCGCGCTGCTCTTCGTGGGGGTTTTCCTCGCGGTGCCGCTGTGGCTCGGCTGGGATGGCGGCATCGTCGGGGCGAAGATCGTCTCGGGATTGGACGGCCTCGTGGGTGACGCACGCGTCGCCGTTCCCCTCCTTCTGCTGCTGATCGGCGGGCTCATGGTCGCCCGCTCGGCACTTGTCTCTCTACAGCCGTTTCGAACGGGCCTGATCGTGCTCCTGCTCGGGGTCATGACGATCCTGGGCGAGGAGCGTGGGGGGGCGACGGGGGAGGCGCTCGATCTCATCTTCGGCCGCCTCCTCGGCGAGACAGGGACGACGATTCTGGGCGTCTTCGGCGTCGTCGCAGGCGGACTTCTCCTGACCGGAGCGTCGCTCGGCGCGTTGCTCCGCAGATCGGCGGGCGCGGCTCGGCGGACGGCTGCCCTGGCGCGGCGGACCATGGAGAACGTGCGCATCCAGGCCGAGGACCCTCCGACGCGTCCGAACGCGCCCCCGGTCGACGGCGAGACCGCGTATCCCGATGTCGTCCACGAGACCCCGTCGCCACCGCCGGTCCTCGTCGAGCAGCTCGCAGATCTCGAGCCGGAGCTGCCGGAGCCAAATCTCTTCGATCCCGCCTCCACGGAGCACGCCGGCTACCGCTTGCCGGACGCGAGCGTTCTGCGGCATTCGCGTACGGAAAAGGGCGCTCAGCCCGAGAAGGCGATCGAGCGCACCGCCGAGGCCCTAGTGCAGGCGCTCGCCAACTTCGGGGTCGAGGCCCATATCACCGGGCAGGTCGTGGGCCCGCGCGTGACGCGCTACGAGCTCCAGCTTGCCCCGGGAACGAAGGTCGGCAAGGTCGCCTCGCTGAAGGACGACCTCGCCTACGCGCTCGCAACGACCGAGATCCGCATCCTCGCGCCCATCCCCGGCAAGCAGGCCGTCGGCGTCGAGGTTCCCAACCTCGCGCCCAACGTCGTCACCCTCGGCGACATCTTCGACGAGCTCCCGAACGGCGCCAGCCCGCTGTCGGTCTGGCTGGGGAAGGACATCTCCGGGTCGGCCGTGTGGGCCGACCTCGCCCGTATGCCGCACATCCTCATCGCGGGCACGACCGGGTCCGGGAAGTCCGGCTGCATCAACACAATGCTCTGCTCCATCCTGCTGCGCGCGACCCCCGACGAGGTGCGCATGATCCTCGTCGACCCGAAGCGCGTCGAGCTCGGCCTCTACGAGTCGATTCCGCATCTGCTCACGCCTGTGGTCTCGAGCCCGAAAGCGGCCTCCGCGGTCATGACGAACCTCCTCACGGAGATGGAGCGCCGTTACGAGCGGATGAGCCTTGCCCGCGCGCGCAACCTCGGTGAGTTGAACCGCGTCCTCACCGAGCGGGGCGACCAGCCGCTGCCGCACCTGCTCATCGTGATCGACGAGCTCGCGGACATGATGATGGTCTCCCCGCAGGAGGTGGAGGACGCGGTCATCCGCCTCGCGCAGAAGTCTCGCGCCGTTGGCATCCACCTCGTC
>DASXSE010000092.1:0-20471 GCA_036506175.1 Gaiellaceae bacterium
GGCGCGATCAGCTCGAGGTTGTTCCCGAACTGGCGCAGCTGCGAGAAGATCGCCACCGTCAGCGGCTGCGTGTCGCGCGCGAGGGAGAGCGCGACCAGCAGGTCGTTCCACGTCCAGAGGAACTGGAAGATGCCCAGGGACGCGATCGCCGGCAACCCGAGCGGCAGGATCAGACGCACGAAGATGCGCAGCTCGGAGGCCCCGTCGATGCGGGCAGCCTCGAGCAGCTCCTTCGGTATTCCTATGAAGAAGTTGCGCAGGAGGAAAATGGCGAACGGCAACCCGAAAGCCGTGTGGAAGAGGATCAGGCTGAGTACGGTGTCGAAGATCCCAAAGTCGCTGTAGAGCTTGAACATCGGAATCAGCGCCATCTGCAGCGGAACGACCAGCAACGCGATCACGAGCACGAAGAGCCAGTCGCGCCCAGGGAAGTCGAGCCAGGCGAAGGCATAGCCTGCAGATGCCGCCACGAGGATGGGCAGAACCGTCCCGCCGATGGCGATCCAGACCGTCGTGAAGAACGCCGAGTGAATGTTCGGGTCGCGCCAGATCTCCCGGTAGTTCTCGAACGTGGCCAGGCTCGGCTTGGAGAAGATCTCCCACCAGCCGAGGCTGTTGATGTCGGTGGGCGAGAAGAGCGACGTGAGGAAGAGCCCGACCGTCGGCACGAGCCAGAGCACGCCGACGAACACGAGCACGAAGTACACGGGCGCTTTCCCCGCCACGCGGATGATCTTCGTCGCGGCGCTCTCCTCCACGACGGGCGGGCGGCGGGCCTCTGCGGCTGCGGTCGCCATCAGACCTCCCTCCGGAAGCGGCGGATGTTGAGCGCCAGGATCGGGACCACGAGGATGAAGAGGAAGACGGCGATCGCCGAGCCGAGGCCGAAGTCGCTCACGCCGCCGAAGGACGTTCGCCACATGGCGAGCGCGATCACGTTCGCGTCGTCCTGTACGGACTGGGGTGCCACGGCTATGACGATGTCGAAGACCTTGAGGACGTTTATGAGCAGCGTGATGAAGACGACTGAGAGGACAGGCGCAAGCAACGGCACCGTCACGCGTCGGAACACCTGCCACTCGGTTGCCCCGTCGGTGCGCGCCGCCTCGAGAACGTCGCGCGGAATTGCGGCGAGCCCCGCGGCGATCACGACCATTGAAAAACCGGCCCAGATCCAGATGTAGGAGATGATCACCGCAGGGGTGATCAGCTTGGCGCTCAGCCACGAAACGCCGCCGAAGGGCTTGGCAAACGTGGAAGCGCCGATGTCGAGCTGATATTGGCCCTGGCCGACGTTCTCGAACTTGAACGAGCCGTCGTCCGCCGTCGTGCTCGAGTCCACTTTCTTGCCATTTGCGTCCTTCAGCTCGACGGTCACACCGGGAAGGCCGAGCTCACCTTGCTCGACCTGGCCGGGGGTCCCGCCGCCCGGCTTGAAGTCCCGCCAGACGACACCGTCGATTCCACCTTGAAGCGGTTCCGGCTGGGCCGCTTGCTTCGCCGATTGGGGGACCTCGGTCGAACGTATGCGTGTGAGCCCGAGCTTGGCCACGTCGCCGGGCGAAAGAGGCTGAGCGAGCTCGATGCCCCCGCCGGAGGTCGTCTTCAATGCGTCGGACGAGGGGGCGGCTTCCGAGAGCACGCCCTCCTGGGTGAACACGCCCCTCACAGCGCCGATCGCGGCGTTGATGGCACCGCGGTCCGGCTCCTGTTGGTACATGATCCGCCAGGTCACACCTGCGGCGAACGCTGATACCGCGAGCGGCATGAAGACGACGGTCTTGAACGCGACCGACCAGCGGATGCGTTCGGTGAGGACCGCGAACATGAGCCCGATCGCGGTGACCAACGCCGGGACGACCGCGACCCAGATCGCGTTGTTCTTGATGGCCGTCTTCAGGTTCTCGCTCGTGAAGAGCGCCTTGTAGTTGTCGATCCCGACGAACTCGCTGAAGCCCTCCCGGCCGAAGAAGCTCCGGGCGATGGTGTAGATCGCGGGATAGATGATCCAGACGATCAGGAAGAAGGCCGCCGGCGCCAGAAACGCCGCGGCAACTCCGTACTTGCGCCAGTCTCGAGCGGCAGGCGGAGCCTCCCGAACGGGAGGCTCCGCCGTGATGCTGGCGCCGCTCACGCGCGTCTAACCGCTCTTGTAGGCCTTCGCGGCCGCGTCCTCCAGCTTCTGCGCGATCCCGTCGACGTCGCTCGGGTTGCTCAAGAAGTCCTGGAAGAGCTTGAACTCACCCTGGCCGACGGTGCCGCCGAACGCGGAGGGCTGCAAGTCGGAGAGGTCGAAGCGGAAGTTCTCCGCATTCGCCAGAGCCGTCGCGGTCGCCCGCAGGAGCGGATCCTGGTAGGCGGACTCGGGCACGCCCTTGTTGGGCGAGGCGAAGCCACCGCGCTTGACCCAGATCTCCGCCGCCTCCGGCGTGGCCAGGTACTCGACGAGCGCCCGCGCCGCGGGACTGTCCTTGAACATGACGACCTGGTCGCCGCCGCCCACCACGGACGGAGGCGAGTCGTTGATGGACGGGAAGTCGAACACGTTGAAACCGGACTCAGGCTTGGCCTTCGTCGAGTTCAGGATCTCGCCCTCGACGAAGTCGGCCTCGAGCACCATCGCCGCCTTCGGCGGGTCAGCGAACGCGTTTGTTACCGACGTCGGGAAGTCGGTCTGCAGCGCTCCTTGCTTCCCACCGTTGATGTTGTCCGTGTCGCTGAAGATCTTCGCCATCTCCGTGAGCGCGTCCTTCACGGACTGGTCCGTCCAGGGGATCTCATGCTTGGCGAGCTGGTCGTACTTGTCCGGCCCCGCCGTGCGCAGGTAGATGTTCTCGAACAGGTCGGTGAGCGTCCATCCGTCCGAGCCGCCGATCGAGTAGGCCGGCACACCGGACGCCTTGATCGTCTGGGCCGCCTGCAGGAAGTCGTCCCAGGTCTTCGGCGCCTCGACGCCCGCGTCCTGGAAGACCGGGACGTTGTACCAGACGGTCGATTTGTTGGCGCCCTTGAAGAGGAAGCTGTAGAGCTTGCCGTTGATTGTGCCGAGATCGACCGCGGACTGGCTGTAGTTCTGGGTGATCGTGTCCTTGGCGAAGTCGATCGGCTGGATCTTCCCGCTGTCCGCGTACTCCTTGATCGTTCCCGGCTGGGCGATCGTCGCCAGGTCGGGGGGATTGCCGCCCTGAACGGCCGTCGCGAGGACGGTGACGATGTTGTCGCCCGCGGGGTTGTACTTGACGCTGATGTCCGGGCACTTCTGCTTGAACCCGTCGAGGACGGCCTGGATCGACTTCTGCTCCGTCGCCACCCAGATGCCCATGAGGGAAATGGAGCCGGAACCGCACTCGGTCCCGCCGCCAGTCGTGCCCTGCGCTCCGGTGGACCCACCTCCGCCGCCGCCGCACGCCGCGGCCAGGAACGTCACTACCGCCAAGTAACCGAGTAGCAAGAGCCGACGCTTCATCACGCTCCCTTCTCTTTTGTGTCGCCGTAGATGCCGAGGCCCGTTTCCGGGTCGAAGAAATGGAGGGAGCGCGTGTCGACGGCGACCTCGACGACCTCCCCTTGCTTCACCTGCGAACGGGCGTTGAAGCGCCCGACCATAGTCGTGTGCTGCTTCGTACCTGCGGCCGCCTCCTGGACGGCGCGCTCGTCACCGACGTCTGCCGCCAGCTCTTTCACATCCTCCGTGAGAGCCGGCGGCGCATCGACCGTGAAGTGGGCCATGATCTCCGACCCGAGCGCCTCCGTGAGCTCCACCTCGCCTTTGATGTGGTGGTCGGGTGGAATGTCCCGGGCGAGCGCCGCGTCTTCCAGCTCCTCGGGGCGGATGCCGAGGATGATCTTCTTTCCTTCGTAGGCCTTGATCCCCGGCCTCGCATTGACGATGTCGTCGCCCAGCGTCAGCTTCTGATCGCCCATCTGGACGGCGAAGCCGCCGTTCGAGCGCGCGAGCGTCGCTTCGAGCATGTTCATCGCCGGACTGCCGATGAACCCGCCAACGAAGAGGTTGACAGGCTGCTCGTAGAGCTCCTGTGGCGGAGCGACCTGCTGCAGCTCGCCCTTGCGCATGACAGCCACGCGGTCGCCCATCGTCATTGCCTCGATCTGGTCGTGCGTGACGTAGATCGTGGTCGTGCCGAGGTCGTTCTGGATCTTCGCGATCTCTGCGCGGACCTGGACGCGTAGTTTGGCGTCGAGGTTCGAGAGTGGCTCGTCCATGAGGAAGGCCTGCGGCTGGCGCACGATTGCGCGCGCCATCGCCACACGCTGACGCTGACCGCCGGAGAGCGCGCGCGGCTTCCGCTTCAGGAGCTGCTCGAGCCCCAGAATTCTCGCGGCGTCCTGGACGCGGCGCTCGATCTCGTCCTTCTTCTCGCCTTTCAGCTTGAGACCGAAGGCGATGTTGTCGTAGACCGAGAGATGCGGGTAGAGCGCGTAGCTCTGGAAGACCATCGCGATGTCGCGATCGCGCGGCGGCACGTGGTTGACGACCCGCTCGCCGATCCGCAGCACGCCCTCCGAGATGTCCTCCAGGCCCGCGACCATGCGGAGTGCGGTCGTCTTCCCGCAGCCGGAAGGGCCAACGAGGACCATGAACTCGCCGTCCTCGATGTCGAGATCCATGTCCGAGACCGCGCGAGTGCCGTCGGGATAGATCTTGCTGACTGAATCGAAGCTGACGCCGGCCACGGTGCCCTCCCCTCCGGTTCGGGCGCGACTTTACCAAGCGGTCTTATTTCGGGCCAATCCGCCCTAGACTCCGGCCCCGATGGAAGAGCGCACGATCGTGGTCTTGGAGGGCGACGAGACCGGGCAGGAGCTGCTCGAGGAAGCGCTGCGGATGCTAGCGCCGGACGTGGTCGGCTTCGAGCTGGAACTGCCGCGCCACGACCTCTCGCTCGACAACCGCCGAGCGACGCAGAACGAGGTCGTTCACGAGGCGGCGCGGGCTATCCGCGAGCAGGGGTTGGGATTGAAAGCAGCCACGATCACCCCTGAAGGGAAGGACGACGTAGGCAGCCCGAACCGCATCCTGCGGGAAGAGATCGGTGGGCACGTCATCGTCCGCACCGGGCGACGAATCCCCGGTGTCGTTCCGGTCGGAGGCGTGTACCACCCGATCTCGGTCGTCCGCATGGCCGTCGGGGATGCGTACGGAGCCAAGGAATGGCGCGAAGGCGAGGGCGAGGACGAGGCCGCGTTCCGGACGACGAAGATCGAGCGGCGCGTCTGTCATGCGGTCGCGGAATTCTCGTTTCGCCATGCAGAACGCACGCGCGCCAAGGTCTTCGGCGGCCCGAAGTACACAGTCAGCCCGGTCTACGAGGGGATGCTCAAGGAGGAGATGGATGCCGCTGCGACGCGCCATCCCGATGTCCCGTACGAGCCGCAGTTGATCGACGCTACCTTCGCGCTTCTGATCAGCGCTGCGGGCGACCCGCTCGTCATCCCCGCCCTGAACCGGGACGGGGACATCCTCTCCGACCTCGTGCTCCCCCTTTTCGGCTCGATCGCCGGCTCCGAGTCGCTGCTCGTCGCGTTCAACGAGGACTACACCCCGCGGGCGCTCATGGCCGAGGCCGCCCACGGGACGGCGCCCGCCCTCCAGGGAAAGAACGTCGCGAACCCGATGGCGATGATCCTCGCCGCCGCAGCCCTCCTCAGCCACATGGACGACCAGGCGGCGCGCGCTGGCGGCCGGGCGATTCGCGAGGCCTCGCTGGAGGCCGTGTCCGCCGGAACGCGGACCGCGGACCTCGGCGGGCACGCCTCCACCACCGAGTTCACGGACGACGTCATCGCGCGGGTGAGGTCAAAGCTCGACGTCTGGGCGACGCTCGGCGAGTGATTCAGCAACGCATCCGCGTTCAGAGTGACGCGCGGTCAACGGTGAGCGAAATTTGAGCCGTTCGAGTACGCGCCTAAGGGTGCGGGCATACCTAAAGAGCATCGACCCGCGGCTTCCCGCGTCCGTCTGGACGATGGAGGCGGGAGGCCTCGTCAACGCGTTCGGAACCGGGATCACCTACCCGTTCGTCGTCATCTACCTGCACAACGTGCGTGACTTCTCGCTGGGCACAGCCGGACTCGTCCTCGCCACGAACGGCGCGATGAGCTTCGCAGCCAGCCCCGTCGCGGGCACCCTCTCGGACAAGATCGGCGGTCGGCTCACCCTCGCGGGCTCGCTCGTGCTCATGGCGATCGGGATCGGGTCGTTCCCGCTCGTCCACGAGCCGTGGCAGGCGTTCCTGGCTATGGCTGTCGTGGGAGTCGGGAACGGCGGCTTCTGGCCGAGCCAGTCGACCATGCTCGTTGGGCTCGCGCCCGAGGCCCGCCGGCACGCCGCGTACGCGCTCCAGCGTGTTTCCCGCAACCTCGGCATCGGGCTCGGTGGGCTGGTCGGCGGGCTGATCGCGACAACCGCTCACCCGACGAGCTTCACTGTCCTCTTCCTCATCGACGCGGCCAGCTTCCTCGCGTTCGTCGCGGTCCTCCCTTTCATTCCTGACCCGGAGCTTCCGCCGGAGGAAGAGGGCGCGCGCCCGGGCCGTTACCGGGACGTCCTGCGCGACCGGCTTCTGCTCGGCATCGTCGGGCTGAACGTCGTCTTCGTCTCGGCCGGCTACGCGCAGATCGAGCTCATGCCGGTGTTCGCGAAGAACGAGGCCGGGGTGACCGAACGCGAGATCGGGTTCATCTTCCTCGTCAACACCCTCGTCATCGCGCTGGCGCAGCTTCCGATCGCCCGCGCGCTCGAAGGCCGGCGCCGCATGCCGGCGCTCGCGCTCATGACGGTCTTGTGGGCGACCTCGTGGCTGATCGTGCTCGTGGCGGGCGCGGCCTTCGAGGCGATGGCCGCGGCGTTGATCCTCGCTGCCGCGGGGGTCGTGTTCGGCCTTGGCGAGTGCTTCCAGGGGCCGACGCAAGGCGCGCTCGTCGCCGATCTGGCTCCGCCCCGGCTCCGGGGCCGCTACATGGCCCTCTCGACGATCTCGTGGGAAATCGGCTTCGTCGTCGGGCCGGCGATCGGCGGCTTCGTCCTCCAGCGCGAGCCGCTCGCGCTCTGGCCGCTCGCGGCGTTCGTCTGCCTCCTCGCGGGCGCGGGCGCCCTCGCGCTCGAGCGCGAGATCCCGCCGCAGCTTCGCCTAACGCCGGCCTAGGCGTACATCCGCAGCAGCATGCGCATGCGCTCGGGGACCGCTTCGAGGTCCTCCTCGGGCAGCGGTGGCCTCAGCGCGTTGACGATCCGGACCCATGTGAGCCCGCGGCAGAGGACACCCAGGCGGTTCGCGACCACGAATGCCTCCTCCAACCGCGTCCGGGCGGCGAAACGGCTCCAGGGCTCGAGGTAGGCGTCACGGAAGCGTTCGAGCTCGGGCGCGTCCTGCGCGACATCGAGGCGGTGGGCCAGGACCGCCAGCGTGACCGTGAGGGTGAAGAACGGGTGCGAGAGGCAGGCGTCACCCCAGTCGAAGAAGACGTAGCGACCGTCGCGCACGAATACCTGGCCGTCGTGGAGATCGTCGTGCTGGATGGTCTCCGGCAGGCCGAAGGAGGCAAGCTCGGAGCATTCGTCGCGGATCCGCGGGCTGAGCGCACGGAGGCGCCCCACCTCCTCGTCGGTGACGAAGCGCAACGACTCGCGGTCGTCGAGCAGCTGCTCGAACTGCTCCGGCAAGACGGTCAGCCGGCGGTCGGGCGCGCCGGCCGCGAGCAGAGCCTCTGGTTCGTCCGCGACGTCGATCTGCAGCTCCGCATAACGGGGCAGGATGTCGATCCACACGCCATGGTCGGTCCCGTCGGCGACGCCGCGAAGGAGCGTCCCGCCGTCGGTCTGCAGCATCCAGCCGCGGTCGACATCGACGGCGAGCAGCGTCGGCACGAGGTCCGGGCGCCGGCGGGCGAGGATCTGGATGACGCCGCCTTCGAACGCCTGCGCGGCGTTTCCCGCCTTGAACCAGACTGGACCCTCGTTCGTCGGGATGCAGATGACTGTCGACCACGGACGCACGTGTGGCTGCGTGAACTCGCCCGTCCGCTCGAGGCCCGCCCGCTCGAGCTGCGCCTGAATCCAGTCCGAGACCTCCGCCAGCCAGAGCGGCTCGGTCCAGTCAGCGGAGCTACTCAGCGCGCTGATCTAGCGGCGGATTCTGGACGTTGTGCTCGGTCGCGTACTCGTCGACGAGCCGATTCACGGCCTCCGGCCCGTCGCCGTACGCGTAGTTGATCTTGACGAACGGCTCCCACTTCTCGGGCAGCGCGTCCTCGGGGAAAATCGCCTCTACAGGGCATTCCGGCTCGCATGCGCCGCAGTCGATGCACTCCTCCGGATCGATGATCAGCATGCGGTCGAAGGTGTGGATGCAATCGACCGGGCAAACGTCGACGCAGGACAAATCTTTAATGTCGATGCAGGGCTCGGCGATGATGTAGGTCACGGCGCCGAGTTTACGTGACGAGCTCCTCCACGAGTTGCGGGGCTCGCTCGGCGAGCGCAGAGCGTACGACGACGCGATCGAGGCCGGCCGCTTGGGCCGCGCGGAGGCCCGCCGTATCCGTGTGAGTCGTGAAACCGAGGATCGGAATGTCGGGGTATGTCTCCGCAACCTCGTCCGCATCGACGCGGGCGAGATCGCAGATCACGAGGTCCGGCGGGTCGACGTTGTCGGTCGTGATGAGTTTGTGCGCGCCCAGAAGCGCGTCGAGCTTGCCTCGGAAGAAGAGATCGACCCCAACCAGCAGGATCGTCGCCACGCGCGGCAGCCTAACATCACAAACGGCTGTAAAACAGTGCTTCACCGGGATGGCCGCGTCGAAATCAACCGCTCGATCCGACTTGTCGCCCGAGCTCGAACGCGGGCTCGAGCTGATCGAGGCAGGCGAATACTTTGCCGCGCACGAGGTTTTGGAGGACGCCTGGCGGGCCTCACCAGCAGAGGAACGGGACTTCTTCCAGGGCCTCGTTCACGTCGCCGTGGCGTGGTATCAGGCAGGCCGAGAGAACAGGGTCGGCTGCGAACGACAGCTCGAGAAAGCCGCGCGCCGGCTCGGCCCCTATGCGCCCGAGCACCGCGGCCTCGACGTCGCCGACGTCCTGCGACAGGTCTCGGCCGCCCGCTTCCCGGACCTTCCTACCCCCCGATTCCGAAGAACTCGAACATCCGGTTGAACCCGATCCGGATCCACCAAAAGCGATCGAAGAAGAGGAGCAGCCCAAGTGCGACGAGGATCGCGCCGCTCACGACCCGCACAACCCCATAGCGGTCTCGCAGCCAGCGTGACGCACCCATCGCGCGATCGAATCCGATCCCGACCAGCACGAAGGGAAGCGCGAGGCCAGCCGAGTAGACGAGCAGCAGAAGCGAGCCCTGCGCCGCCGTGCTGCCCTCGCCGGCCAAAGCGAGGATCGATGCGAGCACCGGACCGATGCACGGCGCGGCGCAGACCCCGAACGCGCCCCCGAGCAATGCACGCGATCCGCGCTTTCGCGCCCCCTCGACGAGCTCGGGCGCAACCAGCCGGTCGAGCCACGGAAACGGCAGGAGGCCCATGAACGCAAAGCCGAAGACGACGACGATGATCCCGGCCACCATCTGCAGCAGTCGCTGGTCGTTGAAGAGGCCGCCGGCCGCGCCCGCGGCGGCGCCGAGGGCGACGAAGACCGCGGTGAAGCCTGCGATGAAGGGCACGCTCGCGGCGACCACACGCCGACCCCCCACTCCCACGGCCGCGCCGGACACTGCGGAGAGGTAGCCCGGGACCAGCGGCAGCACGCACGGGGTGATGAAAGAGAGGAGACCCGCGGCGAACGCGAGCGGGATCTTCGTCTCCATCAGCGCGACGCGGTCAAGCGTCGAAACGCGCGAGCTCTTCGTCCAACCTGCGCTCGAGCTCGGGGTCGAGCGGCGGCCGGCCGTTCGCCGAGGCATCCGCCGGGACGGGCCCGGGCCGCGCCCTGCTCCAGCGGCGGGCGAGCACGGCGAGCGTGACTACGCCCGCCACGACTCCAGCCAGTGGAAGCAGCCACGCCAGCAGGTTGAAGCCATGCTTCGGAGGTGCGGCGAGGACGCTCTCGCCGAACTGGGCGACGAGCTTCTGCTTGATCTCGCTCTTCGTGTCTCCGGCCGCGATCCGCTGCTGGATGTAGGCGCGCATGCGGTCGGCGATCGGGGACGTCGAAAGATCGAGTGTCTCGTGGCAGACGGGGCAGATCACTTCCTTCTCGATCTCGGCAAGCGTGGGATGGGCCTCGCTCGCACGCGCTGCGCCCGCTGCGAGAAGGGCAAGCAACGAAAGGATGACCGCGACTCGGATCATGACTGCATCGCCATTTGAACGTAGCGCTCGAGGTCGGCCTGCGACACCGGCCCCTCGATGTGCTTGCCGACGAGGCGCCCGCGGCGGTCGACGAACCAGGTCTCCGGAAAACCCGAAATGCCGTAATGGCCGAGGGTCGACCCGTGCTTGTCACGCAGGATCGGGTAGCTCAGCTTGTAGCGGTCGACGAACCGGTTGGCGTCGAAGTCGAAATCCTGAGCGTCAATACCAAGCACGACGACTCCCCTGTGGCGATTTCGCTGCCAGAACGACTCGAGGCGCGGCGACTCCGCCTTGCACGGCTCACACCACGAGGCCCAGAAGTTGAGCACGACGACCTTGCCACGGAGTGATGCGAGCGAGAGCTTTCCTTTCCCATCCAGCCGGTCGAGCATGAACTGGGGTGCGAGCGGCCGCTCGCCCTTGTTCACCTTCGCTCCGAGAGCGCGGCCCTGGTCGGTGCGGAAGACCTGCCACGCGAGCAGGCCAATGAGGAGGGCGACCACCGAGACGGCCGCCGCCTGAAGGACGAGCTTGCTGCGGCGCGCCATAACGCGCGAAAACTCTAGCTAGGCCGACACGATGAACACGTGCGTACCGATGCGGACGCGGTCGAAGAGCCACTCGGCATCGGGAATGCGCATGCGGATGCACCCGTGGGAGGCCGAATAGCCGATCGAAGCTGCGTCGGGCGTGCCGTGAATACCGACGCCGGGCGCCGACAGACCCATCCACCGTGTCCCGAGCGGATTCCCCGGCCCGGGCGGGATCGGGCTCGCGCCGGCGGCCCAGCTCGAATCGGGCGGATACCACCATGGATCCCGCTGCTTGGTAACGATGGTGAAATGGCCGAGCGGCGTCGGGAACTCCGGACGTCCGACAGCGACGCCGAAGGTCCGCCAGTAGAGCATCACCTTGTAGACATAGAGCCGGTGCGAGCCGCGACGGATAACGATCACCGGTCCGAAGTTCTCCCGGGTGATCTTGGGCACTAGAACGTGCGACGGGAGCTCGGTCGGGCCGCGTTCGTGAGCGGCCAGGAGGCTCCGGATGAGCAGGCGCGCATCGAGCTGCGACATTGCGTAGCCGTTCTTCGACCGCGTCACGAACGGGCGCAAGTAGCGGAGAAAGACGCGGGAGTTGACCGCTGCGCGGCGATAGAGAGTGGCCTTGCGGGCAACGTAGGCGCGCAGCGTGGGCCCATACACGGTGACCGGTAGCGGAAGCGCGGTCGAGGGCGCCGCCGCGAGCGCGGCCGCGACGACGGCGGGGTAATCCACCGACGCACCGACGCGGGCGGGGCCGGACGTCCAGGTATGTCCATGCAACGTGAAGGTGAAGGGCCGCGCGAAGAATGCGCGCACCGCCGTCGTCGCCTCGTCGGCCGTCATGCCGCCGACCGCGACGCTTGCAACGGTCACTCCTTCCGCGATGACGGGAGGCGGCGGATCGGTCGTCGTCTGCCCATAGGCCGGCGCCGTTCCGAGCAGGACAAAGAGGACGAGAACGAAGGCGGCCCGCCGCACAGTGGGCCGGAGTCTAAACATCGAACAGGCGGGGATCGTTCGCGATTACGCCGTCCACTCTTGCAGCGAGGACGCGCTCGAGGGCGTCCGCGTCTTCGACCGTCCAGGCGAGTACGGCTGCCCCGGCGCTGTGGCAGCGCTCGACGAGCCGCGTCGAGATGAGCGCGTGGTGGAGGACGGCGGCGTCGGCGCGCGCACGGGAAAGGAGTCCCGCGATGCGAATGGGCAGCGTTCGGCGCAGGCCTGCCAGCCCCGCGCGAATCATCGGTTGGAAGGCGGGCCTCTCCGCGATTCCCACCCTGTCGAAGGGATACGAGAGTCCTGTCGTGAGCGCGGGCTCGACCTCCTTCAGCACGCGAAGGCTCCGCGAGTTGAACGAGGAGACGACCGAGCGCTCGAGCAGGTCGTGGGTGCGGAGCGCTTGGAGGACCTCGCGTTCCGAGCCGGCCGACTTGAGATCGACGATCACACCTACGCTCGTCCCGGCGAGGAAGCCGAGCGCCTCGCCCAGAGTCGGGCTCGCCTCCGTCACCTGCCCGGGCGAATGAGCCAGAGTCAGCGCGCCGGTTTGGTCGCTCGTGATCACATCGATTTCGACCAGGTCGACGCCGTGATCGATCGCGGCAGCGAGGGATTCGACGGTGTTCTCCAGCGCGAGCGCGGGCGCGCCCCGGTGCCCGATCTTCAGAATCGCGCCCTCACGGCGCAGGTTCATGGTCCGGGGCCGGTGGGCAACGGTTGCTCGTCCACGCTGCCCTCGCGCGCGATGAACTCGACGAGCATCCGGTCGGTCAGCCATTCGACAGGCGCACGGTCGTCGGTGAGCACTTCCGCGTCCGCGCGCACAGCTTCGACCTGCCGCCGGAAGAGCGGCACCAGCGAGCCGGCCGCCGGGTTGATCCCCACGACCCGGCGCAGGAGCTCGGTCCTCGAGACCGGGCGATCGAATCCGAGCACGAGCTCGCTGAACCGGAGCGGCCTCCAGCGCCAGGCCTGCGGAAACGCGGCGAGAACCGTGCTTCCAATCGCCTGCGAAAGCCTGTCGTCGCCGGGCACGGCCGCCACGTTCAGCGCGAGCACGCCGCCGGGCGTGAGGTGGTCGCGCACCAGCTCGAAGAACTCCTTCGTTGCGAGGTAGAACGGGATGTAGGGCTGGCGGTAGGCGTCCACGAGGATCGCGTCGTAGCGCTCTTTCGTTCCTTCGAGGTACGGGCGCCCGTCCTCCGTGATGACGTGGAGCCTCGGATTGTCGCCCAGCCCGAAGAAACGACGCCCGACCTCCGTCACCTTCGGGTCGATCTCGACCCCGTCGATCTGCGCCTGCGGATAGAGCTTGCCGTAGGCGCGAGCGATCGTTCCGCCCGCATTTCCGATGATCAGCACTTGCCTCACCGGATGGTCGACGAGCGGCGGCACGACAAGGAACATGTCCCACTCGCCGCCGGTGAAGACCGTGTGCGGATACCAGAGCGAATGGGCAACCACGCCCTCGTTGAGGCGCAGGACCCGTGAGCCGTCGCTCCGCTGGACGACCTGGATGTACTGGTACGCGGATTCCGTCTCATAGAGCCGGCCATCCGCAGCCTTGATGGCTCCCGCGGGAATGAAGAGGAGCGCGGCCACACCGAGAGTGATGAGCTGCCAGCGGTTGCCGAGAATAAGGGCGCCGGCCAACACGAGGAGCGCAGCCGAGACGAGCATCGTCCGCTGCGTGCCGATCAGGGGGATCATGAGGAGGGCTGAAGCGAAGGTGCCCACGATGCTTCCGACTGTCGAGAGCGCGTAGAGCCGCCCGGACACCGTTCCCGCCTCCTCGACGTCCTTCAAGGCCAGGCGGATGGCAAACGGCGAGACCATGCCGAGGAGCGTCACGGGGAAGATGAAGAGAGCCACCGCTGCGAAGAAGGAGCCGACCACGGCGCCCACGGAGACGGCGTCGAGCTCCCGGACGGCGGCGTCGAGGATCGGCCGCGAGACGAACGGCAGGATGGCGATGAAGAGGGCGGCCGCGAGGACGATCCCGCCGAGAAGACGGGGATCCGGGCGGCGGTCGGCGAGCTTCCCGCCCAGCCAGTAGCCGAGCGAGAGGTAGACCAGGATGAGCCCGATGATGTTCGCCCAGACGATGGTGGAGCTCCCGAAGTAGGGCGCCAGCAGGCGCGAGGCCGAGATCTCGGTGGCGAGCGTGCCCGCGCCGGCCATGAACACGAGGACGCCGAGCCGCCGCCTGCTGACCGCCTGCACGAGCGGCGCGCTCGTGGATACGGCCTGGCTCACCGCCGGCACCCAGTCAGTCGGTCAGCCGCAGGCAGACGAGAGCGCAATCGTCGCCGAGATCGGCGCCGGCAAAGCTGCGGCAATCGGCGAGGATCGCCTCCGCCAGCTTCTGCGGTTCGAGCCCGGCCCGCTGCCGGAGGACGCTGTCCAGCCGCTCCTCCCCGTATAGCTCACCGTTGCGGCGCGCCTCGAGCACACCGTCCGTGTAGAGGACGACCGTCGTGCCGGGCTCGAGCTGGATGGTCTCCACCTCGTACTCCTGGTCGGGCTCGATTCCGAGGGCGAGGCCGCGGCCGGCTAGCGGCACGACCTGACCGTCAGGCTGCACGATTCTCGCCGCCGGATGACCTGCGCTTGCGCACGCAACCGTCCGCGCCCGAGGGTCGAGGAGGACATAGAGCATCGTGATGAACTTGCCTGCGCCGATCTCGTCGACGATCACTTCGTTCACGCGCGAGAGGAAGTCGGCGGGCTCGGGATGCAGCCGGGCGAGCGCGCGGAAGCTGAACTTCGCCATGGCCATGTCGGCGGCCGCCTGGATCCCCTTGCCGGTGACGTCACCGAGGATGACCGCGAGGCGACCGTCCTCCAGGGGCAGGAAGTCGTAGACGTCGCCACCGACGTCCACCCGCGCCGAAGACTCGTACACGTGGCCGACGTGGAGCCAAGGCACCGCGGGCGGCTCGGTCGGCAGCAGCGAGTGCTGCATCATCTCCGCGAAGTCCTTCTGCTGCTGGTACATACGGGCGTTGTCGATTGCGAGGGCGGCCTGCCCGGCCACCGTCATCGCTGCGTCGACGGCCTCGCGGTCGAGCGGCTTGGCGGGATCGAGGGAGAGAAGCGTCAGCGTGCCGAGGATCTCTCCCGGCTTGGCGAGCGGCAGGACGGCGGCGGTCGATCCCCGCGCCAGGAAGGGTTCCAGGAACCGGTGCGCGTCATCTCCTTTGGCCATTCCCGGCGCCAGGAGGAGCGGGCTGCCGGAGCGTAGGAGCCGACGGGCCGTCAGTGCCGTCATGGGCTGCGCCTGGCCGAGCAGCGTGGACGCCGTCTCGCGAAGCCTCGGCTCGGCCACGTGCACCGCGCGCGTCTCGAGAATGTCGCCGCGCTCGTCGGGCATGCGGATCGCTGCCGCGTCCACCTCGAAGAGCTCGACCATCGTCTTCGCCACGGCATCCAGAGTCGCCTGCAGCGAGAGGTTCTCGTTGAACGAGTGCGAGATCTCGTACAGGCCGCGGAGCTGGCGGGCCGAGCGCCGCTCGGAGTCCAAAGTTCGCTCGAGTCGCTCCCCCAGCTCCTTCGCGCGCTCGTGCAGCCGAGCGTTCTGGACGGCGACGGCGAGCTGACTGGAAAGCGCAATCAACAGCCCTTCCTCCCCCTCGCGGTAGGGGCGGGCGCGGGTCTTGAAGACGCCAAGGGCGCCGATGACCTCGTCGTGGACCACGAGCGGGATGAACAGCGCGCGCCTGATTCCTGTCCTTTCCCAGCTCGCCTCGAGCCCAGCGAGCCGCGCGTCGCGGCGCATGTCCTCGATGAAGACGAAGCCGCGGCCGCGGAAGGGTCCCTGCGCGAGCTCCAGCAGCCTTTCCGCGAGATCAGTGTCCTCGCCTTCAAGGCCTCGCGAGGCGGCGGAGGTCAGGGAGTCGCCTTCGCGCAGGTAGACGGCCACGTGCCCGCTGCCGGTGAGCTCGGCGATGCGCTCGACGGCGGTCTCGAGCGTGTGGGCGAGCGAGAGCTGCGCGATGGCCTGGCTGACGACGCCGATGACGGTCTGAGAGCGCCTGAGGGCGTGTGCGATCAGTCCCACTCGCCGGCTGCGTCGGAGCGCGAGCGCCGCCCGGGCAGCAAATGGAGACAGGAGCTCCAGATCTTCGTCGGTCGGCCCGCCCTCGTCGAAGTAGAGCTGCAGCGCACCGACTGGAGGCTCACCGAGCGGCAAGGTTGCGATCCGCGGGCCGCCTTCCGTGGTCGCACTGCCGGCGACGACACCACGCGGCCGCTCTTTCAGGGCTGCAAGCGTCTGCTCCACGGCTTCGCCGGCCGGTGTGCTCCCTCCGAGCCCGAAGGAGGCGAGGAAAGTCGGCGGTGCGTCGGCCTCGATCCGCCAGAGCGCGGCCCCCTCGGCTCCGGTTGCCTCGGCAGCCAATCGGACGACGTGCTCCGCAGTCTCCGTCTCGTCCGCGCCCGCCGCCAGGGCCTCGCCGAACAGCTCGAGGGAAGACGCGCCGGGATCCCCGCTCCCGTCGCCACCCACGGAGGCCCGTTCGAGCCGCACCGCGATGCCGACGTGCGCCGCCGCCAGCCTGCCGAGCATGCGCTCCCGCGAGGAGAGCTCGCCGGAGCGGTAGAGCTCGAGCGTTGCTGCGGCGCGGCCGCCGACGAGGACCGGGTAGACGGTGACCACCTTTGTCTGAATTCGAGCAGCGACCTGGCCGAACGCTGCAGGGAGCTCGTCCCCTTCGAGATCGGTTTCCTCCTCGGGTACGGCCGCCACCGGAAGCCGCGTCTCCTGAAGGTCGGCCGCGAGAGCAGGCGAGCTCGCGTAGACCGCGCGCGCGACGAGATCGGCGCCGGGCGCCGGCGCAGTTCGCGCAATGGCCACGTCAGCCCCCGTGGCCGCTGCGATCGCCTCGAGTAGGCGGGCGAGGCTCGGGCCGACGGGACCGTCCTCGAGCAGGTTGCCGGCTGCTGCGGCGAGCGCTTCGACGGATCCGGGCTCGAGCTCGTAAGTGACCCCGGCCATACGCTGAATTATGGCCGCGTGCGTCCCTCCGGGCGCGCGGAAGTCTAGAATCGCCACCCATCGGTTCCCCGGCCCCAAACCGCCCTGCGGCTGACGATCCGCCGATCGACCCAACTGCCATCCCGCGCGGCTTCGCGCGTGCCCGGGCGCGGCGCCGCGCCCGCATCGAGCACAAGCGCGAGCTGCGGCGGGCGCGAATCCGCTTCCTCGTCCTCTTCGGCGCCCTTGTCTTCCTGATCCTCTTCCTCGCGCTCTCGATCTGGCAGAAGATCCAGGACGTCTTCGGGATTTGAGCGCTCAGCCACGCCCGCGCCCAGGTTTCTCCCCCGGAACGTTCCGCAGTCCGGGTGAAGGCCTTGCATGGTTGGGCGGGCTTGTGCTCGCGCTCAGCTCCTTCATGAGCTGGTACTCGCTTTCGAACGACGGCTTCACCGTGTCCATTACCGCGTGGCACACCGGGGCGCTCGGCAAGCTCATCTTCTTCATCGGCGTGGCGGTCCTCGGGCTGCTCATCCTGCGCGCGACCGGGTTCGAGCTGCCGCCCAGCATTCCGGTCGGCTGGGTCATCGCCGGGTTCGGTGCCCTCGCCACCTTCTTCGTCCTCGTGCGCCTGATCTCGATCCCCGACGACTTCGCGCCTGCGGGACGGAGCATCGGGATCTGGATCAGCCTGCTGGCGGCACTCCTACTGATTGCCGCGGGCCTCCTGAAGTCGGCCGAAGACCTCTGACGAGGGCCACTCCGGTTAGCCCAACGGCTGCCCCCAGGGCGGCTCCGACGAGCACGTCTGACGGATAGTGGACGCCGACGTAGATCCGTGAGAACGAAATCGCGATCGCGAGCAAGAAGAGGATGGGAGCCGCTTTCGGCAGCAGATAGGTCAGGACGACGGCGCCGGCGAAGCTCGTCGCGGCGTGGCCCGACGGCATCGATTGCCCCACCGTCCCGCCGAGTAGCTTGTCGACCTCGGGGATCGTCTCGAACGGGCGCGGACGGCCGACCGCGAGCTTGATCGCGAGGGCGATGAGATCGGCGGACCAGACACACGCCGCCGTCAGGAGGACCGCGAAGCGCACGTTGCGTTGCGCCAGGCGCGCGATGGGGACCGCGAGAGCGATCCATACGAGTCCGTAATAACCGACGAGCGAGAGGCCGACGAACACAGGGTCGAGCCACCCGACCCGGTGCTCGACGACCCAGAGGAAGGCGCTGCGGTCGACGCCCGCTATGCCCGTACGAGCTGCTTCGTCGACTCGATGAGTTGCTGCGGGTCGAACGGCTTGCCGATGAAGGCCTCCGCGCCTCGTGCGGTCGCGCGCTCAGCCGTAGGCTCGTCGGCCTTGCCGCTGAACATGATCACCGGGATCGTCCCCACGCCGTGCCGCTCCTGAACGCGGCGCAGCATCTCGAAACCATCCATGCCCGGCATCATCACGTCCAGCAAGATCAGGTCGGGCGACTCCTGCTCGAGCGCGGCGAGACCATCCTCCGCGTTTGCGGCCTCGCGGACGATGTAACCATCCATCTCGAGGTTCACGCGCACGAATTCGCGCAGGCGCGCGTCGTCGTCGACGACGAGCACGAGCGGCGTGCCGCGCGAGGGGGCGCTCCGTGAGCCGGAAAGGAACGCGTCGAGATCGCCGCGGCGAAAGCGCCTGTGCCCACCAGGGGTGTAGAACGCGGCTAGCCGGCCGCTGTCAGACCACTTGCGGACCGTGCTCTGGGCTACGCCCAGGTACGTCGCCGCCTGGCCCAGGGTCAACCAGTCGGGGCCTCCTCCCGCCTGTCGCCCCCCTTGGCGGCTGCGCGGTTCCTGGCTAGCCATCATCCTGCCCCGAAAACCTAACAAACTCTGTATTTTCTTCCCAACTCATGGATTTGAAACCGTAACCGTCACGGTTTGCTGCGGCGTGAGGGTGGTCGGAACGAGGGTGCGCACGAGCGTCTGGTCTCCGCTCGGGCTCTCGTCATCGAGCACGCGCCCCACTGCGAGGCCCGCGAAGAATGCGACCGCAAGAAGGAGGGTCGCCCCGACCCAGCGGAGGATCCGGCGACGACGCCGCCGACGCCGCTCTCGCGCGCGCTCCCGCGACCGTGAACCCGAGCGCTCGAATCCCTCCACGTCAGGGGCGGTAATCCGTCGCGCCGTGCGCGTAGCGCGCGAACGCGACGTCCTGAACGAGCGCCGTGTCGTGAATGCCGGCGCGCGACCGCGGCGGCGCCGAGCGGCGGATGACCTCTCGCACCCAGTCTTCCGCACCGTCGTACAGGGCGGCGAGTTCGCCCATGGTGAACGTCTGCCCGAGCCGGCGCCGGAGCTCACTCGTCACCGCGTCGATGAGGTGGTCTAGATGACGTGAGCGCGCCGTGTCGACGCCTTCATCGGCAAGGCGCCGCTTGCCCTCCTCCCACTGGTGCCGTGCCGCGGCCAGACTGCTCACGATGCCTCACTACCCGCCAAAGCAGCCTCGCAACGCGCATCCGGACACCAGCGCTCCGGTACTTCGTCCAGGATCTTCGACCCGAGCACATAGGTCGGTCGAGCCAGCGCAAACGCTGCGTGAGCGTGCAGGCACTTCAGGTTGTCAGGCGTCCGGCTCCCGGCGATCCCAACTGGAAGCTCGGGCCTGATCCGGCGCTGCTCTGCGTCCGCCTCTTCCAGGCTCCGGCGCAACTCGGCGTCGCTGCCGGCCGCCTCCGAGTAGCGCTCGACGCCGCCTGCAGCCTCGATCCGCGAGATGCCGGCCACGAGCCAGGGACAGGTCAGGTAATAGGTGGTCGGGAAGGGCGCCCCGTCGGCACCGTACGGACCCTGCTCCGTAACCGCCGGAAAGCCGTGCGCGCAACGAACAGCCACCTGCCGGAGGGCACGGGCGGGACGGCCGAGCTGCCAGGAGACGACCATTTCGTCGTCCACCAGATCATCGTACCGAGGTCTTTCTCCAGTCCTCGACGCCCTTGACGATGTAGAGACGCTCTCCGGGGCGAACCAGTCCGATTCGCCGCGCCTCGCGCTCGACGAAGAGGTCTTTCCCGGACAGGGAGAGGCGCCGCCCGAGCTGTGCGTTCTCGCGCTCGAGGGCAGCGAGCTCGCCGCGACGTTGCTCAACGCGCCCGCGCGCTGCCTCGTAGCTCCGCAGTGGGTGGATGTACGAAAGCCCGATGACGACGAAGACCGCAACTCCGAGCCAGCGGAGGACGAGGGCTGACCGTGCGGGTCGTCTTCTGCGCCGAGGCATGGACCCGGGGCTTTCGACCGTTTCAGGCGGGCTCCTGCCTAGGTTTCGATGCGGTAGAGCTCGTAGCGGGAGTCGCGGTACTCGGGCACGAGGCCGGGCGGGAGCGCCGGCCGTCCGCGAGTCTTGTCCACGACCACCCACTGGACGGCGTACCGAGCCAAGATCTGTTCGCGCTGTGCGGGGGTGGCCGCGGGATCGAGGAAAAAGAGGCGTACGGCTCGTTGCCGCTTCGCGTAGTCCTCGCTCGTGTTGAAGGCGACGTGTCCCGGGGGCTCGGTGACCACGCGCACAGGGGCGTAGCCCGCGATGCGATAGGAGGTGGATCCCGGTGCCAGCACGACGGCCAGAGGCGGAACTTCGTCGCGC
>DASXSE010000093.1:0-25738 GCA_036506175.1 Gaiellaceae bacterium
CGGCAGCGTGTGGATCCCGAGCACCGGGAACGTGAAGCGGTCGACGTCGACACCGAAGTGGACCGCCACCGCGGCGGCGGCGATCATCCCGCCGAGCTTCCCCCACCAGGGGAGGCCGCGGAAGTCGTCCACCATCCCGACGGCCGTGGCGAGCGCAGCCCCGAGCAGGATCCCGCGATAGGCGCCGTCGAGCTCGAGGAACGCGAGCGCCGGAATGAAGAGGCCGAGGAAAAGCGCCAGGCCGCCCAGGCGCGGGACGGCCGCCAGGTGCACACGCCGGCGCTCGACCGGCTCGTCGACGACGCCGAGGACCCGGGCCACATGCCCGACCGCGGGCGTCAGCACCAGGACGACGCCGAGCGCGACGAGAAACGCCCAGAGCACGTCCAGGTGGTCTTCGAAGTTGTGGAGCATGGCTTACTTCGTGCCGTAGAGGCGGTCGCCGGCATCCCCGAGGCCGGGGAGGATGTAGCCGCGGTCGTTCAGCTCCCGGTCGATGGAGGCAACGACGATGGTGACGTCCGGGTGCTCGGCCTGGATCCGCTCGATTCCCTCCGGCGCCGCGATCAGCGCGATGAGGCGAATCGAATGGGCACCGGCGCGCTTCACCGTGGCGACGGCAGCGGCAGTGGAGTTGCCGGTGGCGAGCATCGGATCGAGGAGCAGCACGTCCCGCTCCGCGATGTCCTGCGGAAGCTTCACGTAGTACTCGACCGGCTCGAGCGTCTCTTCGTTCCGGTAGAGGCCGATGAACCCGACGCGGGCTCCCGAGATCAAAGAAAGGACGCCGTCCAACATGCCGACGCCGGCCCGCAGGATCGGACAGACGGCGACCTTCTTCCCGGAGATCCGCTGCGCGGTCATCCGTTCGAGCGGCGTCTCGATCTCCACGTCCTCGGTGGCCATGTCCTTCGTCGCCTCGTAGGTGAGGAGAAGGGTCAGCTCGTCGACGAGCTGGCGGAAGACCTGCGTCGGCGTCGTCTGGTCCCGGAGCAGGCCGAGCTTGTGCTGGACGAGCGGGTGGTCGACGACGACGACCTTCTCCGTGGTCACGCTCATGCGGTCGTGTACGCGGGGTAGCCGCGGAAGCCCGGGTAGAGCGGGTGCTTCGCGCAGAGGGCCTCGCTGCGGGGGGTCAGCGAAGCAGTGTCGGCGTCTCCCGCGAGCGCGCCGGCGATGATGGCCCCGACCTCACGCATGTCCTCCTCTTCGAAGCCGCGCATGGTGACAGCCGGCGTCCCGAGGCGCACACCGGAGGCTTCCATCGGGGGCCGCTCGTCGAACGGAACCGTGTTGCGGTTGGCCGTGATCTTGACTTCGTGCAGGCGCTCTTCTGCCGCCTTGCCCGTCCAGTCGCTCCTGCGCAGGTCCATCTGCATGAGGTGGGTGTCGGTCCCACCCGTGAGGATGTCGAGCCCGCTCTCCAGGAGCGCGTCCGCGAGGGCGTCCGCATTCGCCCTGATCTGTGTCTGGTAGGCCCGAAACGGCTCCGAGGCAGCGATCTTGAAGCACGTGGCCTTCGCCGAGATGACGTGCAGGAGCGGCCCGCCCTGCATGCCCGGGAAGACGGCCTTGTCGAGCGCCTGGGCATGCTCTGCCTTGCAGAGGATGAAGCCCGAGCGCGGCCCCGCGAGGGTCTTGTGTGTCGTCGAAGTGACGAAGTCGCAGTGCGGCGTCGGGTTCGGATGGAGCCCCGCCGCCACGAGCCCCGCGAAGTGAGCCATGTCACAGAGGAGAAGGGCGCCGACCTCGTCGGCGATCTCCCTGAAGCGCTCCGCCTCGATTCGCCGAGGGTACGCCGAGCCACCGCAGACGATCAGCTTCGGCCGGCTCTCCTTCGCCAGCTTGTGTACCTCGTCGAAGTCGATCAGGTAGGACTTGCGGTCGACTCCGTAGCCGACGACGTTGTAGAGCTTTCCGGAGAAATTGACCTTGAGGCCGTGGGTGAGATGGCCTCCGTGGTCGAGGCGCATGGCGAGGATCGTGTCGCCCGGCTCCAGGCAGCTGAAGTAGACGCCCATGTTCGTCTGCGCGCCCGCATGAGGCTGGACGTTGGCGTGCTCGGCGCCGAAGAGCTCCTTCGCGCGGTCGATGGCCAGCTGCTCGATCTCGTCCACGACCTCACAGCCACCGTAGTAGCGGCGTCCCGGATAACCCTCCGCATATTTGTTCGTCGGAACGCTGCCGACCGCTTCGAGGATGCTCGGCCAGGTGAAGTTCTCCGAGGCGATGAGCTCGATCTGGCCGCGCTGCCGTTCGAGCTCGCGGCCGATCAGCTCCGCGGTCTCGGGATCGATGTCGGCGAGCAGGGCTTCACGGAGCTCCTGGAAGGTCCCCTGTGCGATCGCCACGTTGCCAGCTTAGTCCGTCGAGCGGCCCGCCAGCCCCGTAACTCGGCTTGGTGTTTGTGCGTTGATGGAGGACAATGGGCCCCTCCATGGTCGCGATTGCCCTTCTCGCGAGCCTCATCCTGATTCCGCTCGGGCGCGAATACGTCGACCTGCGCACGCGGTTCGGACTGTCTCGTGGAGTCGCGCTTGCGACGACGTCGCTCGTCTTTCCGGCGTTCGCGGCCGCAACGATGCTCGCGTCACCGCTGGCCGCCCATCCTGTCGTCCAGTGGACGACGATCGTGGCGACGACCCTTGTGGTCTACTCGCTGGCCGCGCGCGCGATCGCGTCGAGCGCGTTTGCGGTCGGAACCGCCCCCTCGCGCAGAACGCGCGGCTGAGCACCGGTCAGGTCGACGACCGTCGAAGGAGTTCCGGGCAGCTCGCCCGCGTCGAGCAGCGCTCCGGCTGCGCTCCAGATCGCTTCCGGAACGTCGCCCAGACGGCTGGGGTCGCGACCGCCGTGGACGTTGGCGCTCGTCGCCGCAACCGCGCCCACGCGGTCGAGAACGGTCTTCGTCTCGGCGGGAAGCTCGGGCACGCGGATCCCGATCGTGTCCGGATTGGAGCCGGTGAGCCAGCGGAAGCGCCGGGCGGGATTTTGAAGGATGAACGTGTACGGCCCCGGCAGCAGCGCCCGCGCGAGCACTGCGGCTCTGCCACGCAGCTCGGGAACGGCGTCCAGGATGACGTCGAGATCCGCGGCCAGAAGCGCGATCGGCATCCCGTCAGGCCTGCCTTTTAGGCGGATGAGCCGTTCGACCGGCCGCTCGTGGTAGGCGTCCGTGCAGAGCCCGTAGACGGTGTCGGTCGGCAGGACGACCGGCTGACCTGCCCGGAGCGCGATGACGGCTTCCTCTACTCCCATCGGCCCTCGACGATCCGCTCGCGCCCGGCGGGGTCGAGCCCTTTCCCCACGCGGCAATAGCCGAGCTCTTCGAGGTCGTCCGCGAGCGCACTTGCTTGCCCGTCGCCGCACTCGAGCACGAGCCAGCCCCCGGTCTCGAGGACGCCGCGCGCCTGGCCGGCGATCTCCCTCCCGACCCCCACGCCCACGAGCGCCTCGCGCGGCTCGTACAGGCGGATCTCAGGCTGCAGGCCTTTGTATTCCTCCGGCGACACGTACGGCGGATTCGAAACCACCAGGTCGAAGGGCCCCTTGATCCCGGCGAGCAAGTCACCCTGCCGGAGCTCGACCCGGCCGTTGACTCCCGCGAGCGTGAGATTTCGCTGCGCCACCTCGAGCGCGCCCGCGGACCTGTCCACGGCGAGCACGTTTGCGCCGGGGTGCTCGTCGGCCAGCGCGAGCGCGATCGCCCCCGAGCCGGCGCCGATGTCGAGCACTCGAGGCTCAGCGAGATCGCGCAGGTGCTCGAGACAGCGCTCCACGAGGACCTCCGTCTCGGGGCGCGGCACGAGCACGCGACGGTCGAGCTCGAGCGTCAGCCGTCGAAAACCCCACTCGCCCAGAACGTATGCCAATGGCTCCCTCTTTCGTCTCCGGTCGACCAGCGTCTGGAGAAGATCGAGCTGGTCATCCGTCAACTCGTCGTTCGAGGCGTAGAGCTCGCTCCGCCGGAGACCGGCGACATGAGCGACAAGGATCTCGGCGTCGACCCGCGGCGAAGGGACACCGCTCTCGCGGAGATCATGCGCGACCCCGCGCACCGTATCGAGCGGGGTCACGCGGCCGCGGCGTCGTCGAGACTCTGGCGGCGTTCCTCTGCGGCCAGAGCCTCCGTGAACTCGTCGAGGTCTCCCTCCACGATCCGGTCGAGACGCTTGATCGTGAGGTTGACCCGGTGGTCGGTCACCCGGTTGTCGGGATAGTTGTAGGTGCGGATCTTCTCCGCCCGCTCGCCACGCCCGATCTGTGAGCGCCGCGTGGCCGAGAGCTCGTCCTCCTGGCGCTGGCGCTCGAGCTCGAGCAGCCTCGCGCGCAGGACGCGCAGCGCCTTCTGCTTGTTCTGCAGCTGCGATTTCTCGTCCTGCATGGCCACGACGAGCCCCGTAGGGAGGTGGGTGACGCGGACCGCGGAGTCCGTCGTGTTGACGCTCTGTCCTCCGGGGCCCGTCGAGCGATAGACGTCCACCTTGAGGTCATTGGGGTCGATCTCGACCTCGACCTCTTCCGCCTCCGGCATGACCGCCACAGTTGCGGTCGAAGTGTGGATCCGTCCCTGTGACTCCGTGGCCGGGACACGCTGGACGCGGTGGGTCCCGCCCTCCCACTTGAAGACGGAGTAGGCGCCTTCCCCGTTGATCTCGAGCGTGATCTCGTTGTAGCCGCCGGCCTCGCTCGGGTTCGATCCCAGCACCTCCCATTTGAAGCCGCGGCGCTCCGCGTAGCGGGTCAGCATGCGAAAGAGGTCGCCGGCCCAGATGGCCCCCTCATCGCCGCCGGCACCCTTGCGGATCTCGACGATGACGTCCTTGGCGTCGTTCGGATCGGTCTCGACGAGTGCCAGCTTCAGCTCTTCCTCGAGCTCGCCGAGGCGCGCCTCGAGCTCGGGGACGAGGTCGCGCAGCTCGCCGTCCGAGCGCGCTGCTTCGAGATCGTCACGGGTCGAGCGCCAATCTTCTGCCAGCTTGTGGGCGCCCTCGAGATCCTTCAGTCGCCGTCCGGCTTCGGCGGCCGCGTGCCGGTCGGAGAAAACGGCAGGGTCCGACATGCGCTCCTGCGCCTCCGCATACGAGCGCTCGAGCTCGTCGACCAGGTTTTCCATCGAGTTCGGCACCGAGGTCAGGATAGCCCGGACGTAGACTGCCAGCCGTGGCCGAAACGATCACAGGCGGGTGCCTCTGCGGCGCGGTGCGCTTCGAGGTCACGCAGCCGTTCGTCCGCTCGAGCCACTGCCATTGCTCCCGCTGCCGCAGGCACTCGGGCACCTTCGGGCTGACAATGGTGCGCGTGCCCCGTGATGGATTCCGTCTCCTCTCCGGAGAGGAGTCAATCCGCGTCTACCGACCGGCCGAAGGTGCCGCCGTGAAGGCGTTCTGCGAAGTCTGCGGCTCGAGTCTCTTCGGCGCCTGGTGGCCGGAAGGCGACGAGATCTCGATCCGGATCGGCGTTCTCGACGGCGAGCCCGGGATCCGGCCGCAGTTCCACACGTACGTCGACTCGCGGGCACCCTGGGACGAGCTTCCCGACGACGGCCTACCTCGGTACTCGGAAGGCGCTCCGAGCCAATAGCCAGCCGCTCTGGGGCCGCCTAGCTAGGCCTCTGGTCGGCGGGCTTCAGTCGGGCAAGCCCGACTTTGCCGGGCCTGACGCCGCTCGCGGCAGGATCCTCCACGAGCTCGCCCTCGCCGTACTACAGATGTACTGCCTCGGGCTCGCTCGCTGGGCTCCTTTGCGAGCAGTGTCCCAGCGACCTAGCTAGGACGGTCCCGGTTTCGCCAATCCCTCAGCTAAGCCATCACTTCGACTTTTCGCTCCTCGGGGGTAATCCGGCCTTCGAGGCGGAGCACCTCCCGGAGCGCGCGGATGGAGACCTCGATCTGGTCGAGACTGGGCTCACGCGTGGTCAGGCGCTGAAGCCACAGGCCCGGCGCGAGGACCCAGCGCAAGATCGTGTTCTGAGAGTGCTTGCCGGCGAAACGGATGATCTCGTAGGCGATGCCCGCGATCACGGGGAGCAACAGGATCCGCGTCGCGATCAGCCAGTACCAAGCGGGCCGCCCAAAGAACGCGAAGACGAAGATCGCGACCACCATCACGTAGAGGAGGAACGCCGTCCCGCAGCGGACGTGCAGCAGGCTGTGCCGAGCGACGCGCTCAGGCTCGAGCTCCTCGCCCGCCTCGTACGCGTTGATCGCCTTGTGCTCGGCGGCGTGGTACTGGAAGACCCGCTTCAGGTCGGGGAGGAAGGAGATCAGGACCAGGTACGCGACGAAGATCGTCACCCGCACCAGGCCCTCCACGACCACGAACGCGCCGGTCGACTCGATCGGCAGCCAGTTCGTGATCAGCGCCGGCGAGACCTTGAAGAGCAGGAGCGCGAACCCGATCGCGATACCAAATGCGAAGAGGAGCTGGCCCCGCGTCAACTCGGTCTGCACCTCGCCGTCGTCGCCTTCCTGCTGCGACGCGTAGTTGGCGGAGATGGCCAGCGCGCGAAAACCGATGGCGAGCGACTCGCCGAGCGCGACGACGCCGCGCACGATCGGGATCCGCAGCCAGCGGTGGCGGAGGAGAATCGAGGCGATCGGACGGTTGACTTCGGCGATGTTGCCGTCCGGCTTGCGCACAGCCACCGACCAAGCCGAGGGGCCGCGCATCATCACGCCCTCGAGGACCGCCTGCCCTCCTATGGGTTGGCTCATTCCTCTACGAAGATGCCTTGCCGGCCTTCTCGAGCCGGCGCTGGAAGCGCTCCACGCGTCCGCCCGTGTCGACGAGCTTCTGCTTGCCGGTATAGAACGGGTGGCACTCCGAGCAGATCTCGACGTGCAGCTCGGGCTTCGTGGACCGCGTCTGGAATTCGTTGCCGCACGAGCAACGGACTGTGGCGAGGACGTACTCGGGATGGATGTCTGGCTTCATTCTTCTTTGAGAATAGCAGCCGCGGTTTCGGCCGCTACGTTGCCTCCTGAGACAACGACCGCAACAGTTTTTCCTTCGACGTCGGGCACCTTTCCGGCTAGCAACGCGCCGACTCCGGCGGCCGCCCCGGGCTCTGCGGCGAGCTTCGCGCGCTCGTAGAGGAAGCGAAAACCCGCGCGGACGTCGTCGTCCGTGATCAGGATCGACTCGACCCCTAGCTCGGCGCAGATCTGCCTCGGAAGCTCTCCGGCGACAGGTGCGTTGAGCGCGTCGGCAACCGATTTGGGAGCGAACTCGATCGGTTTGCCTGCTTCGAGCGCCATGTGCAGCGCAGCCGAGCCCTCGGGCTCGACGGAGACGATGCGCTTCCCGGTGAGAGCGGTGGCGATGCCGGAGACGAGCCCGCCCCCGCCGACGGGCGCGACGACGATATCGACGTCCGGCAGGTCCTTGGCGATCTCGAGACCGACGGTCCCCTGGCCGGCGACCACCAACGGGTCGTCGAAGGGATGAACGAGGGTGCGTCCGCTCTGGCGCTGGAGCTCGCGGACGCGTGCGAACGCCTCGAGGTGATCCGCCGCCTCCTGGTCGACCGTCGCGCCGTAGCCGCGCGTTGCGGCCACCTTGAGCGGGCTCGCGTCCCGCCACGTGACCAGGAGGCAGTCGATTTCTTCTCTCGCGGACGCCCAGGCAAGCGCTTGCGCGTGGTTGCCGGCCGAAATGGAGATGACGCCATGTGCCTTCTCGTCCGCGGTCAGAGAGGCGAGCTTCGTCAGGACCCCACGCGCCTTGAACGATCCCGTCTTCTGGAAGAGCTCGGCCTTGAGGAACGTACGCCCGCCGCAACGCGCACCGAGAGTCTCGGAGGAGAGGAGCGGAGTCCGGTGCAGCCGACCGGCGATGGCGCCGGCCGCGGCTTCTACATCAACGTGTATTCGGGACCATCCCCGCCCTCGGGCGGCGTCAGGCGTCCCCCCTTCGCCGTGATGGCACCGCATTGGACGCAGTTCGACGCCGTGACTCCGACCTCCACCACGTTTCCACCGGGGCTCGCGGGCTCGCCCACCTCGTACACCTGCGCGGGACACATGCGCGCCCACGCCTCCGCGACCTCGGGCCGAACCCTTTGATCGACGAGGATGTGGCTCGGAGCGTCGTCGCGCGTCTTGTTCCCCGACAGGTAGACGCTGGAGAGCTTGTCGAAGAAGAGCTTGCCGTCGGGAGAGGGGTACCTGCGGTCGCGGTTGCCGCGGAAGACCGGCACTTCGCCGTCGCGTTCGAGCCGCAGGTCCCGCGGCGGAAGCTTCCCCAACGTGTTGAGCGCCGTTCCCGCCAGGATCGCGCCGGGAAAGAACCCGTACCGAAAGGCAGGACGCATGTTCCGTACGCGCTCGAGGTCCTTCCAGACGTAGCTCTCCCGCAGCGCCGCGTCGTATGACTGGAGCGCCCCGGGCTGCCAGGCCGTGCGGCCGGGAGCCACCGCTTCGATGGCAGTCTCGGCAGCGAGCATCCCGGAGCGCATCGCGTAGTGGATGCCCTTCAGGGCCGGCACGTTCACGAAGCCCGCTCCGTCGCCCACGATCATTCCGCCGGGGAAGTGGAAGCGGTCGGGAAAGGCGAGGAACCCGCCTTCGGGAATTGTTTTCGCGCCCCAGGCGACGCGTTTGCCGCCGTCGAGGATCCGCCGCACGAACGGGTGGCCCTTCAGCTCCTGGAGGAGGCCGTGGACGGAGAGCGAGGCGTCAGCGTAGTCCAGGCCGACAACCATTCCGAGCGCGACGTGGGATTCCCCGAGGGGATAGATGAAGCTGCCGCCGAACTCGCGGTACTTGCGCCCGCCCCGTAGCGGCCAGCCCATCGTGTGGATGACCCGGTTCAGCGGGCGGGGCACCTCCCAGACCTCCTTCACCCCGAGCGCCCAGACTTGCGGCTTCGACGCAAGGCGGAAATGGTCGAGCGCGATGCCCGTGAGGTGGCCCTGCGTCCCTTCCGCGAGAATGGTGACGCGCGCGGTGATGTCCGAGCCGGGCTCGAAGTTGGGCAGCTCCTCGCCGTTGCGGCCGCGTCCCCGGTCCCCTGTGCGGATGCCGACGACGCGGGCCCCGGCGACGAGGAGCTTTCGCGCGGAGGTCTCGGAGACGATCGTGACGCCGAGCTCCTCCGCCCTCTCTGCAAGCCACTTGGCCATCTCCGAGAGCGCGGCGACGTGGTTTCCGTGGTTCCACATCGTGGGAGGAGCGGGCACGCGAATCGCGCGCTTGGACGTCAGGTAGTAGAGACCCTCCCGCGCGACCGGCCCTCGGAACGGGAGATCCTCGGTGTGGATCCCCGGGAAAAGCTGCCGGAAAGCCCGCGGATTCACGACGGCGCCGGAGAGGAGGTGAGCTCCAGGCGCCCGGCCCTTCTCCAGCACTGCGACCGGCACCTCGCCGAGCCGCTCGCGCATTTCCGGTCGTTCCTCGAGGAGCTGCGCGAACCGGATGGCGGCCGCGAGCCCGGCCGGGCCCGCGCCGACGATGAGGGCGCCGACGTCGATGCGCTCGTCCAGCGGATCGGTCGGCTCTGCGACGTACTCCGCCGGGTCGAAGGGCGGAGGAAAGTCAGACGGTCTGGCGTGGGACGTGCGTCCGTTCATCTTGGCCGCTGGAATCGCGTCAAAGATTGACGCGTTAGCGTGCTCACGAGCCCTTCTTCTGTCTCACGAGCTCCGTCAGCTTCGGGACGATCTCGTGGACGTCGCCCACGACGCCGAGATCGGAGTACTCGAAGATCGGAGCGTTCGGATCCTTGTTGATGGCAACGATCGTGCCCGAGCTCTGCATGCCGACCTTGTGCTGGATCGCCCCTGAGATCCCGAGTGCGATGTAGAGCTTCGGCGCCACCGTCTTCCCGGTCTGGCCGACTTGGCTCGCGTAGGGGTACCAGCCGGCGTCGACGACCGCGCGCGTGGCCGCCACCGCGCCGCCGAGGGCCTTGGCGAGATCCTCGGCGAGCGAGAAGTTCTCGGGCTTTCCGAGACCGCGCCCGCCCGCGACGATCACGTCCGCCTCCTCGATCGACGGCCCTTCGCTCTCCTCGTGCGCGCGCTCGACCATGGTGGCCTGTTTCGACCAGTCCTCGATCTCGACCGGGATCTTCGTGACGTCAGCCGAGTCTCCCGACTCGGCGGGCTCGAAGGTCCCTGCGCGCACCAGGGCGATGCGCGGTTCCCGTTTCCAACCGACGTCGACGATGACCGAGTCCTGGAGGGCGGGACGCTTGCCGACGAGCTTGCCGTCCTGGCGCTCGATGTCCACGAGGTCCCAGTTCAGCCCCGCGTCCAGACGCGCGGCGAGCCCCGCGGCGACGTCGGCGGTGAGCACCGACGCACCGAAGAGAACGGTGTCGAAGGCCTCCGACTCTATGAGCTTCGCCAGGACATCGACGCGCGGCTGGGGCAGCGGCGATTCCAGGCCTGGATCATCGGCAACGAACACTCGCGAGGCACCGTGGCGGCCGACCTGCTCCGCGAGCTTCGCGACCCCGGAGCCGCAAAGAACAGCGGTCACGTCGTCACCGAGCTGAGCGGCTTTGGCCAGCACCCCGAGGGAGCCCTTGACGGGTTCCCCCTCGTGGTCTTCGACGTAGACGAGCGTGGCCATCTAGAGCAGCTTCTTTTCGGACAGGTACTGGAGGATCGCCTCAGCCGCATCGCCGTTGTCCTCGATGCGCCGGCTGTCGCCCCGCGGCGGCGGCTCGCGGACCGCGTAGACCTCCGTCGCCGAACCCGCGTCGCCAACCTCGTCGGGCGCGACTCCGAGCTCCGAGAGCCCAATCGTCTCTTGCGGCTTCTTCTTCGCGCCCATGATTCCCTTGAGGGACGGATAGCGCGGGTCGTTGATCGCATCGGAGACGGCGATCACGCACGGGAGCGGCGCCTCGATGACGTCGTAGCCGTACTCGGTCTGCCGCTTGACCTTCGCCTTCCCATCGGAGAGATCCAGGCTCGCCGCCTGTGAGATGAGCGGCAGGCGCAGACGGTCGGCCACCGAAGCGCAGAGGACCGCACCGTCGGAGTCACTGCCCTGTTGGCCGAAGAGAAGGAGCTCGGCGCCCTCCCGCTCGAGCGCCTTCGCGAGCACTTTCGTCGTGGCGAGGAGATCGGAGCCCGCCAGCGCGTCGTCCGCGATGTGTACGACGCGATCGGCGCCCAGGGCGAGCGCCTTGCGCAGCGAGTCCGCCGCGCTCTCGGGGCCCATGAGGAGGGCGACGACCTCACCCTCGCCGGTCGCATCCTTCACCCGCAGCGCTTCTTCGACGGCGTGCGTATCGAACTCGTTGAGGGTCCCAGGAACGCTGCGGTCGAGGCGAAAGGTCCGCGGATCGATCCGCTTGGGCGCGGACGCATCCGGGACTTCCTTGACGCAGACGGCAATCTTCATTTTTTTACGCGGTCCCTCTTTTCGCATCCTGCGGCGCCCGGCCGCTGCGCCGTGTCGCTCGGCTGTGTCCTCGGTCGCGCCCGTATACGCATTCGCGTTGAGAATGCACCGCTCCCTGCGTCCTTGCCCAGCTCGCGGCTCGCGACCGGATCGGCACCGTCTGCTCAAAGAGTGACCGCAACGGGCGCGATCCTATCCACTCAAGGGAATTCCCACTCCTGCCGAAGGCTCTGTTAAGGTTCCGCCCTTCGCGCGCGAACCGGAGCGTTTTGGGGAGCCACCGGACGACAGCCCGAGGAATCCTTCTCCTTCTTCTCGTTGGGGTCTTGGCAGGGACCGCGAATGCGGCCACCGTGCCGGCGGTGACCGCTTTCCCCGTCGTCGGAAACGTGACCTACACGGACGACTTCGGCGCGCCTCGGCCGCAAGGGCCGCATGAGGGGAACGACCTCATGTCGATCCGGCATCAGCCCGCCGTCGCCTTCGAGGGGGGCACCGTCGAGAAACACTCGAAGCCCGGGAGCTGCATGCTCTACCTCCACGGGCTGTCGGGGATGACGTACGTCTACATCCACCTGAACAACGACCTCGGCCCGACGAACGACAACCTGGGCGGATGCAAGAACGGCGTTTCCTACGCCCCCGGCCTGGTGAACGGCCAGCGCGTACGACGGGGTCAGCTCGTCGGCTACGTGGGCGACTCGGGCGACGCCAACGGCCTCCAGCCCCACCTGCACTTCGAGGTGCGCACTCCGACCGGCCGCGCGATCGATCCGTATCCGTACCTGCGCCGCTCGGTGCGCCTCCTCTACCCGCGGCCGGCGGCGGGAACGGACCTCTCGCTCGTCTTCAAGAAGGCCGTCCTGGTAGCCCAGGGCGATGGGACGATCACAATCCGGACGCGGCGCGAAGTCCTCCTCCCGAACGCATGGTCGTACCTCTACGAGCGGAACGTCACCATCACGGTTCCAACTGAGGCCCTAGTTTTGCGCCGGACTACCACAGGCCCTACCGCCGCCAGCCTCGGGGCGACTGACGTCGGCAAGCCGCTGCGCGTGTGGACGACGCCATTCACCCCGTCGTGGATGACGCAGAAAGCGCCGGCCGGACTCCTCTTCGTCGACCACATCCTGCTCGGCTCGCCCGGCTAGGCCCCCGAAACCGTCGTTTAGCAGGAAGTTCAGGTCGAACTCGCCAACGTAGCTACGACGGCAGCTTCTCTCGCAACTCGCGGGCTGTCTGCTCGGGGTCGGCGGCATCGCCGATCGCGCGCAGGACGGCGATTCGCCGTGCGCCCGCGGCAATGACGTCGTCGGCGTTCGAGACGTCGATGCCCCCGATCGCAAACCAGGGCGAGCGGGCGCGTTCCGCGGCGTACCGGACCAGCTCGAGCCCGACCGCGGGACGACCTTCCTTCGTTGGCGTCGCGAAGACAGGGCCGACACCGATGTAGTCGGCGTCGGCCGCGTCGATCTCACGCCGCGCGTGCGTCGAGAGCCCGACGCCGATACCGAACCGGCGGGCCGCGTCCACCGGTAGGTCGTCCTGCCCGACGTGCACGAAGTCGGCGCCGCAGAGAACGGCCAGGTCGGGGCGATCGTTCACGACCAGCGGGACACCGAGTCGCTGGGTGACCGCGCGCGCCTCCTCCAGCGCGCGCAGAAGGTCCCGGTCGGGGAGGTTCTTCTCCCGCACCTGGACGATGTCGACGCCGCCGCGGACGGCGGCCTCGAGAAAGTCGGCGAGGTCCGCCCGCGCGCCGGTGATCAGATAGAGGCGGGCGTTAGCCGCCCGCGACTGGGCGGGCGACGACGAGCCGGTCTCCGCTCGCAAGCTCCACCTTCTCGTAACGGGCGCGCTCGACGGGCTCGCCGTTTCGTTCCACGAGCGCGTAGCGGCCTTCGAGCCCCAGGCGTTCGAGCAGTCCGGCGACCGTCTCGCCGGCTTCGACCTCGAGCTCGCGGCCGTTGACGAGAACCGCGCTCACACCGTCCCGCCAACTGGGCTCGAGGCGACCGCGGTCTCCTGCTCCTCGATGATTCCGGCGAGGTGCGCCGAGCGGCCGGCCTGGACGGCGAGCTTGAAAGCGTGCGCCATCGCCACGGGATCGTGGGCCCGAGCAATGGCTGTGTTGACGAGGACGGCATCGGCCCCCAGCTCCATCGACTCGGCGGCATGCGAAGGCGCGCCGAGGCCGGCATCCACGACGACGGGAACCTCGGCCTGCTCGATCATGATGCGGATGGAGTCGCGCAGCTTGAGGCCACGCCCGGTCCCGATCGGGGCCGCCAGCGGCATGACGGTGGCGCAGCCGACCTCCTCCAGCTTCTTTGCCAGGACCGGGTCGGGCAGCATGTAGGGAAGGACGGTGAACCCGTCCGCGACGAGCGCCTCGGCAGCCTTCAGCGTCTCCACCGGATCGGGGAGCAGGTAGCGCGGGTCGGGGATGACCTCGAGCTTGATCCAGTCAGGGAGGCCGCCGGCCCGCGCGAGTCGGGCCATCCGAACAGCCTCCTCCGCCGTCTCGCAGCCGGACGTGTTTGGGAGGAGCAGGATGTTCTCCGGGAGCGACGCGGTGATGTCCTCCCCCGGCTCGTCGAAGTCGATCCGGCGCACGGCGACCGTGACCATCTCGGCGCCGGAGGCGACGACGGCCTCTTTCATGGTCGAAAAGCTCTCGTACTTGCCGGTGCCGAGAATGAGGCGGGACTCGAACTCGCGCCCCGCGATTGTCAGCGTGTCCGCCACGCCTCCAAGTTAGCCGTTCTAGCGCCCGCTGAAGCGCGGCTCGCGCTTCTCGACGAACGCAGTCATGCCCTCGCGCGCGTCCTCGGTGGCGAAGAGGAGCGAGAACATCGTGGCCTCGTGGTCGAGGTTGGCGCGGTGGTCGCCCTGCAGCGCGGTGTTGCAGACTTCTTTCGCGTGCGCGAGCGCGACGGGGCTTTTCGCGGCGAGCAGGCGCGCGGTGTCGATCGTTCGATCCATGAGCTCGGCTGGGTCGTAAACCGCCTCGACGAGCCCGCGCCGCTCGGCTTCCGCGGCGTCGACGGTGCGCCCCGTGAGAATCAGGTCCTTGGCGAAGCCGAGGCCGGTCACGCGCGCAAGCCGTTGCGATCCGCCCCACCCGGGGATGAGGCCGAGGTTGATCTCGGGCTGACCGAAGGTCGCCGTCGAAGACGCGAAGCGAATGTCGCACGCGAGCGCGAGCTCGAGCCCGCCGCCTACGGCTACGCCGTTGACGGCGGCGATGACCGGTTTCCACATGCGCTCGAGCATGAGCGCACATCGCTGGCCGAGAAACGCGAACTGCTGCGCCTCGAGGACGTTCTTCGTGCGCATCTCCTTGATGTCCGCTCCGGCGGCAAAGGCCCGCTCACCTGCCCCGGTAAGCACGACGACGCGGACGTCCCGGTTGTCGGCGACCTCGTCCAAGCGCGCCGACAGCTGACCTAAGGCCTCGCTGTCGAGCGCGTTGAAGGCGTCCGGCCGGTTCACAGTCACGACGGCGATGCCGCCGTCCCGTTCGAGGTCGATCGACATCTACGCGCCGACGGGAACGCGAGTCTTGAGGAAGTCCACGATCTCGGAGACCGGGGCGCCGGGCGTGAACACCTCGGCCACACCCTGCCGCTTGAGCTCCTCGACGTCGGGCTTCGGAATCGTTCCGCCCACCACGACGAGCACGTCGCCGACGCCGTTCTCGTCGAGTCCTCTGAGGATCTTCGGGACGAGCGTCATGTGCGCGCCGGAGAGGATGGAGATGCCGACCGCGTCGGCGTCCTCCTGGATTGCCGTCTCGACGATCTGCTCGGGAGTCTGGTGGAGGCCCGTGTAGATGACCTCCATACCTGCGTCACGAAGCGCCCGCGCGATGATCTTCGCCCCTCTGTCATGACCGTCCAAACCTGGTTTGGCGATTACGACACGAATCTTTCGGGCCACGGTAAGCAAGTATATGGAGGTGCGCCTCACGGTTATCGGCTCCTCCCCGGCCTGGCCGAACCCTGGGAGCGCCCAGTCCGGCTACCTCCTGGAGGGCGCGGGGAACCTCTTGCTGGATTGCGGACCGGGAGTTCTCGCGCGCGTACGGGAAGCGGGGCTCAAGGTCGACGCGATCGTCATCACGCACTGGCATCTCGACCACAGTGGCGATCTCATCCCGTGGGCCTGGCTGAATGCCTACAGCCCTGAGGCGGGACGCAGCCGGCCGGAGCTCTGGCTGCCGCCCGGCAGCGACGAGGAACTCGAGACGTTCACGACCTTCTGGGGCGTCCCGAACATGTGGGATCGCGCCTTCGAGCTTCGTGAGTTCGCCCCGGGCGCGCCGTTCGAGACCGCCGGATTCACGGTCGAGGCCATGCGGCTGCCGCACTACACGATGCGCGCCTACGGCTTTCGCGTGAGCTCTGGAGGAAAGACGATTGCATACTCAGGCGACTCGGCGCCCACCGCAGAGCTCGCGCAATTGGCACGCCGCGCCGACCTCTTCATCTGCGAGGCGACCCTCGCAGATGGCACGACGGACGGCGAGATCAGAGGCCATTTGACGGCTGAAGAAGCTCTGGCCGCGGCAGACGGGCGGATACTCCTGACGCACCGTCCCGTCGAGCTCCCCTCGCCGAATGGCGTCCCCGTCGCGTACGACGGGCTCGTGATCGACGTCTGAGCAGTTTGACAACCCCGCAACCCCGAGTGATCATCAGTGAGCGGAGAGAGGGCCTGCGGGGCTGAAACGGCCAGGAGGGGACTCATTGTGGAACCACAATCCATGGTTCGTTTCGGTGACCGCGCTACCAATGTCTTTGGTCACAGATGAGCGCTAAGCCGGACGCGGCCGCCAAGCTGCGCCCCGATGCCGATGTCGTCGCACAACGGCTCGGTGACGAGATCGTCATGGTGCATCTGCGCACGAACCAGATCTTCGTGCTCAATCGCACGGGCGCCCGATTCTGGGAGCTCCTCGCGGACGGTTCGGACCTCGAGGACGCGAAGGCCAAACTGCTGGCGGAATTCGACGTCGCGGAGGAACGCCTCGAACAAGAGCTCGAGGAGTTCATCGCGTTGCTTTCGAAGGAGAAGCTGATCGATGTCGACGAGAGCGCCTGAGCGCACCCAGCTCGGCGCGCGGCCGGTCGCAAGCTGGATCGTCGCCGTCCGCCCCGGGGACCGCTCGGCAGTCGCCCGCGTGGACCGCGACGGCGACGGGGCCCCCGAGGTAGCGAGCCGCGATTCCTGCACGGTCGGCCTCGACGGCGTCCTCTACAACGCGACGCAGCTGCGGAGCGAGTTCCCGGGCCCCGACGCCGACGAGTCGGACGCGGACCTCGTCCTCCGGCTCTACTTCGCGCTCGGCGACCAACTCGCCGAGCGGCTAAACGGCCGCTTCGCTCTTGTCATTTGGGACGGCCGGGACGGAACGGCGTACGCCGTCCGCGACCGCATGGGCAACCACTCGCTGTTCTACGCGCAGGCCGGGGACGACGTGCTCTTCTCGGACTCGATCGACACACTCGTGGCGCACCCCGACGTCCCCGGGTCGGTCAACCGGCGCTTGCTCGCGCTACACGTGTGGCCCGCCTGGTGGATCGAAGAGAAGGACGAGACGTACCTGTCCGGGATCAAACGGGTCATCGCGGGCAACGTGCTCCGCCTCGACGCGAGCGGCCGGAGGAGCCGCCGCTACTGGAATCCGGCGCCGCTGGGCGGCGAGGTCGACTGGGTGGACGACCGGCAGGCGATCGAGCTCTTCGAGGCGACGCTCGAGGAGGCCGTCGCGCGGTGTCTGCGCCGCGGGCCGGCGACGATCTGCCTGAGCGGCGGGCTCGACTCGATCAGCATCGCGAGCTTCGCGGTCGACGTGGCGAAGCGCGAGGGACTTGACGTTCCCCAGGCGCTCTCGGTCGAGTTCCCCGACCCGGACAACCTCGGCGAGGCGGACATCCAGAGGGTCGTGGCAAAGCGCCTCGGAATGCCCCAGCTCATGACACCGCTCGAAGACGCGCTGGGTGGGACAGGGCTCTTGCCGCCGGCGCTCGAGCTCAGCCGCAACTGGCCCGTTCCGCTCCTCGGAATTTTCAGCCCCGCTTACTTCACGCTCATCGAGCAGGCGAAGGCGCGCGGGTCGGAGGTCGTGATGACGGGGGCCGGCGGAGACAACTGGCTGGCCGTGACGCTCGACTACGCCGCCGATCGAATCATCAAGCTCGATTTCGTGAGCCTCGCTCGGCTTTGGTTCATGATGCAGCGCTCGTACCGAGCGCCGCGCTACCTGCTCGCAAAGAGCATCGTCTGGAAGTACGGCCTGCGGAACGTCCTCAT
The DNA here is from genome assembly GCA_036506175.1 of Gaiellaceae bacterium. GTDB lineage: Bacteria > Actinomycetota > Thermoleophilia > Gaiellales > Gaiellaceae > JAIBJP01. Next base: position 17,676 of record DASXSE010000093.1, read on the forward strand.
CTCGCTCGAGCAGCACAGCCTCAAGCACGCCGCGCCACGCGCCCTACGCAGGCAGATCGCCCGGCACGCGGAGAAATCGCTGCCGCCGTGGCTCGTGCCCGACGGCGACCTGCGCGACGAGCTCCTCGAGATGTCGATCGCGAAGCGCTTGGAGCTGAAGCCGAAGCCCGGCGATTTCTATGCGAACGAGATCAGGAGAGGCCTTGATCACCCGATCCAGGCTGTCGATCTCGAGGAAGCGTATGAGAAGGGCCGCCGGCTCGGGGTCGAGGTCTTGATGCCCTATTTCGACGCCGATCTCGTCGACCTCCTCATGCGCACGCATCCCCGTGTTCTCACGAAGGGGAACAGGAGCAAGTCCCTCGTACGCGAGTCGATGGCGCGGCGCGTCTCCGGCGTGGGCCTCGAGCGGCAGAAGAAGATCACAACGGGCAACTTCTGGCCGAAGAAGCTCGAGGAGGCAGCGCGGTGCTGGACCGAGCTTGGAGGCACCCGTGCGCTCGGCGAGCTTGGAATCGTCGACGCGGACAAACTCGACGCGGAAGTGCGGCAAAAGCTTGAAAATAGGCAGTCCGCCGCGGTACCTTTCATTTGGGAGATTCTCGACCACGAGGCGTGGGTGAGGGCACGTCTTCGAGCCTAGGGTGAGGGGAGGTGACGAGCGAATGACAAACGAGGAAAAGCAAGCATGGGAGGAAATGAAGCTGACCCGGACCGGAGACGTCGGCGAGGTGCTCCAGACGAGCACGGGCGGCGGGAAGTCGCCGGCGCCGGTGAACCCGGACCACGGGATGGAGGTTCCGAACAGCCCGCCGGGCCAGGAGCACTAGGCGAGTTGCTTCCCGAGCCCGAGTCTCGGGGCAGCGTTGGCGCTCCCCGAGTCGGGGCTCACGTGCCCACGCTGGTCTATTCGCATGCCGCCTCGGCGTTCTCTGCAGTACACGTAGAGGACGCCGAGGCTCTCGTCTGGCGGGACAAGGACGGCCGCCCCGTCGGACGGGCGTTCAAGGCTGAAAACGCCCATGTGATCGAGCTGGACGGAGTCGCCCGGTTCGTCTTCGGCTCCGAAGGGCCAGACGTGCGCGTGGCGCCAGCGCCCGGAGTGGCGAATGACGTTGTCGAGGAATACTTTCGCCGCTGGATCCTGCCCGTGGTAGTGCAGACGCGCGGGCTCGAAGTCGTCCATGCGAGCGCGGTGGTGTCGCCGCGGGGCGTCGTCGCCTTTTCGGCGGCCTCCGAGGCCGGAAAGTCCACTCTCGCCTACGGTCTCGGGCGACGCGGGTACCGCATTTGGACGGATGACGCCCTCGCCTTCGACGCGGGCGAGCACGGGGCCGAGACGCTCCCGCTTCCTTTTCGTCTTCGACTGCGGCCGGCCTCCGCAGAGCACTTCGGGCTCGAGCCGCGGCTCGGCGGGACGATCGTCGAGCAATCCGAGGGCGACCACGGCGTGCGGGAGCCCATCGCCGAGCTGTTCCTCCTCGAACGAAGGAATGGAGGCCGTCCGGTCGAGGTCGAGCGAGTCGATCCGATCGACGCTTTCCCTGCACTCCTTGAAGGTTCCTACCACTTCGGCCTCGAAGACGGCCCGCAGAAGCGCGACCTCCTTGACGGTTACCTCGCCCTGGCAACACGAGTGCCCGTCTTCCGGCTCAAGCTCGCCACTGGTCTCGCGAATCTCGACGCAGCCCTGGACGCCGTAGAGGAACGGTTCTGATTCGCCGAGTCTGGAACGGTCTCTCCCGCTGCGTTGACTCGCCTGCTGATTTCTGGCTGCTCACGCGCATGAGCGCCTGGGCGCCGAGCCTCCCGCTCCTCAAGCGCGCCCTTCCCCTCCCCCGGCTCGTCGGCCTCATGGAGAGCGCGCCTCGGGCCCGCGAGAGGGATCCTGGTCTCGAACGCCGGATCGCACGCATGGCGCGCCTGATCTATCGCGGCAAGCCGGGATCCTTCGCGAACAACTGCCTCGAGCGCAGCCTCGTCACGTACCGCTACCTCTCCAGGGCGGGCGCAGACCCGGAGCTCGTCGTTGCCGTGCGCAGAGGTCACGAGGGCGTGGACGGGCACGTGTGGGTCACCGTGGGTGGTGTCCCGGTGCATGAGGAGCCGGACGAGCTCGAGCCGTACGTCCCTGTGCTCCGGTTCAAGCGCGGTGAGGTGAAACGCTCAGCGGGCGGCGCGGCGGGCGCGTTGCCAGGCGCGCAAAGCCGGGCCGAGGCGCAGGACTAGCCAGACCGGGCGCCAGACATAAGCGACGGCGAGGCCGGCCTTCCCTCGCCGTGCCATCGGGGTCCACGCGCGCATGAACGCTGCGGAGGGAAAGAGCTCCCCGGCGAGGAGCTGGGCCTTCGGCCCCGCGCCTGGGGTCTTCATGAAGCGGTAGAGCCCGAGTGCCGTCGGCGGCGCGGTCTCCGCACGCAGCGCGGCCTCGAACGACTGCGCCTCGGGAAGGCCCGCCCCCCTGGCGAGCTCCTCACCCGCCGGAACGAGACGCAGCCCGGTGAGGAAGGCGGCCTCCGAGTGCAGCCGGCCGGCCAGCGCCGCGGCTTCCATCCACACGCCTTGCGGAAGCCGCTTGAGCGCCTGGTCGAGATCTTCCAGCGGCTTTGCGTCGCGTGCGCCGTGCTGCGCGGCGTGGAGAACGATGTGGAGCGCCCTCGCCGCCGGGGAGAGGACCGTCACTTCCCCACCCCGAAGCTGAAGAGTCTCGGTCTCGCGGACGAGTTCCCCCCAAGCCTCCTCGGGCCTCACCTGGACACCGACGAGCATGCGATGCAGATCGGCCATGACATGGTCCGAGGCGCGCACCAGGAGGTCGGCGTGCGCATCGCTGTGCACGCGCTCGAAACCGAGTCCTCGCAGAATGCGCAAAGAGCGGCGAATGTCTCCGGGCGCGACGAGCAGATCGATGTCCGAGTACGTGCGCAGCTCGTCGTCCGAATAGATCCAGCGCGCGATCGAGGGCCCCTTGAGGAGGATGCTCTCTACGCCGGCCCGGCGCAGCGCGGCCGATGTCTCGACTGTCGCCGCGTCGAGCACGAGCATGCGCGCGACATGGCCTGCGGGGCTGAGGGAGAAGTCTGGCGCGGCCATCCTCATTTCGAGCTAGGCAGGAAGGAACCGTCGCTCGTCACAATGCTGTAGATCCTCGTCGAGGTGGCTGGCGAAGAGAACAGCGGTATCTGGTCGTCGGTCGAGGGCGGCCCACAAGCGTCCGCGCGCGTCCACGTCGAGCGACTTCGTCGGCTCGTCGAGGAGCAAGAGCGCCGGCTCGCCGAGCAACGCACGGGCGAGGGCAAGTTGCTGAACCATCCCGGACGAGCAGCGGTCGACGCGCTGGCGGGCGATGTCCCGGATCTCGAGCTCCTCTTCGAGCGCATCGACGCGCCGGGCGGCTTCCCGTTCGCTGGCGTAACGAAGGCGGGCGAAAAAAAGGAGGTTCGCGCGACCCGTGAGCCGCAGGTAGAAGGATCGCTCCTGGGAGAGTGAGGCGCCCGTCAGCCGGCGCGCCTCGAGTTCGCCGGCGCGATGGCCCGCGACCTCGACGTTCCCGGCAGTCGGCTTCAGAGTTCCCGCGACACAGCGGAGGACCGTCGTCTTCCCCGAGCCGTTCGGCCCGCCCAGTGCGACCCGTTGGCCCTGCGCGATCTGAAGATCGAAGGAGTGCACGACCTCGCGCTCGCCGAAGCGCCTGTTCAGGCCCTCGATCGACAGGATGGAGCCGTTTGCCGCCATGAGTACCCCATTAAAGAGCGTTCCGAGGCTGTTGAGGGCTTCGCGGCCCCGTCAGCAGGGCGACCGCATGAGCAGACGCGAAGCGAGCACCCGGTCCTCGTGGGTGCCGAGCGAGCTCGAGAACGATGCCACGAGGGACGGCGCGGGCGAGCGCGAGCGCTCCTTCTCGCCGCGAGCGGCCCCGCGCCGCGTCGAGCCGCCCCCGTTCACGGAAGCAGCGAAGGAAGAAGGATTCCGTCAGCCGCTCCGGTGGGACGAGATGGTGAACGAGCGCCTCGGGCTCGTACCGCACCTCGAACCCCGCCGCGGCGAGCCGGCGCTGGAGATCTTCCTCTTCGCCGCGGTCGAATGGCGCTTCGGGGCGCACCCCTCGTTGTTCGTCGAAGCCCCCTGCGCCGAGTGTCGCATCGGTCCGGACGCTGAGGTTTCCGCCCCACACGAAGCCGCTGCCGGCACGTTGGTCGAGGTTGCGTGGCTCGGCGCCGAGGTCGAACACGGCGACGACGTAGAGCAGATGGTCGGTGAGCCACGCCGGCCGCGCGCTCATCCATTCGGCCTTCATCGGCCCTCCGATGACCGCGGTCTGCGGGCGGGCCTGGGACCAGGAGCGACGAAGCGCAGCGAGCCAGCCGGGCGCCGGGCGCACATCGTCGTCCACAAAGCAGATGACCGGCGTCGAAGCTTCGCGCAAAGCTCTGTTGCGCGCCGCCGATACTCCGCCGCGCGGCTCTGAGAGAAGCCGGCCCGCAGGACGGTTTGTGGCGAGCCATGTCCGGACGGCGGCCTCCGTCTCATCCGTCGACGCGTTGTCGACGACGATCAACTCGTCGCCTCCCTCGAGCTGCGGGACGACGGCCTCGAGCGCGCCTAGCACCGCATCCCGCCGATCCCGGGTCGGAACCGCGACCGTCAGCCGGAGAGCGTCCACTCAGGCCTGCGGCGCCAGGCCGGCCAACGGACGTCCGTCCAGATGAGCCGGCAGCGGGACCGCTAGGGTTTCGAGGACCGTGGCCGCGAGGTCGAGGACGTTCCCCTCCGGGAGCCTCGCTCCAGCCGGGACCGTAGGGCCGACGGCCCAGAGCCGCGATTCGACGGTGTGGTCGCCGCTGCGCGGTGTATAGGGGTTGAAAAGGTCAGCCCGAACGAGACCCACGCGCTCAGAGCGTGCCGCGACGATCTGACACAGGTCCGTGCGGAACACGACCATGAGATCGGGGATGTCGGGATGCCGGTTCTCCCCGAACGCTTCCTCCGCCGTGATCGCCTCCTTGATGATGCGCTCTCCCGAGTCGGGATCTTCGAGCTCGTAGAGCGCCTGGCGGATCTCCTCGAGCACCGCCCTCTCCTCTGCCCCCGGCTCGATGCTTCCGTGTGGCTCCCGGCCGCGGAGATTGAGCCGGACCCCCCCGCAGCGGTTGTTCGGAATGTCGATCGCGCGCGTATGCGGAGACTCGAGCGGGCGTGGAAGTGAGCCGGCACGCTCCTGGACCCGGGTGCGCACGCGCCCGGGAACGAGCTTGCGGACAGTTGTCCTGACACCCACCGGCAGTCGTGAACGGACCTGGGCCGTTGTTCCCTTCCCGGAACTGAGACCGATTCGGACGAGGAACTCCGACAGCAGCTGGTAGCCGCCGATGTACGTCCCCATCCCGTGGCTCGCCACGACGAAAACCGTCGTCTCGGGCCCGGCGGCATCGAGCAGCGCTCCCACTCCCTGGTCCACTCGCTCGTAGATGGTCTTCACGGCAAGCCGCAGGTGGTCGGGCGCGTCGGGGTCGTGTCCCGGTTGGGCCGGATCGAAGAAGTGCCAGAACTGATGACCCGCACAGTGCGTCTCCCCGAAGGTGGCGACGAAGAGGTCCCAGTCCTCTCGGTTTAAGAGCTCGAGGAGCAGGTCCGTCTTCCGCTCGGCGCCTGCGAGTAATGCGCCGAGAAGCCAGTCGTAGCCCTCGCGCGTCCCGCCGTGCGCGTCGCACGAGGACACGGGATGGTCACCCCAACGCGCCCTGATCTCCTCCAGGAGCTCCGGGGGCTCGCTCGCGATGGCGAAATTGCGGTCGTGGAGACCCCACTCGGTCAGCATCACGCCGTTCAGGACCGAGTGCGGAACGGTCTGCGGCTGGTCGAGGACCGCGACGCGCTTCCCCGCGTCGCTCGCGCGAACCCAGTAGTAGAGCGACGTGTCGACGTCCTCCGGTTCGACGCGCCGCAAGGCGGTCTCGCCGCTGTGGATCTGGCGGGGGTGGTAGTAGAGACCCGTGCGCCCGCCCGAGACCCCGGTCGTCAGCTCCGGCCAGATGGCGCCGGGGAGCGTCTCCAGGGAATTGCCCAGCCGCGCGACGCCGCCGTCGCGAGCCAGGCGTGCGAACGCGGGCAGATCGCCTTCCTCCGCCCAGCGCTCAAGCAGCGTCGCTTCGGCAGCGTCGAGACCGATGACCAAGACCCTCGCAGACATGATCAGGTGGATCTAGAAGACCGGAGTCTCTCGCCACGAGGGGGGCCCGCCACCCTCGTCCACCCCCCGCCAATTAGAAAACAGGGGTCTCACGCCACACCCCCCATACCTCCCGCAGGGCGTCGCACATCTCCCCCATCGTCACGTATGCCTTGGACGCCTCGATGATCGGAGGCATGAGGTTCACATCGTCCGCAGCCGCATCGCGCTTCAGCTGCGCGAGCGCCTGCTCGACCGCCGAAGAATCGCGTCGCGCGCGCAACGCGCGGACGCGCTCGACCTGCTTGCGCTCCAGCGCCTCGTCGATGGCGAGGATCTCTACCTCCTTCTCCTCGGGCTCCTCGTAGCGGTTCACGCCGACGACGATGCGCTTGCCGGACTCGACCTCGCTCTGGTAGCGGAACGAAGCCTCCGCGATCTCGCGCTGGAAGAAGTTCTCCTTGATCGCCGGGATGACGCCGCCGAGCGCTCGGATCCGCTCGAAGTAGTCGTGCGCTTCGGCTTCGAGCCGGTTCGTGAGTTCCTCGAGGTAGTACGAGCCGCCCAGCGGGTCGATGGTGTTGGTGACGCCCGTCTCGTGCGCGATCACCTGCTGCGTGCGCAGCGCGATCTTCACCGAATGCTCGGTGGGCAGCGCCAGCGCCTCGTCGAACGAGTTCGTGTGCAGCGACTGCGTCCCGCCGAGAACGGCAGCCAGCGCTTCGAGCGCCGTGCGCACGATGTTGACCTCGGGTTGCTGCGCCGTCAGCGAGACGCCGGCGGTCTGGGTGTGAAAGCGCATGAGCCACGACCGCGGATTGCGCGCGCCGTAGCGGTCGCGCAGCTCCTTCGCCCAGATCCGCCGTGCCGCGCGGTACTTGGCGATCTCCTCGAAGAAGTCGATGTGCGCGTTGAAAAAGAAGGAGAGTCGCGGCGCGAAGTCGTCCACCTGGAGCCCCCGCTTGATCGCCGCCTCCACGTAGGCGAAGCCGTCCGCCAGCGTGAACGCGAGCTCCTGGGCGGCCGTGGAGCCCGCCTCGCGGATGTGGTAGCCAGAGATGGAGACCGGATGCCAGAGCGGCACTTCCTGCGCGCAGAACTCGATCATGTCGACGCAGAGCCGCATGGACGGCTCGGGCGGGAAGATCCACTCCTTCTGCGCGATGTACTCCTTGAGGATGTCCGTCTGGATCGTCCCGCGCAGCCGCTCGCGCGCAACGCCCTGCTCCTCGGCGACGCAGATGTAGAAGGCGAGCAGCATCGCGGCCGGCGCGTTGATGGTCATGGAGGTGGACACCTCGCCGAGCGGGATGCCGGCGAAGAGCTGCTCCATGTCGTCGAGGGAGTCGACGGCGACCCCCTCCCGACCGACCTCGCCGAGCGACTTCGGGTGGTCGGAGTCGTAGCCCATCAGCGTCGGCATGTCGAACGCCGTCGACAGGCCGGTCTGACCATGCTCGAGGAGATAGCGGAAGCGCGCGTTCGTCTCCTCCGCCGTGCCGAAGCCGGCGAACTGGCGCATCGTCCAGAGGCGGCCCCTGTACATGGAGGGATAGACCCCTCTGGTGTACGGGAAGACACCGGGATAGCCGAGGTCGCGGTCGTAGTCGATCTCGACGTTGTCCGGGGTGTAGAGAGGCTCGTTCTCGAGCCCCGAGATGGTGCTGAACAGGGCGTCCCGCTCGGGCTTGGTGCCGTAGAGCTCGCGGCGCCAGTCCCCGGTCGCGTCCGCCCCCTGGCGGTCTTTCGTGGCAGCCATGGGCAGGCCCATTCTAGGCTCGTCGACCGCCGCCTTCTGTCAATAGTTCATTGACAGAAGTTAGGGAGTAGCTCCGCCGACTCAAAGGAGGATGCGATGAGCGAAACCATGCCCCTCCGGTTGGTCGCCTTCGCC
>DASXSE010000094.1:0-4631 GCA_036506175.1 Gaiellaceae bacterium
GGCTACCGACGACCTCCGAGCGGCTCCGACACGGGACGCCCGAATACGTGCGCGGCTTCGCCCGGGCGGCGGCGCAGTAGACGGCCGGCTCGCTCGCCTTGAAGGCTGCGGCGGCTTTCGGGGCGAGGCGATTCTCCGGAATTGACCGCGGCTTGATCCGCGTGCCGCTGATGTAGGTGGCCGCGGCCGCCGTGCCGCCGAGAGCAACGAAGAGCGCGAGGAGCGCGACGTGATGCCGCCCCACGTATCTCCCGATCGCTCGTCGCAAGGCGCTGCCTCCTTAGCCGAAGAATCTGGTACCCCTTGCCCGACCACTCAAGGGGCCGGACCTCCCCGTTCGGGGGAGGCGCCTCTCACTCCGAAGGTTGATCTTTGCCGCGTTAGCGCACGTTTTCGCCGCGAGCGGCGTCAAGCTCAGGTGACGACGACTCTTTCCCCTGGAGGCACCCCTTCATGAGATCTCCCCTGAAAGCGCTCGCCCTGACCCTCGTGCTGGCGCTCCTGTGCGTCCCGGCCGCCTTCGCCAAGGGCCACGGGAACAGCGACGGCCACGGCCATGGCAAGCCGGCCTGGGCCGGCCAAGGCAAGAGCCACGATAAGAAGGCCAAGCACGAGCAGAAGTCGAAGCACCACAAGGTACAGTCGGCCGATGTGAACGCAGCCGACGAGCTCGACCTCGGCGACCTCAATCCGGCGTGGCAGTGCTTCATGGTCGAATCGATCATGGACGCCCAGGATCCGGAGGCGGTCGCGGGCGGCGCCGAGCCGGGCGAGGTCTCATCGTTTGACGCGAAGTTTGGGACGAATGACAACAAGCGCAACTCGCACGGGAAGTGCGTCTCTGCCGCAGCGCATGGTGAAGACGTCTCCGCTGGGCTGGACGAGGCCGCTAAGCAGCCGTGTGACGAGGCTCCTGCGGATGACGGCGCCTCGGATGACGGCACAGCCGATGACGGAGCAACCGGCGACGGCACGTCCACCGACGCCTCCGGCGATGGCACGTCTACCGACGCAGCGGGCGACGGCACTTCCACCGAGGCCCCCGCCGACGAGCCGACCTCGGATGAAGGGTCAGGCGACCAGTCCGGCGACTCGACCGACTGCCAGCGCGACAGCAGCGCCGGCGAGGACCAGGCCGATCAAGCCGAGCAAGACGACCAGGGTGAGGACTCGGATGCCCCGGGAGACGAGGACGACCAGGGCGGATCGGAAGCCGCAGCTTTCGCCCGCGCGCTCCTCTCATTCGTCAGGCTCTAAGCGAAACCATTCGTCGGGAGAGAGAGGCGCCATGGGCGCCTCTCTCGCGTTTTCGGCCCCAACGCGCTATAGTGAGCGCTCGGAGCGGTCACCCGCCCTTTTGGTTTGCGGGGAGACCGCCTTTTCTGCTACCCTTATGGGTCGCGCCGCCGTTTGCCGTTTTCGCCTGCCATTTGACGTTCGACCCTGCCTAGAGGGAGGTCTCATTTCTTGACCGACAAGGTCGCCGCGCGCCGCGCGCGCAAAAGCTTTTCCCGCCTCAAGCACGTACTCGACCTTCCAAACCTGATCGACATCCAGAAGGCCTCGTTCCGGTGGTTCATGGAAGAGGGCCTGCAGGAGACGATCGACGACATCTCCCCGATCGAGGACTACACCGGCACGCTCGCTGTCGAATTTGGCGAGTACTGGTTCGGTGAGCCGCAGTTTTCGATCAAGGAGTGCCGTGAGAAGGACCTGACGTACCAGGTGCCGCTCTCGATGAGCATCCGTTTCGTCAACAAGGAGACGGGTGAGATCCGGGAGCAAACGGTCTTCATGGGCGATTTCCCGATGATGACCGAGTGGGGCACTTTCATCATCAACGGAACCGAGCGCGTCATCGTGACGCAGCTCGTCCGCTCCCCGGGCGCCTACCTCATGGAGCCCAAGGACGCGACGAAGCAGGTCTTCATCGCCAACCTCATGCCGAGCCGGGGCTCGTGGCTCGAGCTCGAGATCGACAAGAAGGGCATCGTCTACGCCCGCATCGACCGGAAGCGCAAGCTCCCGATCACGACGCTGCTCCGCGCGCTGCCGGCCGAGGATCCCTCCACGGGCTACAAGCTCGACACGTCCGACAACGAGGCGATCCTCAAGCTCTTCGACAACTCCATCTTCATCGCTGCGACGCTCGAGAAGGACACGACGACTCGCGAGGAAGAGGCGGTCGTCGAGGTCTTCAAGAAGCAGCGGCCGGGCGAGCCGCCGACGCTCGAGAACGCGCGGAACCTTCTGCGTGGCCTTTTCTTCGATCCGAAGCGCTACGACCTGACGAAGGTCGGTCGCTACAAGCTGAACCAGCGGCTGGAGGTCGATGTCCCGGACGACGTCCGCGTCCTCACGACGCAGGACATCGTCGCGCTCGTCAAGCGCCTCGTCGACCTGCCGAAGAAGCTCGGGGTGGACGAGGAGTCGAAGGACTACGCCGCCGACGCGGCTACGCTCTCGCGTGAGCCGATCCGGGGCGAGCTCGACGAGTACGAGCACTTCGGCAACCGGCGCTTGCGCACCGTCGGCGAGCTGATCCAGGAGGCGTTCCGCGTCGGTCTCTACCGCATGGAGCGTGTCGTCCGTGAGCGGATGACGACCGAGGACGTCGACACGATCACGCCGCAGACGATCATCAACATCCGTCCCGTCGTGGCTGCGCTGAAGGAGTTCTTCGGCTCCTCGCAGCTCTCGCAGTTCATGGACCAGACGAACTCGCTTGCAGGCCTCACGCACCGTCGCCGCCTCTCGGCGCTCGGCGCAGGTGGTCTCACGCGCGAGCGCGCGCCGATCGAGGTGCGCGACGTGCACACGACCCACTACGGGCGCATGTGCCCGATCGAGACGCCGGAAGGCCCGAACATCGGCCTGATGGGCTCGCTCGCCTCGATGGCGACCGTGTCCGAGTTCGGGTTCGTGACGACGCCTTATCGCGTCGTCGAGAACGGCAAGGTCACCGACAAGATCGTCTACCTCGACGCCTCGGAGGAGGAGAAGTTCACGATCGCGCAGGCGAACGAGCCGGTCGACGAGAAGACCGGCAAGTTCCTGCACGACACGGTTCTCTGCCGCGGCGCGGGCGGCGAGCCCGTCACGGCGGCGCCGAAGGACATCCAGTACATGGACGTGAACCCGGCGCAGATCGTCTCCGTGGGGACGGCGCTGATTCCGTTCCTGGAGCACAACGACGCGAACCGCGCGCTCATGGGCGCGAACATGCAGCGGCAGGCAGTGCCGCTCATGATCACCGAGCCGCCTCTGATCGGCACGGGCCTCGAGTACCGCGCTGCCGTCGACACGGGCGACGTCGTCCTTGCGCAGAACGCAGGGACCGTCACCGACGTCGACGCCGACCAGATCGTCGTCGAGACCAAGGATGGCAAGGAGAACTACGAGCTCGTGAAGTTCATGCGCTCGAACCAGGGCACGCTCATTCACCAGAAGCCCATGGTCGGCCTCGGCGAGAGGGTGAAGGGCGGCGACGTTCTTGCGGACGGCAGTTCCACGGCTGCCGGCGAGCTCGCGCTCGGCAAGAACCTGCTTGTCGCGTTCATGCCGTTCGAGGGCTACAACTTCGAGGACGCGGTCGTCCTCTCCGAGCGCCTGGTCAAGGACGACGTGCTGTCCTCGATCCACATTCACGAATACGAGATCGACGCGCGCTCCACGAAGCTCGGCGACGAGGAGATCACGCGCGACATCCCGAACCGGTCGGAAGAGTCCCTCAAGGACCTCGACGACCGCGGGGTCGTGCGCATCGGCGCCGAGGTCGGCTCCGGCGACCTGCTCGTCGGCAAGGTGACCCCGAAGGGCGAGACGGAGCTGACGGCTGAGGAAAAGCTGATCCGCGCGATCTTCAAGGAGAAGGCACGTGAGGTACGCGATACCTCTCTCAAGGTTCCGCACGGCGAAGGCGGCAAGGTCATCGACGTGAAGACGTTCTCACGCGAGGCCGGCGACGACCTCTCCCCGGGCGTGAACGAGCTCGTCCGCGTCTACGTGGCGAAGAAGCGCAAGATCGCCGAAGGCGACAAGCTCGCGGGCCGCCACGGGAACAAGGGCGTCATCGCGAAGATCGTCCCCGAGGAGGACATGCCGTTCCTCCAAGACGGCACGCCCGTGGACGTCGTCCTGAATCCTCTCGGCGTCCCCAGCCGCATGAACATTGGCCAGATCCTCGAGACCCATCTCGGTTGGGCCGCAATGCACGGCGTCTTCGCCGAGGATGGCGACCCCGACGGGCCGACTCCGGTGGCTTCCGCCGTCTTCGACGGCGCGACCGAGGAGGAGGTCGACAACGCGCTGGTCGAGTGGACGAAGCAGAACCCCAACCATCCGGTCAAGTTCAACGTCGACATGAAGCGGGGACCGGGGCGGCGCTGCTCCGGGAAGCTCCGGCTCTTCAACGGCCGCACCGGTGAGCCCTTCGACCAAAAGGTGACCGTCGGCTACATGTACATCCTCAAGCTGCTGCACCTCGTCGACGACAAGATCCACGCTCGCTCGACGGGGCCCTACTCGCTCGTCACGCAGCAGCCGCTCGGAGGCAAGGCGCAATTCGGCGGCCAGCGCTTCGGCGAGATGGAGGTGTGGGCGCTCGAGGCGTACGGCGCCGCCTACACGCT
>DASXSE010000095.1:0-1550 GCA_036506175.1 Gaiellaceae bacterium
CTCTCACGGGAACCTCTGGGCGGGCGCCGACGCCGTCGTCAGTTACGTCGGCGTTCGTGCCGAAGACCGGATCGCAAGCCTTCTTCCCTTCAGCTTCGATTATGGGCTCAACCAGTTGTTCTGCAGCGTCGCAACGGGCGCAACGCTCGTAGTCGAGCGGTCGCCGGTTCCGCAACGAATCATCGAAACGGTGAGGCGAGAGGAGGTTACGGTCCTTCCCGGGGTCCCGCCGCTCTGGCTCCAGCTCTTGACGGTGTCGGGCTTCACGAGCAGTCCGTTTCCCGAGCTTCGCAAGTTGACCAACACGGGTGGGCGGCTGCCGGTCGAAGCGGTCCGCCAGTTGCGCCGCTGTCAGCCCCAGGCGGAGCTTTTTTTGATGTATGGGCTCACCGAGGCCTTCCGTAGCACCTACCTCCCGCCGGAACGCGTCGACAGTAAGCCAGAATCGGTCGGCCAGGCGATTCCCGGCGCCGAGGTTATCGTGGTCGATGAGAAGCTCAGCCGTTGCGAACCGGGGGCTGTGGGGGAACTGATCCACCGCGGCCCGACCGTGGCTCTCGGCTACTGGAATGATCCTGACGCGACCGCGCGCGTCTATCGGCCCAACCCGTTGCGCGCCGACGAATCCCCGAACGCGGAGCGCGTCGTCTTCTCCGGAGATCTGGTCTATGCGGACTCCGAGGGAGATCTCTTCTTCGTCGGACGCCGAGACACGATGATCAAAACCCTTGGCCACCGGGTGAGCCCAGACGAGGTTGCCGATGTGCTCTACGCGTCCGGAGAGGTTCTCGAAGCGATTGTCACCTCGGAGCCCGATGAGCTTCGCGGGTCGTGCATCGTCGCTCAGGTCGTCCTTGCCGAGACCGGCGACCCAGAACGTCTCGAGGCGTTCTGCGCGGCCGAGCTGCCTCGCTACATGCAACCCTCGCGGATCGACGTGCGCCCTTCGCTCCCGAGGACCTCGAGCGGAAAGTTCGATCTCCGCGCGGCATCACGAGATGATCGACCCTGATCTCGCACCGCTGCTTGAGCCTCTGGAGCGCTTCGAGCGTGTTCGCCGAAAGGCGAGTCGACTCGGAAACCGGCTCGCGGACCTCTCCTATGCGAATCCGTACTCTGGAGCGCAGGGCGCCGCCCGAGCCGCCATCGCCGAAGCGCTCGAGGACGAGCGGCTGCTAGATCTTCAGTACTCACCGTTCGGTGGGCAGACGCTCGCCCGGCGCACCGTCGCCGACGCCCTGCAGGAAAGTCACGGCCTTCCGTTCACGTTTCGAGACGTCGTTCTCACACCCGGGGCGATGGCAGCGCTACACATCGCCCTCCGGACCGCGGCCGGCTCCAATGACCACGTCGTCATTCCGGTCCCTTGCTGGCTCGACTATCCGCTCTATGCGCGCCACCTCGGGCTAGAAGCGACGCTCGTCGAGCTCGAGCCACCGGACTTCGCCCTGGATCCCGACGCACTCGCGGCCGCCTGCACGGCGAGGACGTGCGCTGTCCTGCTCAGCCACCCCGCGAACCCGACCGGGCGGAGCTACGGCGCCGATGCG
>DASXSE010000096.1:0-3105 GCA_036506175.1 Gaiellaceae bacterium
CCCGACGCGCTCTACGTCCTCCGCCACTCGGCGGCGCACCTGCTCGCCGAGGCCGTGCGCCGGCTCTACCCCGGCACGAAGATCGCGATCGGCCCGCCGGTCGAGAACGGCTTCTACTACGACTTCGAGTTCCCCGAGCCGATCGGCGAGGACGCCCTCGAGCGGATCGAGGAGGAGATCCGGCGCGAGCTGAAGGAGGGCCGCTCCTGGGAGCGCAAGGAGGTCGAAGCGGAGGAGGCCAAGCGCTTCTTCCAGGAGCGGGGCGAGAACTACAAGGTCGAGCTCGTCGACACCGCCGAGGGCCCGATCACCTTCTACACGCAGGGCGACTTCACCGACCTCTGCCGCGGCCCGCACCTGCAGAACTCGAAGCCGATCAAGGCGCTGAAGCTGACGGGCCTCGCCGGCGCGTACTGGCGCGGGGACGAGCACAACACCCAGCTCACCCGGATCTACGGCACCGCGTTCTTCAGCCAGGACGACCTCGACGCCTACCTCGAGCGCCTCGAGCAGGCGCGCGCCCGCGACCACCGGCGCCTCGGGCCGCAGCTCGACCTCTTCCATTTCTCGGAGCATTCGCCCGGCTCGGCGCTCTGGCACCCGAAGGGGATCGTGATCTGGGACGAGCTGGAGAAGATCCGCCGCAGGGAAAATCGAGCCCGCGGCTACCTCGAGGTGCAGACGCCGATCATCTACGACGCCGAGACCTTCGTCACCTCAGGGCACTTCCCGAAGTACGAGGACCTGATGTTCAAGCTCGAGGTCGACGAGCGGCCGTGGGCGATGAAGGCCATGAACTGCCCCGGCCACATGCTGCTCTTCGGGAGCCAGATCCGCAGCTACCGCGACCTGCCGATCCGCTACGCCGAGCCCGCGCCGCTGCACCGGAACGAGCTCACCGGCACCCTGCACGGCCTCCTCCGCGTGCGCCGGATCACACAGGACGACGCCCACATCTTCTGCACCGAGGATCAGATCCAGGACGAGATCGCCGACGTCGTCGACTACGCGCGCACGCTCTATGAGCTCTTCGACCTGAAGGCGAGCGCGGAGCTCTCCACCCGGCCCGACAACAAGCTCGGCACCGACGAGCAATGGGACATGACCGAGGCCGCGCTCGAGGAGGCGCTGAAGCTGAACGAGATCCCGTACGAGATCGCCGAGGGCGAGGGGGCTTTCTACGGGCCGAAGATCGACCTGCACATGGAGGACGCGCTGGGGCGCCGCTGGCAGATGGGCACCATCCAGCTCGACTCGCAGATGCCGTCGCGATTCGGCCTCACCTACATGGGCCCGGACAATCGCGAGCACTCGCTCTACGTCGTCCATCGCGCGCTCTACGGGTCGTTCGAGCGCTTCATCGGGATCCTGATCGAGCACTACGCGGGCGCGTTCCCGTTCTGGCTCGCGCCGGTGCAGATCCGGGTGATCCCAGTCGGCGAGACGCATCGCGGCGCCTCGCACGAGCTCGAAGCCAAGCTCGCCGACCGCTATCGCGTAGAAGTGGACGAGCGCGACGAGACCGTCGGAAAGCGGATCCGCGACGCCGAGGTCGAGAAAATCCCGGTCACGATCGTCTACGGCGACAAGGAGTCCGACGACGCGCTGGCGATCCGCGAGCGCGGGGGAGAACAAGCCACGAAATCGCTCTCCGAGCTGCGGAAACACCTTTCCTCGCTCTCCTGACGTGCTGCTGGGCGCCCGGAGGCCGGAAGGGCAGTGCTCCGACGCAAGGCCTTCCGGCCGGAGGGGGGCCGGCGGCGCGAGGCCCGGCGGAGGCCGGCTCCGCCGGCCTTTGTCGGGCCGGTCAGGTGGGCGAGGAACCTTGCTACGCTTTGAGCCTGACCAAGCAGGGGCCCACCCTCACCTCTCAAGCCGTTTGAGCTTCGCGGAGGTTCAACCGAGTCGGATGGACGAGGATTCTGGGCCGCTGCTTGTCAGCGGTCTTGTCGTTGGAAAAGGAGGAACTGAGATTTTGGTGAAGGGCCTTTGAGACCACGCCGGACGGTGGAGCCGGACCGGGCACCGGTACCGCAAGCCCGAATCAACGAGATGATCCGCGCGCCGAAGGTAAGGCTGGTCGACGAGAACGGCGAGCAGGTCGGAATCAAGGACACGAACGAGGCGCGCGAGTATGCGTGGGACAAGAACCTCGACCTCGTGGAGGTCGCCGCGCAGGCGGATCCGCCGGTCGCCCGGGTGATGGACTACGGCAAGTACCGCTACGAGCAGGAGCAGAAGGCGAAGCTGGCCCGCAAGCACCAGGTCTCGATCAACGTCAAGGAGATCAAGCTCAGGCCCAAGATCGGAATCCACGACTACAACACCAAGAAGGGCCACGTCATGCGCTTCCTCAACCAGCGCGCGAAGGTCAAGGTGACGATCATGTTCCGTGGCCGCGAGACGCAGCACCCGGAGCGCGGGCGCGACCTGCTGATGCGCTTGGCCGAGGACGTCAAGGAGATCGGCCAGGTAGAGTCGCCGCCGCTGCTCGACGGCCGGAACATGGTGATGATGCTGGGGCCGACGAGGAACGCAGGAGTGAAGAAGGAAGAAGAAGATGCCAAAGCAGAAGACACACAGCGCAGCGAAGAAGCGGTTCCAAGTGACGGGAAGAGGCAAGCTGCTCCGCCGCCGGAGGATCCGGACTACCCCTCCGGGGCACTTGGTGAAGAGCAAGTCAGGGAAGCGGAGGCGCGTCCGGCAAGCTAGGTCGGTCGCGCCAAGCGATCAGAAGGCCATCAAGAAGCTGCTGGGACGGGGCTGAGCGATGCCCCGCGTCAAGCGATCCGTTCACGCGCGAAAGAAACGCCGCAAGGTGCTCCAGCAGGCCCGCGGCTACTGGGGCCTCAAGCACTCGAGCTACAAGCGCGCCAAGGAGCAGCTCGATCATTCGCTTGCCTACGCCTACCGTGACCGGAAGAACAAGAAGCGCACGTTCAGGCGCCTCTGGATCATGCGGATCAACGCGGCCGCACGGAAGGAGGGCCTGTCGTACAACCAGTTCGTGGCGGGGCTCCGCAAGGCCGAGATCCCGCTCGACCGGAAGGTGCTCGCCGACCTCGCGGTCAGCGATCCTGTGGCATTCGGGAAGATCGCCGAGCA
>DASXSE010000097.1:0-27429 GCA_036506175.1 Gaiellaceae bacterium
GTCAGCTACGATAGGTCCCGAAGTCGGCCGGAAAGGATTTGCGGTTGTTCGAACGCTTCACCGAGAGGGCACGACAAGTCGTCGTTCTCGCGCAAGACGAAGCCCGCGCGCTCAAGCACAACTACATCGGGACTGAGCACATCCTCCTGGGGCTCCTCCGGGAGGAGGAGGGCCTCGCGGCGCGAGTTCTCGAAAGCCTCGATATCACCGTGGAGGAGGTGCGCGCGCAGGTCGCCCGTATCGTCGGACAGGGCGACGAGGTCACGACGGGCCAGATCCCGTTCACACCGCGCGCGAAGAAGGTGCTCGAGCTCGCCCTCCGCGAAGCGCTCTCGCTCGGCCACAACTACATCGGCACCGAGCACATCCTCCTCGGGCTCGTCCGCGAGAACGAGGGCGTGGCCGCCCGCATCCTGCTCGACTTCGACGCCGACGCCGAAAAGATTCGGAACGAGATCATCCGCATGCTCTCGGGCCCGGGCCGCCGCCAGCAGGGCGGGGGCGGCGCCGCCGGAGAGAAGACGAAGAGCTCGAAGCTGCTCGACCAGTTCGGGCGCAACCTCACGAAGCTCGCGTCCGAAGGCAAGCTCGACCCCGTAGTCGGACGCCAGACCGAGATCGAGCGCGTGATGCAGATCCTGTCGCGCCGGACGAAGAACAATCCTGTGCTGATCGGCGAGCCCGGCGTCGGCAAGACCGCCGTCGTGGAAGGCCTCGCCGCGCGCATCGCCGGCAACCAGGTGCCCGAGCTCCTGAAGGGGAAGCAGATCTACACGCTCGACCTCGCCGCACTGGTGGCCGGGTCGAAGTACCGCGGCGAGTTCGAGGAGCGCCTGAAGAAGGTGATGAAGGAGATCACCCAGCGCGGCGACATCATCCTCTTCATCGACGAGCTCCATAACCTTGTCGGCGCGGGTGCGGCCGAGGGGGCGATCGACGCGGCCTCGATCCTCAAGCCGGCCCTTGCCCGTGGCGAGCTGCAGACGATCGGCGCGACGACGCTCGACGAGTACCGCAAGTATCTGGAGCGCGACGCAGCCCTCGAGCGCCGCTTCCAGCAGATCAAGGTCGATGAGCCGACCGTGGACGACACCGTCCAGATCCTGCGCGGCCTGCGCGACCGCTACGAGGCGCACCACCGCTGCACGATCACGGACGACGCGCTGCGCGCCGCTGCGACGCTCTCAGACCGCTACATCCAGGACCGCCACCTGCCGGACAAGGCCATCGACCTCATCGACGAGGCCGCGTCCCGCATGCGCATCAAGACGATGACCGCTCCGCCGCGGCACCGCGAGCTCGAGGAGGAGATCGACCGCGTGCGCGAGGAGAAGGAAGCCTCGATCGAGGCGCAGGAGTTCGAGAAGGCCGCGAACCTCCGCGACAAGGAGCGCAAGCTCACGCAGAAGAAGCGCGAGCTCGAGGAGAAGTGGCGCTCGTCCGAGCAGAGTGAGAAGCCCGAGATCGGCGAGGAAGAGATCGCCGACATCGTCTCGATGTGGACTGGCATCCCGGTCTTCAAGCTGACCGAAGCCGAGTCCCAAAAGCTCGTCCGCATGGAAGACGAGCTGCACAAGCGCGTCATCGGCCAGCACGAGGCGATCGTGGCCGTGTCCAAGTCCATTCGCCGCGCGCGGGCGGGGATCAAGGATCCCAAGCGCCCGACCGGCTCGTTCATCTTCCTCGGCCCGTCAGGCGTGGGGAAGACCGAGCTCGCGCGCACGCTCGCCGAGTTCTTGTTCGGCGACGAGGACGCGATGATCCAGGTCGACATGTCGGAGTACATGGAGAAGCACTCCGTGTCCCGGCTCGTCGGCTCGCCCCCTGGCTACATCGGCTACGACGAGGGCGGCCAGCTCACCGAGGCCGTTCGCCGCAAGCCCTACTCCGTCGTCCTCCTCGACGAGATCGAGAAGGCGCATCCGGACGTGTTCAACATCCTCCTGCAGATCCTCGAGGACGGGAAGCTGACCGACGCCCAGGGGCGCAAGGTCGACTTCCGCAACACGATCGTGATCATGACGTCGAACATCGGCGCCGCCACGATCTCCAAGAACCAGTCGCTGGGCTTCGCGATGGGCGACGAGACCGGCCTCTCCTACGAGGAGATGAAGGACCGGATCATGGGCGAGCTCAAGAAGGTCTTCAGGCCCGAGCTCCTGAACCGCATCGACGAGGTCATCGTCTTCCACAAACTGACAAAGGACGAGATCAAGACGATCGTCGACCTGATGATGAAGCGGGTCCGCGAGCAGATGGTCGAGCACGAGACTGCGATCGAGCTCACCGAGTCCGCGAAGGAGCTGCTCGTGGAGAAGGGCTACGACCCGGCGATGGGCGCCCGGCCGCTGCGCCGCGCGATCCAGCGCTTCATCGAGGACCCGCTCGCGGACTTCGTTCTCGGGCGCGCGCTGAAGCCGGGCTCGACGATCCTCGTCACCCGCAAGGAAGACGAGTCCGAAGAAGTCGACATCTCGGTGATCGAGCCGGCCGAAGAGGCGCTCGAGAAGGTCACCGTGCCGCCCGAAGAGCCGGCGGACGAGAGCGAGTCCGAAGAGGACTCGCCCGCCGACGAATAGCACTCGGGCGCTAAGCGCAGTCTTGATTCGGCCTTCGCGGCGCGATTGACTTGGCGCGGTCCGGGACCCGACCGAGGAGCACCTCGATCCCAACTACAAATGTTCCTGCTCGTACTACCGCGTCGGCCAGTACCACACCTTCAGCGGCTACGAGGCGCTGCGGCAGGGCAACATCCACTTCGCGGGCGAGCACTGCACCGAGGCCTTTCAGGGCTACATGGAGGGCGGTGCGATCACCGGCGTCGCCGCCGCGAACAAAATCCTCGCGGATCTGAAGCGCCTCTAAAACCGGTCCGGCGGCTGGTTCGTAACCAACGCAGCGGGTAAGGACGCTTCGTGCAAGCGCAGATCAAGGAAAAGAAGGAAGTTGCGAAGGGGACCCTGATGGTCACCTTCGACCTCCTCGGTGAGGAAGTTGATCACCGCCCAGGTCAGTATTTCTGGGTTGAGCTGCCTGACCGCGGCCACGACGACGAGCGCGGCCTCCGCCGTCACATCACCATCGTCACCTCTCCCAACGAGCGCGGCGTCCTCGGGCTCGCCACACGCATACGCGACACCGCGTTCAAGCGCACTCTGTCCGAGCTCGAGGTCGGCGATGAGGTAATCGTCGAGGAGCCGAAGGGTGATTTCCAGCTTCCCGAGGACACCTCGAAGGAATACGTCTTCATCGCAGGCGGCATCGGCATCACCGTCTTCCGTTCGATGCTCAAGTACATCGCTGAGGAGGGCCTGCCGTATCGGATCACGCTCCTTTATTCCAACCGGGACCGGGAGTCGACTGCATTCACGGACGAACTGAAGGAGCTCGAGCGGAAGATCGAAGGACTCCGCGTCGTCTTCACGATGACTGACGACCCGGGCTGGGACGGTGAAAAGCGCCGCATCGACGCGGATTTCGTCCGGGAGATGGTAGGTGGCGACCTCGCCGGCCACACGTACCTCGTCTCGGGGCCGCCGGGCATGGTCAACGGGGTCGCCGACATGCTCGAGGCCGAGGGTGTGCCCGCCGAGCAGGTGCTCCGCTCCCGCTTCGCGGGCTACTAGCGCTGTAGCCCCGCGTTACGGCCAGACGTGCGTCTCGGAGTGCAGGTCGAGCGCGCCGCCGTCGCGGCAATCGTCTGACCGATACTCGCTGTCGCTCTGGCGCAGGTAACCATTGCGCCAGTAGAGGGACGCGAGGTAACGGCCTTCCGCGGCCGTCCGGCCCAGCGCCTCCGTCGTGCGTTGAATCGCTTGTACGCCATAGCACTCCGCCTGCGCCTCGTTCGCGATTCCGCGCACGTGCTGCGATTCGTGCGCAAGTGCCGCAACCGACCAAGCGAGCGCTGCCGGCCAAGGATCCTCACGCACCGGGGTGTGTCCGTAGGCGAGGCGAGCAAGGCCCGCGCAGACTGACGGAGAGAGGTGGATGCGAGAGGCATACGGAATCTCGGGGCCCCAAGGCGCCGTGTAACCGCCCCATTGACCGAGCGGGTGGCCCCTCCAGTTCCCCCACTCGGCCTCGCGCTTCTGCCAGTCGGCGACGGACCAGCAGCGGACCTCCGTGCCAAATCCGGAGATCACGGCCGCGACGTGGGTGAACTTGGGGTCGATGCGGCTCTTGTCACTCGGCCCCTCGAAGTACGGCAGCGGCGCGCGGTCGTGCAGGTTTGGCGGGATCGCGGACTCGCGGTCGGCGGCGCGCGGCCTGAGGAGGAACACGTTCACACCGGCCGTGAAGGCGAACAACGCGATGATCGCGAGGACCGCCGCCCGGAGCACTCGTCGCTTGCGCGCGCCGCCAACGAGACGTAGCCGTTCGATCCGAAAGGTGGTGGCTTCCTCCGTGGTCTCCAGCCGCACGACACGGAACGTCCGTCGCGCCCATATGCCGTAAAGGACCGCCAACGCCAACCCGAGCAGGTACGTCGACCAGTGGTCGCCGCCGAGTGGGAGCGGCAGGTACCAGAGACCGAGGAGCATGAGCGGCCAGGCAAGCCAGTGCGGGACCATCCTCGGAGTTGCCCTGCGACGGGCGCGATCGTCGGCCACGGACTTCTTGTCGGCAGGGGCTGCGGCGAACCGTAGGCCGCAGGGGGCGAATCGGCACGATCCCGTTTCGGTTCGCCGTCAGGCGCCACGCCTAGACTCGCCACATGGCGAAAGCGGCTGCCGTCCAGTTCTCCTGCTCGGAATGCGGCTACGCGACCGGGAAATGGCTTGGTCGCTGTCCTTCCTGCGGAAGTTGGAGCACGCTCGTCGAGGAGCGCGCGCCGGCGAGATCGCCCTCCGTGGGTACCGGCAGCGCCCGTCCGCTCCTACGGCTCGTCGAGGTGGAGGCCGCCGACGCCGAGCGCATGTCGACCGGGATCCCCGAGCTCGACAGGGTTCTGGGCGGCGGTCTGGTGCCTGCCAGCGTCGTCCTCGTCTCGGGCGACCCCGGCATAGGGAAATCGACGTTGCTCCTGATGGCGCTGGCGGCCATGAGCTCCGAGCGGAAAACCGTGCTCGTGACGGGCGAGGAATCGGCGGCCCAAGTAAAGCTGCGCGCCGACAGGCTCGGCGGCGCCCAGGACGTTCACATCCTCGCGGAGACGAACCTGGACGACGTCTGCGCAACGCTCCAGCGTGAGCGCCCCGAGGTTGCGGTCGTCGACTCCGTCCAGACGCTCTATGCCCCAGAGCTCGGCTCCGCGCCCGGCTCGGTTGCGCAGGTGCGAGAAGGCGCTGCGCGCCTCCTGCGCGTGGCCAAGGAGCACGGGATCGCCGTCTTTCTCGTCGGTCATGTGACGAAGGAGGGCGCGGTTGCGGGGCCCCGCGTCCTGGAGCATTTGGTCGACTGTGCTCTCCACTTCGAGGGCGACCGCTATCGGGCTCACCGCGTCCTCCGGGCCGTCAAGAACCGGTTCGGCTCGACCAACGAGCTCGGCGTCTTCGAGATGACCGGCCAAGGGCTCGTCGGCGTCGCCGACCCATCGGAGCTCTTTGGACGCGTCGACGAGGACCAGCCGGGGTCGGCAATCGCCTGCGCGCTCGAGGGAACGCGACCGCTTCTGCTTGAGATCCAGGCTCTCGTCTCCAAGTCCGACCTGGCCATGCCCCGGAGGGTCGGCACAGGAGTCGATCCAAAGCGCCTTTCCATGATCGTTGCCGTGCTGGGTCGGCACGCCGGCGTTTCCCTCGGCTCCGCCGACGTCTTCGTCAACGTCGCCGGCGGCCTGCGGATCGACGAGCCGGGCGCCGACCTCGGAATTGCCCTCGCCATTGCCTCCGCAGCCCGCAATGCGCGCCTCCGGCCGTCCATCGCCTGCTTCGGTGAGATCGGGCTTACCGGGCGGCTACGCCCTGCAACTCAGGCCGACCGGCGCCTCGCCGAATGCGCGAAACTCGGGCTTTCCGAGGCGATCGTCCCTGAAGGCACCCAGTCCCATGGCAAAATTCGCTTGACGGCGGCGTCGTCGTTACGACAAGCGATCGCGGGTGGGCTCGGTGCGCGGGGATCCCCGGCAGGATAAGAACTTTCTCACGGCGCTCAGCCAGGTCGCCCCTGCGACCGCGCTGCGAGCCGGGATCGACGACATCATCCGAGCCCAGCTCGGAGCGCTGATCGTCATCGGTGATCCGAACGGGCTCTCCTTCCTCTTTTCGGGAGGCATGCGCCTCGACCTGCCCTTCACGTCGCAGCTCCTCTACGAGCTGGCGAAGATGGACGGGGCGATCGTCCTGAACGAGCGGGCGCAGAAGATCGTCTACGCCAATGTCCAGCTGATGCCCGATCCGGCAATTTCATCCGACGAGACGGGCACACGGCACCGGACCGCAGAGCGAGTGGCGAAACAGACCGACGCGCTGGTGATCTCGATCTCCCAGCAGCGCGAGACCGTCACGGTCTTCGTGGGCGAGCAGCGTTACCAGCTCGGGGAGATCTCAGATGTCCTCGCACGCACCAACCAGGCGCTCGGGACGCTCGAGACGTACAAGGTGAGACTCGACCAGGGCCTCACGCGCCTGACCGCCCTCGAGTTTCAAAGCGCCGTCATGCTCGACGACGTCCTTGTTGTTCTGCAGCGCGCGGAGATGACGACACGCATGGCCGAGGAGATCGAGCGCAACTGCGTCGAGCTCGGCGGCGAAGCTCGGTTGATCCGCATGCAGCTCGACGAGTTGATGGAGGAGGTTCCACGCGAGAAGGCGGCCGTCGTCTACGACTACGAAAAGACAGGCGATCCGGCCAAGGCGTCACAGGTGCTCGAGCGGCTGGCCGGGCTCCCGCACCAGCGGCTGCTGGAGTTCGAGGAGCTCTCCGAGGTGCTCGGCTACCCCCGCGACACGAACCCGCTCGACCTCAACGTGTCGCCACGCGGTTACCGCGTCCTTTCGCGGATTCCGCGATTGCCGGACTCCGTCATTCGGCACGTCGTGCGTGACTTCCGGTCGCTGGATGCGGTCATCCGGGCAAGCCATCGGGACCTTGAGGCGGTCGACGGGGTGGGGTCGGTGCGTGCACGGGAGATTCGCGAGGGGCTCAGACGCCTCCAAGAGCACAATCTCGTCGATCGTTATCTACAGCTGTAAGCCCGCGGGGGATACAAAAAGCCCGCAAGCGGGCATAAAAGCCCTGGAAACTTGGCGTTTTAAGCGGGTTTTCGTTACAATGTCAGGGTTCCGCAGGCGGTCGAGCGGCTTTTTTTAGGCCCGGGAAGAGGAGGAGAGCTTGTACAAAGTCGGCGATAAGGTCGTCTATCCCCACCACGGCGCCGGCACGGTGGTGAAGAAAGAAAAGCGCACCATTCTGGGGACGGAGCGCGAATATCTGACGATCAAGATCCTGCACAACGACATGACTGTCAACGTGCCCGCGGAGAACGCCGAAAAGGTGGGGCTCCGCAGGGTGATCGACGAAGAAATGGTCGAGCAGGTTCTCGAGGTGCTGCACGGCAGCGGCACCAAGATGCCGAAGAACTGGAATCGCCGCTTCAAGCACAACCGGGACAAGATGAAGACGGGGGACATCTTCGAACTGGCGGAGGTCGTGAGGAACCTCTCGCTGCGGGATCAGGAGAAGGGTCTCTCGACAGGCGAGAAGCAGATGTTCGTGAAGGCCAAGAAGATTCTCGCGAGCGAGCTCATGTACGCGAAGGGGCTCGACGAGGATTCCGCAGGCGTGTGGCTGGACGAGGTCCTCGAAGAGGTAGTGACGCCCTCGCGCCGGCCAGTAGCGGCAAAGGCCTAAACCCAACTGCGACCCGGCCCGGACGCACTGGGCATCCTGTATCCGTGCGCGCCGGGGTTTGTGCCCTCTTTCTCGCTGCCCTCGTGGCGGCCGTAAGCGGCTGCAGCGATAACGGAAACGCCGACTCTCAGCTATCGACAGCGGGCTTCAAGGCGAAGGTCGTCTCCTCGATCATCTCAGGGACCGATTTCGATGCGGAGGCCGGCTACGGGCCGAAGGTGAACGTCAGCTCGAAGACGAGCCTGAGCACGCTGTCGGTTCGCTTCGGCAAGAAGTACGCGGAGTACAAGGCGCATCCAGACCGCCTCGACACGATCGTGAACGGTCTCGTCCAGCAGGCGAAAACACGCATGGGGGCGGGGAATCGGGATGAACCGCCCGCGTCGGCGCAGCAGTTCGTGCTGCCGCTTCTGAAGCCCACCGGCTCCTTCCGCCATCTCGACCAGAAGCCCGCAACGACGCCGTTCGCCGGCCATCTGCTGGTCGCCTACGGCCTACAGCGAAAGGACTCGTTCATGGTCGTGACGGACGCCGACGTAGCCCGGTGGAAGATGTCCAAGGATGAGCTCCATCGCTACGCGCTCGCGAATCTCGTGCGCGAGACGAACAAGGAGCAGCGTCTGAAGTGCGAGGAGAAGCTCTGCGGGTGGGCATCGGGCGACGGGTATGACGCGGCCCGGATGCTGCCGGCCGAGCTGCGCGCCGAGATCGTTCGCAAGCTCGGACCGGCCGTCTACGCGGTTCCGCGGGAGAGCGTCTTCGTGGCGCTCCCGATTAAGCTTGCCCCTCGAATCAGAGACAAGGTCACGCGCGATTTCGTCACTGCCCCGAACCCTGTGAGCCCTGATCTCTTCGTCGAGCGCAACGGCGAGCTTGTCGTGCTCCCGAAGTGAGCGTCGCTTGCCTTCGGGCCCCTTCTTTGATGCAGTGAGGGAACCTCCCGGTTCCCTCATGCACCCTCCACTCGCTCATTGGCCGAAGGGCGGCCAATGAGCGCCACATGGGCCGTGATCGTCGCCGCCGGACGGGGCGAGCGGCTCGGCGTCGATCGGCCGAAGGCGTTTGCGAAGCTCGGCGGGCGTCCGCTGCTGGCCGAGAGCGTGGAACGGCTCGACCAGACGGACTGGGTCGATTCAATCGTGATCGTGGCCCCTGAGGGCTGGGAGGAGCCGTCGATTCTGCTCTCCGAAGAGCTCAGCGCAAGCAAGGTCAGCTCGTGCGTCCCGGGCGGCGAGACCCGAGCGGAATCCGTGCGGGCCGGCATCGCCGAGGTTCCCGAAGACGCGCTCGTCGTCCTCGTCCACGACGCGGCGCGGCCGCTTGTCTCGGAGGAGGTGCTGGAGAGAGTTCTGGCGCCGCTCGGTGAGGGCTGGGACGGAGCCGCTCCGGCGCTGCGCGTGGCGGACACGCTGAAGCGGGCCGCCGCCGACGGCGCCGTCGTCGAGACCGTCGACCGAGCGAGCCTTTGGGCGGTGCAGACTCCGCAAGCGTTCCTCGTGCCGGTCCTTCGTGAAGCCGTGGCCGGCGAGCTTGAGGACGCGAGCGACTGTGCGAAGCTCGTGGAGAAACGTGGCGGTCGCGTACGCCTCGTCGAGGGTGACCCGCGCCTTCTCAAGGTCACCACGCAGGCCGACCTTGCATTCGTCGAAAGTCTCCTCGCTCGCGCGTGATCGTCGATTACCACATGCACCTCCGGAGCGAGGGCCGACATCTTTCTCACACCGTTGAGACCGTCGAGCGGTGGGCGGAGGGAGCTGCCGCGCGCGGCATCGACGAGATCGGCTTCACCGAGCACTTCTACTACTTTCTCGAGGCGCGTCCGCTGCTGACGGTGCCGTACCAGATCGATCACTGCCACGTCCCGATCGAGCCGTACGTCGAAGCCGTGCTCGAGGGCAAGACCCGCGGCCTCCCGGTCAAGCTGGGCGTGGAGGTTGACTACTACCCGGGCCGCGAAGACGAGGTTCGGACACTCCTCGCTCGCCACCCGTGGGATTTCGTCCTGGGCTCGGTGCACTACCTCGACGGGCTCGCGCTGGACAGCGCCCCGACCCTGGTCGCGGCCTTGGGCGCCGAGGAAGCCTACCGACGTTATTTCGAAACTCTCAGCCGCGCGGCGGAGAGTGGCCTGTTCAATGCGCTCGCGCACCCGGATCTCGTCAAGTTCCACGCGGGACTCCTCGAATGGGACCGAAGCGCCTTCGTCGATGTGCTCGACGGCGTCTGCCTCGAAGTCTCGAGCGCCGGCTTGCACAAGCCGCATGGACGGATCTACCCCGAGCCTGAGCTGCTGGAGGTTGCGCACGACGCCGGAGTCGGGATCACGCTGGCCTCCGACGCGCATGAACCGGACGACGTTGGCCGCGACCTCGAGCGCGCGATTGAGCACGCTCGGGAAGCCGGGTACGAGACGGTCACTGTCTTCGAGAGCGGCCGCGGCCGCCAGGAGCCGCTCGGATGAGCGAGCTTCGGGTCGGGATCGGGATCGACGCGCACGCGTTTTCAGACGAAGCGGCACTCGTCCTCGGCGGCGTGGATTTCCCAGCCGAGCGAGGGCTCGCAGGCCACTCGGACGGCGATGTGGTCGCCCACGCCTTGATCGACGCGATTCTGGGCGCCGCGGGGATGGGAGACATCGGCGAGCTGTTCCCATCCGGCGATCCCCAATGGCTCGATGCGTCGTCGATGAGACTGCTCCAGCGCACATACGAGGTCGTTCGCGGCACTGGCTGGGAGCTGGTCAACGCAGACTGCGTCCTCATCGGTGAGGAACCGCGCATCGCCCCGTCCCGGGAGGCGATGCGCGCTCGTCTCGCCGGCGCGCTGGGCGTCGACCTCGACCGCATCTCGCTTCGAGCCACGACGACCGACCAGCTCGGCTTCACCGGTCGCAGGGAAGGCCTCGCTGCGCAGGCGGTTGCTCTTCTGAGCCGAGGTTAGACTCTTCCCGTGGCGCGGAAGTCCATCGACGAGTCGTACGAGGAGGCGGCCCGCCGGCTCGGCCGCGTGACGGCCGTCGAGGCCTATGCGGAGATGCGCGCCGGTGCTGTCCTCGTCGATACGCGTTCGCCCGATCAACAACGCGCCCAGGGCTTCGTCCCCGGCGCGGTTCATCACCCCTTGTCCGTGCTCGCTTGGAGGCTCGATCCGGACGTGCCGACGAGCAATGAGAAGCTTGCGCTCGACGCCAGGATCCTCCTCATCTGCCGGGAGGGCTACTCCTCCGTGTTCGCCGCCGAGCAGCTCAAGGAAATCGGCTTCACGAACGCGACGGACGTCATCGGCGGAGTCGACGCGTGGAAGGCCGCCGGCCTGCCGATCCTAGGGCAGGCTGACCCGATCGCCCTCGACGCGAACCAGGCCGTCGCGAGCTAGCGCTTCCACGACCGGGGACTCGAGGTCGCCGAGTTCCTGTGGCTCCGACGCGACCAGCCTGAGCGTGCGCGCCCGCTTCTCTCGAAAGGAGCCCTCGAACCGGCTCTGACGCCTCAGCGGCTCGTACCTACGCCCGCGCGAGGAACATCGGTCGGCGAGAGGACAGATCCCGCAGCGCGGGATGCGGGCCAGGCAGACCGTGGCGCCGAGATCCATGAGCGCGTGCGCGGAGGCAGGCGAGAACCGCGCGCCGGTGCGGTCCAGCACGCGGCGGATATTGGTGTCGACGGGCAGCACGGGCGCCTCGAACGCGAAGCGAGCCACCGCGTCCGCGGTATAGCGGCCCACGCCCGGCAGCTCGGTCAGATCCTCCGGCCAGCCGGTCGCAGCAATCCGCTCTGCCGCTCGGTGGAGGTTGGCGGCGCGCCGGTTGTAGCCCAGCCCTTGCCATTCGCGGATCGCCTCGGCCCGAGGCGCGGCGGCGAGCGCCACCACCGTCGGCCAGCGCGCCAACCAGCGGAGGTAGCGAGGAACGACGCGCTCCACCTGCGTCTGCTGGAGCATGACCTCAGAAACGAGGATCGCGTACGGGTCTCGCGTCCGGCGCCACGGCAGGTCGCGTCTCGACGTCGCGTACCAGCGGAGAAGCGCTTCTTCCATGGGGCAGACGCTAGCCTTACGCGGCTTGGTCGACAACGACTCATTCACCGTCGAGGTCGCCGGCGGTTCGATCGTTGGCCGCCGACTGGGCAATGGGCCCCCGGCGCTCGTCCTCCACGGCGGTCCCGGACTTTCAGGCGAATACATCCAATCGCTCACGGAGGAGTTGCGCGATGTTTTCGAGACGTTTCGCTACGAGCAACGAGGCGTGGCCCCGACGACGGTGGGCGAGCCCTTTACGGTCGAGGCCCATGTCGAAGACGCAGTCGAAGTGCTCGACGACCTCGGGCTCGAGCGCGCTTGGGTAATCGGCCACTCGTGGGGCGGACACCTCGCCATGCACCTCGCCGTTGCGCGGCCTAAGCGCCTGCTCGGTCTGATCGTCATCGACCCGCTCGGGGCAGTGCCCGACGGTGGTGAGAAGGCCCTCGAGGAAAACCTGACCAAGCGGCTCACGCCGGAGGTAGCCGAGCGCGTGAACGCTCTCGACAGCGAGCTCCTTGCCGGCCGCGGGGGCGAGGTTGAGATCCAGGAGATGATGCGCCTCGTCTGGCCCTTCTACTTCGCGGACCCAGATAGTGCGCCGCCGATGCCCCCGTTTCGGTCCAGTGTCCCGGCCTACTCGGGCGCGTGGGAGTCAATCCGGGGCCATTTCCTCGCCGGCACGCTCGTCTCGGGGTTGGCGCGCGTTACGGAGCCAACCCTTTTCGTGCATGGACGGGAAAGCCCGATTCCGCCGGCCGAGAGCGAGAAGAGCGCAGAACTGATCCCGGGCGCGCTGGTCGCGATTGTCGACGGCGCCGGACACTTTCCTTGGCTCGAACGCCCAGGAAGCGTCGTGAGCGCCGTGCGCCAAATCGTCTGAACAGCGCGGCGCGCCGCTCAGGCATCGAGGCGAGCCTCCTCGAGGTCGAGGTCGCGGATGACTCTGCGCATGACCTGGTCGTCGATCCGCCGTGTTCGGCGCAGCTCGAAGACGGCGTCCCGTTCCGCGCGCAAGAGCTCGTGCATGAGCCGCTGGAAGGCAATCGACCGCTCCTCGATGGCACCGTCGCTCTCGGGGTCGAACCGGCTCCGGAAACGTTCGCGCCGGAAGCCGAAGAGGCCGCGCACACGTTCGAGCGTCTCCTCCTGTACCCAGCCCTCTGAGGCGAGCTCCTCGAGCCTCGACAGCGCAGCCTCGGCCGCGTAGAGGCGCGCCTTCGTCTCCTCCTTCTCGGCTCGGCCCTCGTCTTCGATCCCCAGCACGTTCACGACGGCCGGAAGGGTCAATCCCTGGACGACGAGGGAGCCGAAGATGACCCCGAAGGTGAGGAAGATGATGAGCTCCCTGTTCGGGAAGGCAGAGCCCTTATCCGTCGTCAGAGGGAGCGCGAGGGCGGCGGCGAGCGAAACGGCGCCGCGCATCCCCGACCAGCTGAGGATGATCGACGCACGGCCGGGGTTTTGGATCGGCCGCCTGTTCCGCCTGAACCATGCGGCGAGATACGTACCGGGGACGACCCAGAGGAATCGCGCGGCGATGACGGCGAGCGCCACGGCCGCGGCGTACCAGATCAGGGTGGACGCCGAATAGCCGGAGAGCGCATCGACGATTACCGGGAGCTGCAGCCCGATGAGCGCGAACAGAAGAGCGTTCAAGACGAAGAAGAGGATCTCCCAGACGGCAATCCCCTGGAGACGCGTCTGCCACGTCGTCAGCTCCGGCGTGTACCAGCCCATGTAGATGCCGATGGTGACTGCGGCCAGCACGCCCGAGACGCCGGCGGCCTGAGCCGGCAAGTAGGCGAAGTAACCGCTCATGAGAGAGATGGTGATCGCGAGGGCGGGATCCTGAATGCGCTTTCGCACCTGCCGCACCAGAAAGCCGACGGCGAGCCCGAACGCGATGCCGCCGACAACGTTTAGGGCAAATCTCCCGGCCGCGTCGGCCATCGAAAACGTCCCGCTGACGACGGCGACCACGGCGAACTTGTACGCGACCAGCGCAGTCCCGTCGTTCACCAGGCTCTCGCCTTCGATCAGGGCGACGAGTCGCCGCGGGAGGCCGAGCCGCTCCGCGATAGCGGTCGCAGCTGTTGGATCGGTCGGCGAGACAATCGCTCCGAGGACGAAGGCGCACGGCCAGGTCAGGCCGGGTATCAGCTCGTGAGCGACGACCGCGACGATCAGCATCGTCGTGAGCACGAGCCCGACGGCCAGCAACGTGATCGCGCCTGCGTTCTCCCGTAGATCCCGGAGCGAAGTGAAGAAGGCGGCGCCGTAGAGCAGAGGCGGCAAGACCGCGACGAGCACGAGGTCGGGCGGCAGCTGGATGTCGGGGATCCCGGGAACGAACCCGAGGCCGAGGCAGCCGACGACGAGAAGGATCGGATAGGGGATGCGGGTCCGCTCCGCCGCGATGAGCAGAAACGCGACCGCCGCGAGGAGGGCGGCGAGGACGAGCGTGTCGGTGGGCGAAAACGTCACGTCAGCCCCGAGCGAGAATCGTTGCCGGCGAGACTATTCGAGTGGAGTTTCGGGAGCTGCGCGGTAGAGCTCGATCCGCTTGCGCACGTTCTTCAGCGCGACGGCTCCGATGCCCTGAAAGTTGATGCTGTTGCCGCCTGTCCACGCCTCGACGGCGGCGTCCGTGACGAGAACCTCGCGGGGCCGCGCGTAGTCGGCCGCCCGGGCGGCGATGTTGACCACGGAACCGAAGTAGTCGCCGTCACGGCGCAGCATCGGGCCGGTGTTGATTCCGGCTCGGGCTGCGGGCAGACCCGCGGTGTAGGACCGTCCGACGAGCAGCACCGCCGCGCGTACCGCCCCGTCGGCATCGTCGAAGTGGGTCATGACGCCGTCGCCCAGGACCTTGACGATGCGTCCGCCGGTCTCGGCGGCCACCGACTCGACCAGCTCGATGAACCGTAAGGCCTCGGTGACAGCTTCCTCGTCTCCGGCCTCCTCGGTCATGCGCGTGTACCCGCTCACGTCCATGAACGCAATCGCGCCGGTGTGCTCACCGATCCGCAGGCGCTTGTCAGCGAGGGCGGCCTCCATGTGCTCGACGACGTTCTGGAAGACGGCCTCGTCCGCCAACCGAACGAAGAGGAGATTGATGAGCCGCTGCCCCATCTCCCGGTAGCTGCGACGCCGCGCGGACGAGACGGCCAGGATCTCCGACGGGCTCATGCCGGATTCGACGAGCGGCCGAATCAATACCTCGTCGGCGAAATCGCGTTGAGCGTCGATGATGCGCCGCATGCTTTCGACCGTCGCGCGAAACGACGCGCAGTAGGCCCTCGTCAGGGGCACCGTCTCCTGTGCGGCGCGGTAGAGCTCGAAGATCTCTGCCTGGTCCGCGCGAACCTGCTCGTCGTCGGGGAGCGCGCAGGTTCCGAGAATCCGGCCGAGCTGCAGTGCGACCTCGGGATCGAGGCCGAGGCGCTCGACAAGCTCGTTGTTCGTCTCGGGTACGAGCGGAATCGGATCGGGCGCCAGGTCGTCGACGAAGTCGAGGGACAAGCGGCCTTGCCGGATCGCTTCCCCGACCGCCGCGAACGGCACGCCGGACGTCCGCAGCGCCAGGACGAGGCGCACGCGGCGAACATCGCTGCCGGTGAATGTGCCGTCAGCGCCGGGGGCGACGACTCCGTCCTCGACCAGCTCCTCGACGGTGTCGGTCGTGGTCCCGGCGGCGACGGCGAGATCGTCGAGACCGACCTGCCGCATCCACCAATCGTAGATGCGGAGTGCGCGGCAATACGATGGGAACGTGAGCGTCCGCGTCCGCTTTGCGCCGAGCCCGACCGGCTCCCTGCACCTCGGAAGCGCGCTCACCGCGATTGCGAACCGGAAATTCGCCGACGACCATGAGGGTGTCTTCATCCTCCGGATCGACGACACGGACGCTGAGCGAAGCGAGGCCGGTGTGGAGGAGGGGATCCTCCGAGATCTCGAATGGCTCGGCCTCACCTGGGACGAGGGGCCACATCGGCAGAGTGAGCGCGCGGAGCGCCACCGGCGGGCAGCCGCCTCCATGAGCGGCGCCTCGACTGACGAGGAGGGGGCGGTGCGCTTCGGTCGGATCACCCTCGTTCGCCCGGACGGACGCCCGACCTACCACTTGGCGACGGTGGTCGACGACGTCGACTTCGGGATCACGCATGTCATCCGCGGCAAGGACCACCTCTCGAACAAGCACCTGCACGAGGAGCTGACGCGCGCGCTGGGTGCTGAGCCGCCCGAGTACATCCACCACGGGCTGATCCTCGGGCCGGACGGGACGAAGCTGTCGAAGCGTCACGGGGCGAGCTCCCTCGATGAGCTCCGCGCGGAAGGATTTCCCGCGGAGGCGGTTCGCGCGTATCTGGAGGAGCTCGGTCTCCCACGCGGCGACGTTCACCTCGACGTCGCGCGTCTTCGTCGGCTCGCGGTCGCGGCCGTGGGAGCTCTCAGCGACGAGGACTTGGCCGAACGGGTCGGCGCACCCCTCGAGGTCGTGCCGGCCATGCGAGGAGCCCGGGACCTCGTCGAGGCCCGCATGATCGCAGACTCCATCCTTACCGCACCGGTAGCGGCGGCCACGACCTCCCCGGAGACACTCGAGCGGTTTCGCGAGCTTCGTGAGCGGGCCAACGGTCAGCTCGACGCCGTCGGGGCCAAGGCCATCCTGCGGGAGCTGAAAGCGGTTGGCGGGGATCTGCGCGCGCTGCGGCTGGCCCTTACCGGCGCGGAGCGCGGCCCCGAGCTCTGGACGGTCCTCCTCGCGCTGCCGCGCGACGAGGCGTTGAGGCGCGCCGAGGCGGCCACTCCGTAAGCTCGGCCCGCGCGGCCGCAAACGTGTCCAAAAAGGACGCGACAGCGCCTCGGGGCGGCCCCGCGTCACGCCGACGAATGGCGACGATCTGCCGCCGGACCGGGTCGGCGCCTTGGATGGTGACCTCGGCCAGCGTGCCTGCCGTGAGCTCGTCCACGACCGAAGTGTGGGGGAGGAGCGCCACGCCGAAGCCCTGCTCCACCATCTTCTTCGCCGCATCGATATTGTCGAGTTCCATGACGCCCGCGGGCGAGACCCCCGCGCGGCGGAAGAAGGCGTTCGTGAGCTCGTGGTAGCTCGACGTACGGTCGAAGAGGATGAGCTGCTCGCCCGCGATCTCGTCCAGCCGAATGCGGCCGGAACCGGCGAACGGATGGCCGGGCTCGACGACGAGGATCAAACGGTCCTCGTAGAGCGGCGTGCTGGCGATGTCGCGGTGGCGTAGCGCCCGAACCAGTCCCACGTCGACCTGGTCCCGCAGGACGAGGTCGAGCATCTCTTCCGAGTGACCGGTGCGTACTCTCACCTCGACGCGCGGATGTGACTCCGCGAAGCGCCTTAGTAGCCCCGGAAGGACGTACGTGCTGACCGCGGGCGCAGCGCCGATGGCGAGCCGCCCCGCACCACCGCGCTCGAGTGCATTCACCTGCATGCGCCCATCCCCGAGGGCATCGAGAGCCCGCACCGCGTAGGGGAGAAATGCGTCGCCTGCGCCGGTGAGCTTCATTCCACGCGGCGTGCGCACGAAGAGCCGGGCGCCGAGCTCCTTCTCGAGCCCTTGGATTCGAGCGGTCAGCGCAGGCTGGGTGATGAAGAGCGCCTCCGCTGCTCGGCTCACGCTCCGCTGCCGGGCCACCTCGACGAACGCGGTGACCTGCGCGAGCAGCACGCCATAGATTCTACTGATACCGATGATCGAAAGAAACGATTTGCTGTATGGCTGGGGTCGCGTTCTACCATCGTGGGGAGGGGTACATGAGCACAGCCATGGAGATTCACGTGATCGAGAGACCCACTCGCCGCGAACGCGAGCCCGATTCGAGACCCATCGTGCCCCAGTCCTATCTCAGCACCGCCGAGGTCGCGGAATGCACCTGCCCGGAAGCCTGCGAACGCGACCACGATCGAGACTGAAATGCCTCACCCGGCAATGTCCTCCGCGCCTCCGGCGGCTCCAAAGCATCGCTGGCCGGCGTCCTCGGTCGCCCGCGTATCTACCGTCGATACGCGGGTTCCCTGCGTCCTTGGACAGCTCGCTTTTCGCTCGCCGGCAGCGCGGCAACATCAGCGGGCGAGGCATTAGCCGATGACCGTCGCGCAGGGGGTCGAGGTCCGGGCGCCTGTCGAGGGGCCCGGAGAGGAGGTTCTGACCGACGACGCGCTCGAGTTCGTCGCCGGCCTCCACCGGCGCTTCAATCCGGTCCGCGAGCAGCTCTTGGCCGCGAGGGCCGAGCGCCAGCAGCGAATCGCCGCGGGCGAGCTCCCGGACTTTCTCCGCGAAACGCGCCAGATTCGTGAAGGAGACTGGCAGGTCGCGCCCGTCCCGCCCGATTTGCAGGATCGCCGCGTCGAGATCACGGGCCCGGTCGAGCGCAAGATGATGATCAACGCGCTGAACTCCGGGGCCCGGTGCTTCATGGCCGACTTCGAGGATGCGAACTCGCCGACGTGGGCGAACTGCGTCGAGGGCCAGGCCAACCTCATCGACGCGATCGAGCGGACGATCGAGTTGACGACCCCCGAGGGCAAGGAATACCGGCTGAAGGACGAGACTGCCGTTCTCATCGTGCGCCCGCGCGGGTGGCACCTTCCGGAGCGCCACGTTCTCGTCGATGACCAGCCGGTCTCCGGCAGCCTCTTCGACTTCGGCCTCTACCTCTTCCACTGCGCGCGTCGGCTTCTCGACTCTGGCAGCGGGCCCTACTTCTACATCCCAAAGCTCGAAAGCCATCTCGAGGCGCGGCTCTGGAACGACGTCTTCGTCGCCGCTCAGGAGGAGCTGGGCCTCGAGCGCGGCACGATCAAGGCAACCGTTCTCGTGGAAACGATCCTGGCCGCGTTCGAGATGGAGGAGATCCTCTACGAGCTACGCGAACACTCGGCCGGACTGAACGCCGGCCGCTGGGACTACATCTTCAGCATCATCAAGAAGTTCCGCGACCGGCCTGACTTCGTGCTCCCGGACCGCGTGCAGGTCACGATGACCGTCCCGTTCATGCGGGCGTATACCGAGCTTCTCGTCCGCACGTGCCACCGCCGCGGTGCGCACGCGATGGGCGGCATGGCCGCGTTCGTGCCGAGCCGCAGAGATCCCGAGGTCAACGAAACGGCGATCGCGAAGGTCAAGGAGGACAAGGAGCGCGAGGCCGGCGACGGCTTCGACGGCACCTGGGTCGCCCATCCCGATCTCGTCCCTGTGGCGACCGAGGTTTTCGACCGCGTTCTAGGGGAGCGGCCCAACCAGATTGAGCGGAAGCGCGAGGACGTATCGGTCGAGGCGCGAGAGCTTTTGGACGTGCGCGTGCCCGGCGGCGAGGTCACCGAGGACGGGATCCGCAACAACGTCAGCGTCGGTCTCCAGTACCTGGAGTCCTGGCTGCGCGGAGTCGGGGCCGTCGCCATCTACAACCTCATGGAGGACGCGGCCACGGCCGAGATCTCGCGTGCCCAGATCTGGCAATGGGCTCGCCACGGGAAGACGACGTGCGCGCACGTGAACGAGCTCGAGGACGCGGAAACGGCCCAATTCGGGGAAGGCCGCTGGGGGGATGCGCGCGCCGTCTTCGACGAGGTCGCGCTCGGTGATGAGTTCCCCGAGTTCTTGACCCTGCCTGCGTACGAACACCTGGACTGAGGAGGAGAGGATGGACCGCTGGGACGGAATCGAACGGGCGTACACGGAGGAGGACGTTCGCCGTCTGCGCGGCTCCGTCCACGTCGAGCACACCCTCGCCCGGCTGGGCGCCGAACGCCTCTGGAAGCTTCTTCAAGAAGAGGATTACGTCGCTGCGCTGGGAGCGATGACCGGCGGCCAGGCGGTGGAGATGGTCAAGGCCGGACTGAAGGCGATCTATCTCAGCGGCTGGCAGGTCGCGGCGGACGCGAACCTCGCCGAGGACGTCTATCCCGACCAGAGCCTGTATCCGTGCTCGAGCGCACCCGCGCTCGTACGCCGGCTGAACAAGGCTCTGCGGCGAGCAGACCAGATCGAGTGGTCCGAAGAAAGCTCCAACGGCCCCTACTGGCTGGCGCCGATCGTCGCCGATGCGGAAGCCGGTTTCGGCGGCGTTCTCAACGCCTTCGAGCTCATGAAGGCGTTCATCGAGGCGGGCGCCGCCGGCGTCCACTTCGAGGACCAGCTCGCCTCTGAGAAGAAGTGCGGGCACCTCGGCGGCAAGGTGCTCGTCCCGACGCAACAGTTCATCCGCACCCTGAACGCCGCGCGTCTCGCGGCCGACGTCTGCGAAGTCCCGACGCTGATCGTTGCGCGTACCGATGCACTGAGTGCCACCCTCCTCACGAGCGACGTCGACGAGCGGGACCAGCAGTTCGTCACGGGTGAGCGGACGCCGGAGGGCTACTTCCTCGTCGAGAGCGGGCTGGACTCGGCCGTCGCGCGCGGGCTCGCGTACGCGCCCTATGCCGATCTCATCTGGTTCGAGACGTCAACGCCGGATCTCGGCGAGGCGCGCGAGTTCGCGGACGCGATCCACGACCGCTTCCCCGGCAAGCTGCTCGCCTACAACTGCTCGCCCTCGTTCAATTGGCGGCGCCACCTGGACGACGACGAGATCGCAGCGTTCCAGCCGCGGCTCGCGGAGATTGGCTACCGCTTCCAGTTCATCACCTTGGCGGGCTTCCACGCGCTCAACGAGTCGATGTTCGAGCTCGCGCGTGGTTACGCGGAGGAGGGCATGCCCGCGTACGTGCGCCTGCAGGAGCGCGAGTTCGAGCTCGAGGCCGAGGGCTACACGGCCACGCGCCACCAGCGCGAAGTCGGCGCCGGCTACTTCGACCTCGTCGCGCAGGCGGTCTCAGGCGGAGAGAGCTCGACGCTCGCGCTCAAGGGCTCGACCGAGGAAGCGCAGTTCGACAAAGCCTGAGCCCCGAGCGGTTATAACGCCCGGGTGCTGCTGTACGACTCGCTGACGCGCGAGAAGGTCGAGCTGACCCCGCCGCCGTGGCGGATCCGGATGTACGTCTGCGGACCGACGGTCTACCAGCGGATTCATATCGGGAACGCGCGCCCATACGTCGTGTTCCTGTGGCTGAAGCGCTGGCTGGTCGAACGCGGCTACGACGTGAAGCTCGTCGAGAACATCACCGACATCAACGACAAGATCTACGCAGCCGCAGCGCGGGAGGGAATCGGCAGCTCCGAGCTCGCTGAGAAGGCGACGCGATGGTACGTCGAGGACACCGAACGCCTCGGGCTCGAGCGGCCCGACGTCGAGCCTCTGGCCACGGAGACCGTCCCGGAGATCGTCGCCCTCATCGAGGAGCTGGTCGGCCGCGGGCTCGCGTACGAGTCGTCCGGAGACGTGTACTTCCGTGTGGCCGCGTATCCGGCGTATGGCCAGCTGTCGGGTGCCGACCCCGAGGAGATGGTCACCCAGGAGCCGAGCGACCTGAAGGAGGATCCGCGCGACTTCGCTCTCTGGAAGGCGACGAAGGAGCACGAAGACACGTCCTGGGACTCTCCATGGGGCAAGGGCCGACCGGGCTGGCACATCGAGTGCTCCGCGATGGCCGAGGCCCATCTCGGGCCCGAGTTCGAGATCCACGGCGGCGGCATCGACCTCCGTTTCCCCCACCACGAGAACGAGCTTGCGCAGTCGCGAGGCGCCGGGCGCCGCTTCGCCCAGATCTGGGCGCACAACGGAATGCTCCAGCTCGACGACGAGAAGATGTCGAAGTCGGAGGGGAACATCGTCTCGCTCCGCGAGGCGCTGGACACATATGGACGCGAGGCGATCCTCGTCTACTTCCTCGGCGCGCACTACCGCAGCCCGATCGACTACTCGGACGAGGCGATGGCGTCCGCCAGAGCGCAGGCAGAAAGCTTTCGGACGGCCTTTCGCGTCGCGGCGCAGCGCGGCGAGGCGCCGCCCTGGGAGGACTTCGAGGCCGCCCTCGACGACGATTTCAACACGCCTGCCGCACTAGCGATCCTCCACGACTGGCGGGCGGCGGGGCAGCTCGATCTGCTCGAGCGCGGTCTTCGCATCTTCGGGTTGGGGGTGGAGAAAGCCGAGGAGGCGCCCTCGGAAGTGGTTTCGCTGGCCGAAGAGCGGCAGCGAGCGCGCTCCTCGCAGGACTTCGACGAGGCCGACCGCCTGCGGCAAGAAATCGCCGCTCGCGGCTGGGAGGTTCAGGACGTCGCCGAGGGCTACCGGCTGATTCCCAGATGATTCCCACTCGGTGACGCGGGAGCTCGTCTACGGACGCCGCCCGGTGCGGGAGGTCCTGCGCGCAGGTCGGCGGCAGGTTCTCGAGCTGCTGGCGAGCGAGCGTGCCCTCGCCGCCGAGCCATGGCTGCGGGAGGAATCGGGCCTGCGCGTGCAGGTCCGCCCGGAAGCTGCCCTCACGGCTGCAGCGGGCTCGCGAGACCACCAGGGAGTCGTCGCATTCTGCGAGGCGTACAAGTACGCGGACGCCTTCGAGATCGCGGCAGGCGAGCGGCCGCTCATCGCGTGCCTCGACCAGGTCACGGATCCGCACAATCTCGGCGCGGTGTGCAGGAGCGTAGAAGGCGCTGGCGCCAGCGGTGTCGTCATCACGGAGCACAAATCTGCGCGAGTCACGCCGGCCGTGTGCAGAGCGTCGGCGGGGGCGGTGGAGCACGTCCAGGTCGCGGTCGTCGTGAATCTGTCCCGCTATCTCACCGAGGTGAAGCGGAACGATCTGTGGGTCTGGGCAGCCGCCGGAGATGCAGAAACCCCCGTCTGGTCGGCGGACTTCACCACCGGCGCCGCGCTCGTCTTCGGCGCAGAGGGACGCGGGTTGCGGCCGCTCGTGCGCAAGGCTTGCGACGATGCGTTTTTCATCCCGCAGGCGGGTAAGGTCGAGTCGTTGAACGTCAGCGTGGCGGCCGGCGTCTCGCTCTTCGAAGCGGCGAGGCAGCGTCGCGGCCTGACCTAGAAAGGACCCGCCATGAGCGACTACACGATCAAAAATCTGAAGCAAGACGTGGAGAACTCCGCAGAGAAGTTCGGGCTCGCGCCTGACATCGAGGCCCACTTCGCACGGGATCCGCTCGAGTGCCACGAGTTCGGCTTGAGCTACCAGCGGCTGTCGCCGAACACCCGCTTTCCCTACGGTCACCACCAGAACGAGCAGGAAGAGGTCTACGTCGTGGTCGAGGGGAGCGGACGCGTGAAGCTCGACGACGAGATTCGAGACCTCGAGCAGTGGGACGCCGTGCGCGTCGACAAGGACACCATCCGCTCGTTCGAAGCCGGCCAGGAGGGGATGGCGTTCCTGGCTTTCGGAGCCCCCAAGACGGAGTCGCAGGACGCGGAGAT
Organism: Gaiellaceae bacterium; assembly: GCA_036506175.1. Taxonomy (GTDB): domain Bacteria; phylum Actinomycetota; class Thermoleophilia; order Gaiellales; family Gaiellaceae; genus JAIBJP01. The sequence continues at coordinate 23,155 of DASXSE010000097.1, forward strand.
GATCCCGAACTGGTGGAGCGACTAGCCTCCAAGGAGGCTTGCTCTACCTCTTCGACGGGAACAACATCTTCCACGCAGGCGGTTTCCGCGACCGCCGCGAGCTGATCGACCGCCTGGCAAGTCATGTCGCAGTCGAAGGTGCCCGTGGAATCGTCGTCTTCGACGGCGTTGGCGACGATGCCGCGCTCGGCCCGCTCGAGGTCCGCTACGCGTCCCACGCGGACGACGTCGTGGAGCGCCTCGCGGCTGACCATCGCGGCCGGGAGCCGGTGACCGTCGTCTCCTCCGACCGCGCGATCCGAACCACGGCCGGGCAGGAGACGAGGCGGGTCTCGGCGAAGACCTTTCTCCGCGAGCTCGCGGAGCCGCGGACCGAGCCGGATACGAGTTCCCGCTCGACCGTCGAGGGAGCGCTCGACGAGGAGACTCGGAGGCGGCTCGAGGAATGGCGGCGCGAACGTTGAACATTCGCGCCCACCTTGCTACGATCGAGACCTCAACCTGAGGGTTAGGGTTGGTCCTCTACGCCCAGGGAGGAACGCGATGCCCCGCCGTCAGCTCGCTACAGCCCGCCCCCTTGAAAAAACCCAGCGCGAACTCGAGGACCTTCGTCTCGTGTTGCGCGCTCGCAACGGCGACGACGTCGCGCTCGACACGCTCGTTCGCCGGTACACCGGCTTCGTCCGCCTGAAGGCAAGCTCGTACTTCCTCGCCGGAGGCGAATCCGACGATCTCATCCAGGAAGGCCTCATCGGCCTCTACAAGGCCGTGCGCGACTTCCGCTCGGACAAGGACACGTCTTTCCGGAGCTTCGCGGAGCTCTGCATCACGCGGCAGATCATCACCGCGATCAAAACCGCCACCCGCTTCAAGCACACGCCCCTCAACACCTACGTCTCGTTCAGCCACACGCCGGCCGGCCAGGAGGACAGCGACTGCACGCTCGGCGATGCACTGCCCGGGCCCGGCGTCGACGACCCGGTCGTCTGCGTCATTTCGACCGAGGAGCTGCAGAGCCTCGTCTTCTGCCTGGGCACAGGTCTCTCACCGCTCGAGAGCGACGCGCTACGGCTGTATCTCGAAGGAAACTCCTACGAGGAGATGGCCGAGGAGCTCGGCTGCGATACGAAGACGATCGATAATGCCCTCCAGCGCGTTAAGCGGAAGGTCCTGCTCCATCAGCAGGATCGAGCCGTGCTCGACTAGCGCTACGCTGTTCTTCGCGCCGGAGTAGCTCAGCTGGTAGAGCAAGCGCCTTGTAAGCGCTAGGCCGTGGGTTCGAGTCCCGCCTCCGGCTCCTTCCGCGATGGAATGGCCGCTTCTCGCGCCTCGTTTAAGTAGACGTGAGAACGATCAGTGAAATCAGGGCCGAGCTCGAGCAGGCGGTAGAACGCCGCTCGGAGCTTTGGCATGAGCTCGCCGAAGGGGCCGACTCCGCAAAGTCCGCGGAGGCGGCTCGTCTGACGGGCAAGATCGAAGACCTGTGGGCGGAAGCCCGCAGCACCCAGGCACGCAACCGCTCCGGCGCGCCGGAGCTCATCATCGCCCGCGCGCGGGCTGAGGAAAGGCTCGAGCGAGAGTCTCGGAGAAAGGCTGCTTAGCTACTTCGCGTTCCCGTTTGCAACGAGGTCGGCTGCGAGCGGCATCAAGTAGCCGCACCGCTTGCAAACGACAACCACGGCCGTGATCGAGTCCTTCGTTCCATTGGAGGACTCGATCCGGCACGGGTGCTGACCAACGCCGAGCTGGTCCACCGCTTTGCAGAGAGGGCACGAAACGACGTAGCGTGCGAGATGTGCTTCGACCGCAGCCACGTCGACGCTGCCTGCCGCAGTTTTGGCCATGAATCGACGGTAGCGACGCCCTGACGGGCTCACTTCCCCCGAACGGGCGATCTTGCCTCTTGTCAACCATGCGCATTCTTCTCGTTTCGCAGATGTACCCAGGGCCCGAGGCGCCCGACCTCGGGGTCTTCGTTCGGCAGATAGCCGACGAGCTCGAGCGGGCCGGCAACGAGCTCGAGCGGGTCGTCATCGACCACCGCGGCGGGTCGCCTGCCAGGTACGCGACGCTCGCGGCGCGAGCAACCCGCGCGGCTCGCCGGTTCCGCCCCGACGTCGTCTACGGCCACTTCCTCTTTCCGGCGGGTGCCGCGGCCGCACTGGCGGCCAAAGCGAGCGATTCCCGGCTCGTGGTCACCGCGCACGGCCGAGATGTCCGCAACATCGGCTCCATCCCCGGGGTTGCGGCGGCGACGCGCGCCGTGCTCCACCAGGCAAATGGCGTCATCGCCGTCTCGGACTTCCTGCGCCGCGAGCTCGAGACCAAGATTCCCGCTGTCCTCGGACACGTGCAGGTGATCGACTGCGGCGTCGATCTCGAGCGGTTCAGGCCGCGCGACGCGGCTGAAGCCCGCGCAGAGACGGGCTGGGAGGGTGACGGGCCGTTCTATCTCTGCGTTGGCACGCTCGACGAGCGGAAGAACGTCATCCGCCTGGCAGATGCCTTCGCGCGGCTGGGCCGGGGATCTCTCGCCTTCGTCGGCGACGGGCCGGCGCGAGATCAGCTGACGGGCCGTCCGGGGGTGCGGCTCGCCGGGCGCGTCTCGCACGAAAGCGTCCCAGCCTGGGTCGCTGCGTGCGACGTGCTCTGTCAGCCCAGCCTGATCGAGCCATTCGGGCAGACCGTTCTCGAGGCGCTTGCCTGCGAGCGCCCCGTTGTCGCCACGCGGATCGGAGGCCCGCCGGAGTTGGTCACCCCGGAGACCGGCGTCCTCGTCGATCCGGGGACCCTCGAATCGATCGAACGGGGCCTCCGCGAGGCCTCGGAGCTGCCGCGGCCGAACGCGGACGGACGGAAGATCGCCGAGCAACACGACGTACGCGTTCAGGCGAAGCGCATCGAGACGGTCCTGCGAGGGGGCGAGTCACAATGAATCCGATGCATAAGCACGAGCACGCGCAGGCGGATCGCAAGCTGCTCGCCCTTGCACTGGGCGTGCTCGTCGCGTTCATGGTCGCCGAGGTCGTCCTCGGGATCGTCGCCGGATCGCTCGCTCTGCTTGCCGACGCGGGCCACATGCTCACGGACGCATGTGCACTGGGGCTTGCGCTTCTGGCGTCGTGGATGGCGACGCTGCCCGCACGCGGCCGCTGGACGTTCGGCTTTGCGCGTGCCGAGATCCTGGCCGCGCAGGCAAACGGGATCACGCTGCTTGTGATCGCCGCATGGATCCTCTACTCGGCCGTTCGCCGTCTGATCGACCCGCCCGACGTCGACGGCGCGATCGTCGCGCTGGTGGCGCTCGGCGGAATCGTCATCAATCTGGCTCTGGTGAAGCTCCTGTCCGGAACTCAGCGCGAGAGCCTCAACGTCCGCGGCGCTTACCTACACCTGGCCACTGACCTCGCCGCCTTCATAGGGACGGCGGTTGCGGGAGGGCTGATCCTCCTGACGGGCTGGGACCGATTCGACCCGATCGCCTCCCTCGTGGTCGTCGGGCTCATGCTCGCGGCCGCGGTTTCGCTGCTCAGGGAGTCCGGCCGAATCTTCCTCGAAGGTGCGCCTGAATCCGCACCGCCCGGAGAGATCGGCCACGCGATCGCCGATCACGCCGGAGTCGTCGAAACCCATGACCTGCACGTCTGGACCGTGACGAGCGGCTTTCCGACGCTTTCGGCTCACGTCCTGGTCGAACCGGATGCCGACTGCCACCGGATCCGCCTGGAGCTCGAGCGCATGCTCCACGACCGCTTTGGAATCGAGCACACGACGCTCCAGGTCGAGCACGTGGGCTCGGCACGCGGGCTGCAAATCGGAAAATCCGCGATCCGCTAGTGAGCTAGTGACATTTTCGCGGCCGCAGGTGATTGATTACGTGTGGCCCCTTCGCCACACTGAGCGTCCTGATCGCCGATGACAACGGGCTCTTCGCGCGTGCCCTGGAAGCCCTGCTGGACGTGGAGCGGTCGATCGACGTGGTCGGGCGCATGCTCGAGGAGCTTGTTGAGGCGATTTTCTCGGCTGTCGAAGGCGCCTGAAGGCTCGCTATCCTGAACTCGTGCTCGACGTCGTCCTGCCGGTCATCCAGGTCTTGCTGGCGTGCTTTCTCACCATGCTCGTGCTCATGCACTCCGGGCGCGACACGGGCTTCGGCGGCATGGGCTACACGCCCGCCTCCCAGGGTGGCCAGCACATCGTCGAGCGGAACCTCACGCGCCTGACCGTGGTCGTGGCCGCGCTCTTCGGCCTGAACACGATCGCGCTCTTCTACGT
>DASXSE010000098.1:0-4575 GCA_036506175.1 Gaiellaceae bacterium
TACGCGCACGGGTTTGCGTTCGGAATCGGCCTCCAGGCGATCGAGGCGTCGGTTGGTTTCGGTCTCGGCGGCTTCTTCCTCGCGCGCGAGGGCTTCTCGTTCGCGATGCTGAAGCGGATGCCGGAGGTGACCGAAATGGACGTCGAGGAGGACGAGCGCGTCGAGCGCATCGCCTAGGCCTGCCCGCGCCGCCGACGCCGGCGACATCGCGCGGATCTACAACGAGGGAATCGAGGACCGGCTCGCGACCTTCGAGACCGACCTCCGCGGCGCCGAGGACGTGGAGGAGTGGCTGGACACAGGCTTCCCGCTGGTCGTCGTCGAGGACGGGGGAGGGGCCGTCGCGTGGGCTTCCGCGTCCCCGTACCGCGACCGCAAAGCCTACGAGGGCGTGCGCGAGTTCTCGGTCTACGTGACGCGTGGACGGCGTGGCGAGGGTTTCGGCCGCGTAGCGATGGAAGCGCTGGCGGAGGAGTGCCGCGCCCGCGGCTACTGGAAACTCGTCAGCCGGGTCTTTCCCGAGAACGAGGCGAGCCGAGCGCTCTGTCGCGCACTCGGTTTCCGCGAGGTCGGCGTGTACCAGCGGCACGCGCAGCTCGACGGCGAGTGGCGCGATTGCCTGATCGTCGAGCTCCTGTTGTAGTTTGGGCCTAGCCGGTGCCGGGCGGGATGCGCGGCTCGCGGTAGATCTCCTCGTCGCGGATGCGGTGCGCTCCTTCTTCGAGGTCGTCCGCGAGCTCCTCCTCGGGACCCGGCCGCTGCGCTTGCTGCGCCTCGGCGGTGTCCTCAGCCGTCTCGGTCGTGCGTCCCTGGCGCCGGCGCCAAAGGTTGTCGAGCCAGCCCATGTGAGCTCCTTCCTAGTGCGTGTGCTCGTGAGCCTGCGCTTCGCGCAGACGCCGTGCGAGCGTTTGCAGCATGGCCCAGGCGACCTGCGGATGCTCCTCGACGAACGGTCGGAACTCCCAGGCGGTGAGCCCGTAGCAGCGGAGATCGGTGGCGGCCGTGATCGAGGCGGAACGCGTGCCTTCGTCGATCAGCGCGATCTCGCCGAAGTAGTCGCCGGGCCCGAGCGTCGCGCGCTGCTCTCCCATGACGTTGACGTTCGCGTTCCCTTCGACGATGACGAAGAAGCCCGCCGCGCCGGCTCCCTCGGTGGTAACTGCGGAACCCTCGTTGAAGCGGCGCTCCTTCATCTGGCGGGAGAGCAGCTCGAGATCCTCGTCGGAGAGCCCCGAGAAGATCGGCACGTTGCGAAGCGCGTCGACGGGCGAGCTGGCCATGCGGCGGTGATCATACGAGAGAAGGTCCTCGGGGCAAAGCGGCGAACGTTCCTCCGATGCGCACCCAGGCCGCTCTCTATCAAGAGATCGATCTCGAGCTCTCGTGGTCCGAAAAGGAGCTGCCGGAGCGCGAGCGGACCAAGCACGTACACCGCCTCCATCCCTACCTCGGCAAATTCGTGCCGCAGCTCGTCGAGGCGTTCCTGCAGCGGTATGCGTCTCCGGGGGACGTCGTCTGGGATCCCTTTGCCGGTTCGGGAACCACTCTCGTGGAGGCGAATGCCTTCGGGGCGCAGGCATCGGGCTGTGACGTGTCCGCGTTCAACTGTCTCCTCATGAGAGCAAAAACGGCTGTCTACGAGCCGTCGACGCTTCTCGCCGATGTCGTCCATCTCGCAGGGCGAGGGAAGCCTGACGTCGAGCCGCCGCAGTCGGAATATCTCGAAAGATGGTTTGCGCCCCAGTCATTCGCCGAGCTCTCAGCGTTCGCGCGGCGGATCCCAGAGACCGCGTATCCGGAGCTCTGGCAGGTCGTGCTCTCCCGGTCGGCCCGTTCGGCCCGCCTGGCGCGGCACGACGATCTCGATTTCCCGGCCGAGGCGATCCTGAACGAGTACTTCTGCCACAAGCATCGCCGCGTCTGCCGGCCGGTGGCGGAGGCTGAGAAGTTTCTCCGACGCTACGTCCGCGACGCCGTTCTCCGGATTCAGGAGTTTGCGGACGTGCGGACCGCGGAGCCCGTGACGGTCCTGCACGGTGACGCGCGGACGATCGATCCCCCGGATCCCGTCGACCTCGTTTTCACCTCGCCGCCCTATCCCGGCTTGATCGACTACCACGAGCAGCATGCGTATGCGTACGAGCTCCTCGGCCTCGAGCGGCGCGACGACGACGAGATCGGGCGGGGCGTGAAGGGCTACTGCGAAGGCGTCGCGGCGGTTCTCGAGCGCGCGCGGCGCACTCTTCGGCCGGGTGGGCGGATCGTCATCGTCGTCAACGACCGGCGTGGTTTGTACGACTCGATCCTCGCCGACGCTGGCCTGAAGCTCGAGGAGCGGATCGTCCGCCACGTGAACAGGCGGACCGGGCGCCGGCGCGGCGAGTTCTACGAAGAGGTCTTGGTCGCGACTCCCTGAATTCCGGGCTCGACGAGCGAGTAGGTCCCGGGGAGGCGCGTCTTCTCCACGCCCGTCGTATCGAAGCCGGCTGCTGCAACGGCCGCGCGAGTGTCGCGGTTGAGGTGGCAGTTGCCTGCGAGTCGCACGTGTAGAGGCGTGATGCGCTCCTGCCAGCGGGCGGTGCGGCCTTCGCCGAGGACGTGCTCGAGGAGAACGAGTTTTCCGCCCGGTTTGAGCACCCGGCGAACCTCCGCGAGGACCGTCGATTGATCGTTCACGGAGCAGAGGACGAAGGCGGCCACGGCGGCATCGAAGGTTTCGTCCGGAAAGGGCAGCTTCTCCGCCTGGACGTTCACGACCTCGATCGGCACCTTGGCCTCGGTGATCCTCGCGGGGAGGCGCTTTGCCATGCTCGCATCTGGCTCGACTGCGACGACCCGGCTCGCGTGCTCGTAAAACGGAAGACTGGCGCCGGTGCCGGAGCCGATCTCGATGACCTCGCCTTCTAGGTCGGCGAGCAGATTGCGACGCATATCCGCGATCCCAGCGCGCTCCGCGCGGCGTGACATCAGGTCGTAGAGCCAGCCGATCACGGGCGCGCCTCCTCGACGCGACGGCCGAGCTCTTCGATCTTCCCCTCCGCCGAGTCCAGCTTCCCCAGGCAGAGGCGATAGAGCTCGTCGCCGCGCTGCCAGAGCGCGAGCGCATCCTCGAGGCTCGCGCGGCCGCCCTCGAGCTCGGTGACGATTCGTTCGAGCTCGCGCTGCGCCTCTTCGAAGCTGGGCTCCGCGGTCATGGCCATGTTTCTTCGACGCGCGCGCCGAAACCGCCCTGGGCGAGCTCGACATCGACGCGGTCCCCCGCCGCGACGGATGAAGCGTCGCGGACGATTCCCGAGTCCGTCCGGACGATCGCGTAGCCTCTCCTCAATGTTGACTGATGAGACAACGTACGCAATCGGCCGGCGAGCGACTCGAGGCCCGCCCGCTTCCGCTCGACAAGCAAGCGCGGTGCTCGCTGAAGACGCCCCTGCAGGCCGCTGAGGCGCTCTCGTAGCTCGCCCTCGTCCGGCACGACCAAGCGTGCTGCGGCGGTCGGCGTGGATGCCCGAGCGTCCGCGGCGAGATCGCAGAGGGGCGTGTCCTGCTCGTGCCCGACGGCCGAGACGACAGGCACCGGACACTCGGCGACCGCTCGCACGAGACGCTCGTCGCTGAAGGGGAGGAGATCCTCAAAGCTTCCGCCGCCGCGCGCGAGCACGATCACGTCGATGGCGGGCTCGCTGGCGAGGTCGCTCAGCGCCGTCACGAGCGCGGGGGCGGCACGTGGTCCCTGGACGTACGTCTGTGAGACGAGGACCCGAGCTGCCGGAAAACGAGCGGTCACCGCGGTGATGAAGTCGCGCTTCGCTGCGGCCTCGTTGCCCGTGAGGAGCCCGATCCGCCGCGGAAAGAGCGGGAGCGTACGCTTGCGTGCGGCCGCGAAGAGGCCCTCACCCGCGAGGCGGCGCTTGAGCCGCTCCAGTTGAGCGAGCACGGCGCCGAGACCGAGCGGCTCGATGGTCAGCGCGCGGAGGCGAAAGTCGCCTCGGGCGGCAAAGAGCTCAGGTCGGCCGAAGACGTGCACGGTCATGCCGTCCGCGAGCTCGAGCCTGAGCGCGTCGAAGCCTCCGCGGGGCATGCTGACCGGCAGGCACGATCCGTCGTGCGGATCCTTGAGCGTGAAGAAGACACTCTGCCAACGTGCCTGCCGCCGGAACTCAGTGACCTCGCCTTCGACCCAGACGCTGGGCAGTCTTGTGAGCCACGACGCGACCCCGCGGTTGAATGCGGAGACGCTGTAGACCTTGCGGTCGCCGTGCACCTCGTGCTCGACCTTCACAGGGTCGAATCTAGCTCAGCGGCGGCGGAGCGGCGTGCGCGAGTCGTGAAAAGCTAAAGCAATATCTGCGCGGCCACATCAGGCGTGCAGCCACGCGTGCCGACCAGTTCCACGGCTTCGTGCAAGTCCGCGTCGCTCTGGGCGATTCTCTCGGCGAGCGGAAGCGGATAGCCCGCTTCCATGAGGACGTGCAGCCGCCAACTCTCGACCTTGCCGCGCTCGTCTTGCTCACGTTCGAGAATCGTCAACTCGTCCATCCCGCGTAGGTTCGGCTTCTTACAGACGAACCCTGCCCA
>DASXSE010000099.1:0-3301 GCA_036506175.1 Gaiellaceae bacterium
ACGCTCGCTGGAGTCGGGCCCAAGGTGGGGGAGAAGCTTGCCGCTCTCGGGATCGAGACGGTACGCGACCTTGCCGAGCACGTCCCGCGCGCGTTTCTCGATTGGTCCGAGGCAACCGGCTTCGGAGCGCTCCGCCTCGGCCAGGAGGCGACCGTCGAGTGCACGGTGGAGCGGGCGCGCGTCCGGCCGACGCGGCGTCGCAACCTGAAGCTCGTCGAGGCGGCTGTCGTTGACAGAGAGGGTGGGAGGGCGACCGCGCTCTGGTTCAACCAGGCCTGGCTGGCCGACCGGTTGAGACCGGGAACCCGCCTGCTCGTCCACGGAGAGCTCCAGTCCGGCGGCACCTTCAAGGTGGAGCGTCACGAGGTGGCCGGAGACGGCGCGGGCCTCCACACCGTTGGCCTCGTCCCGCTCTATCCAGCCAGCGAAGCGATCTCGACGGTCAAGCTCCGCGAGCTGACCGAGCGAGCGCTGCCGCTCGTCCGCTGGTTCCGCGACCCGCTTCCGGCCGACGTGCGCGCACGCGAGGGGCTCCCCCTCCGCGCCGATGCACTGACGGCGTATCACCGGCCCGCGGAACGGGAAGAGGTCGACGCCGCGCGGACGAGGCTCGCCCTCGAGGAGTTGCTCGTCCTCCAGCTGGGCCTCCTTCGCCAGCGTCGTGAGCTGGAGGAAGGGTCCGTCGCCCGCGCGCTCGGCCGCCCAGGGGAGCTGATCTCGCGCTACAGGAGCGCGCTTCCATTTGAGCTGACCGCGGAACAGGAGCAGGCGATCGTGGAAATCGACCGCGACCTAGCGGGGACCCGTCCGATGCAGCGGCTCCTCCAAGGCGACGTCGGCTCCGGAAAGACCGTGGTGGCGCTCTACGCGCTTCTGCGCGCAGTCGAACGCGGTTACCAGGGCGCACTCATGGCGCCAACGGAGACCCTCGCCGAGCAGCACTTCCTCACCATCGAGCCGGTCTGCTCGGCGCTCGGCATCACGCCCGCCCTCCTCACTGGTTCCGTCAAGCACGAGTTCGAAGAAGCAGACGTCGTCGTGGGCACCCACGCGCTGATCCAGAAGGACGTCGAGCTCCCGCGGCTCGCCGTTGCCGTGGTCGACGAGCAGCACCGCTTCGGGGTCGAGCAGCGCAGGGCTCTCGGCAAGACGACGCCGCACATCCTCCACATGACGGCGACGCCGATCCCGCGCACGCTCGCCCAGATCGTCTACGGCGACCTCGACGTCACCGAGATCGCACGGCCGCCCAAGGACCGCAAGCCCGTGATCACGCGCTGGGTCTCGCACGACCGGAGCGCAGAGGCGTACAAGCGGCTCCGAGCGCATCTGCAGGACGGGCGCCAGGCCTACGTAGTCTGCCCGCTCGTCTCCGAGTCCGAGGCGATCGAGGCCCGCGCCGCAGAGCAAGAGGCTGAGCGGCTGCGCGCGGCGGAGCTGCGCGGCTTCCGCGTGGGTTGCCTCCACGGCCGCATGCGTCCGGCCGAGCGGCGCGCCGTGATGGACGAGTTCAAGCGCGGCCGGATCCACGTCCTCGTGGCGACAACCGTGATCGAGGTCGGTGTCGACGTCCCGAACGCGACGATCATGATCGCCCAGGAAGCCGACCGTTTCGGGCTCGCGCAGCTCCACCAGCTGCGAGGCCGGGTCGGCCGCGGCGCGGAGCAATCGTTCTGTCTGCTCGTCTCGCGCCCGAAGGAGGAGTTGACGGAAGAAGCTCAGGGCCGCCTCGAGGCCCTGGTCGAGACCTCCGACGGCTTCAAGCTCGCCGAGGTGGACCTCGAGTTGCGCGGCGAAGGCCAGCTCCTCGGAACCCGCCAGTCCGGCCTGCCCGACCTCAAGTTCGCCAGCCTCACGCGCGACCGCAAGCTGATCGAGACGGCGAAGCGCTGGGCGGCGAAGCTCGTCGACACGGAGGGGCCGCTCCTCGACGAAGCCGAGCGGATCCATGAGGATCATCGCGGGTTCGCGTAAAGGCGCCCGGATCTTCGCGCCCAGGGGGCACGACACGCGGCCCACAGGAGATCGTGTCCGGGAGGCCGTCTTCAACCTCGTTGGTCCCGTTGACGGGCTGCACGTGCTCGACCTCTATGCGGGCTCGGGTGCCATGGGGCTCGAGGCGCTGTCGCGCGGCGCCGAAACCGCGACCTTCGTCGAGGCCGACCGGGCGGCGGCGGAGACGATCGTCCGCAACCTCGACAAGCTGAGTCTGGACGGTGCGACCGTGCTTCGGGACGATGCAGCGCGCAAGCTCACGGCCGATGCCGCTTCGGGCAGGCGTTACGATCTCGTGCTCATCGACCCTCCGTATCGCATGCTTGCAGGCGTTCTCCCCATGCTTTCCAGCCACTTGCCCGCGGTCGTCGAGCCCGGCGGCCTCGTGGTCGTCGAGTCCGACGCGCGCGAGGAGCCTGACCTGCCTCTACCGAAGCGGACGAGCCGCCGCTACGGCTCCGCCCGCGTGACCGTCTTCGAGGGGTCGTGAGCGACTCCGCGCCGGTCACTGCCATCTGCCCCGGGAGCTACGACCCTGTCACGAACGGGCACCTCGACATCATCACGCGGGCGGCTGGGATCTTCGAACGAGTGGTCGTCGGGGTGGTGCGCGACCCCCAGCACAAGAAGGCCATGTTCTCCGTGGACGAACGGGTCGGCTTTCTCCGCGACGCGCTGGTCGACTACGACAACGTCGAGGTGGAGGTCTTCTCCGAGCTCGTCGTCGAATTTGCACGTCGCTGGGGCGCAAAGACGATGGTGAAGGGCCTACGGGCGATCTCGGATTTCGAGTGGGAATTCCAGATGCACAACCTCAACCGGAATCTCGCTCCCGAAGTCGAGACGATGTACCTCATGTCGAGCCCGCAATACAGCTTCCTCTCCTCGAGCGGGGTGAAAGAAGTCGCCTCGTTCGGCGGCAGCGTCGAAGACCTGGTCCCGGAGCCCGTTGCCCGTCGTTTCCAGGAAATGTTCCCCCGACCGAAGGGGGGCGCGCCGGTGTCGCCGCAGGAGTAAACTCCCGCGAACCATGGACGTACTCGTACTCATCGACAAGTTGGACGACCTCGTGCACAACGCGAAAGCGGTGCCGCTCACGGACCAGGTCCGCATCGATCGCGAGGAGATCTACGACATCCTCGACCAGATGCGGGCGACGATTCCAGAGGAGATCAAGCAGGCTCGCTGGATCGTCAAGGAGCGGCAGGAGATGCTCGCCGAGGCGAAGAGGGAGAGCGACCGGATCCTGGGCGAAGCGCGCGAGCAAGCCGTCCGCGAGGCGTCCCAGACCGAGATCGTCAAGCTC
>DASXSE010000100.1:0-38703 GCA_036506175.1 Gaiellaceae bacterium
TCTCGTCGCCGTCCGACCGGCCACTGCCGTACCATGGCGACCGTAGGCGAGCGCCTGAGCGTCTTCGCGCTCGCCGCGATCGTCCTCGCGGCGATCGTGGCGCTCTCGTTTGGCGCAGGGTGGCTTGTAGGAAAACTCCTCCTGTGAGGACAGCCGTGGTTTTGGCCCAGACGACAACCAACTCGAACGACGATCTCTTCGGTGGGTTCAAGGATTTCTTCCACTCCGGGACCTGGCTCGCGATCCGGAACGTCTTCGTGTTCTTCATCGTCATCTTCTGGGCCGCCTCGGCGTACTGGGTCTACAAGGACGCGCGAAGGCGGATCGAGGATCCATGGCTGCTCGCTATGGCCGTCGCGCTCGGCATCTTCCCGCCCTTCCTCGGGCCGCTCCTCTACATGCTGTTCCGTCCGCCCGAGTATCTGGAGGACATCCACGAGCGCGAACTCGAGATCAAGGCGATGGAGGAGTCGCTTGGGACTGCTGACCGCTGTCCCGTGTGTCGTGCGGTCGTCGACTCGACGTTCCTTGCGTGCCCTGTCTGTACCACGAAGCTGAAGGAAGCGTGCCGGCGCTGTAAGGCGCCTCTCGAACCGCTCTGGCAGATCTGCCCCTACTGCGAGACGCCGGTCGAGTCGCCGCGGGCGGTCAAGAACCTCTAGTTTTTCCGCCCGGTGGCGGAGCGCACGCTTGTCCTCATCAAGCCGGATGCCCTCGAGCGGGGGCTCGCCGGCGAGATTCTCAGCCGACTCGAGCAGCGCGGGCTTGTCGTACGCGGGGCCAAGCTCGTCCAAGTCGACCGCAAACTGGCGCATGAGCATTACGCGGAACATCGGGACAAGCCGTTCTTTGGCGAGCTCGTCGACTTCATCATCTCGGCGCCGACGCTGGCTCTGGTGATGGAGGGGGAGTCGGCCATCTCCGTGGTGCGGGCCACGATGGGAGCGACGAATCCCGCCCAGGCTGCGCCGGGAACGATTCGCGGGGATCTGGCGCTCGCGATGCCGGACAACCTCGTCCACGGGTCGGACTCGCCCGAGTCGGCGGCCCGTGAGATCGCGCTCTGGTTTTCCGACGCCGAGCTTGTCTAGCCCGCCCGCGCCGCCGCTCCTGCTCGCTTCCACCTCCCCGCAGCGGCGGGCGATTCTCGAGCAGCTCCAGATTCCTTTCGAGGTAGTGACCCCTTCCTACGTGGAGGACGACCCGCCTGCGGCGTCCCCGGTGGAGCTCGTCCGGGTACACGCAGCCGGAAAGGCCCGCTCCGTCGCCGAGGGCGCGGGCGACCGGCCTGTCTTGGGCGTCGACACGGCCGTGGTCCTGGACGGGTCGGTGTACGGGAAGCCCACCGGTCCCGAAGAGGCGGCGGAGATGCTCGAGGCCCTGGCAGGGCGGGTGCACGAGGTAATTTCCGGCATTTGTCTGCTCACGCCCGGGTGGGAGGAAATCGGGCACGAGACGACGAGGGTGGTCTTTCGCCCGCTCGACCCGCGCGACATCGCCGCCTACGTCTCCTCGGGTGAGTGGGAGGGGCGGGCCGGCGCGTACGCGATCCAGGGGCTCGGAGGCGGCCTCGTCGAGCGCATCGAGGGCGACTACCTCAACGTGGTCGGTCTTCCCGCCGCGCTCCTCGTCCGTCTCCTTGCCGCCCGCTTCGCGGGCACCTACGGCTTCGGCTGAGCCGGGCTGCCTCGAGCTCCGCCGTGGCCATGTCGAGCAGTCCTTTAGACTTGGCCGCTCGTGAGCCTTTGGAGTTCCATCAGCGGCTTCGGCGGCCGGGAGATGGCTGTCGATCTCGGGACGGCCAACACCCTCGTCTACGTCCGCGGGCGCGGCATCGTGCTGTCCGAGCCTTCCGTCGTCGCCATCGACCAGCGCACGGGCGAAGTGCATGCGGTCGGGATCGAAGCGAAGCGCATGCTGGGCCGCACGCCCGGAACCATCTCCGCGATTCGGCCACTCAAGGACGGCGTCATCGCCGACTTCGACGTGACCGAGCAGATGCTCCGCCACTTCATCCAGAAGGTGCACCACAACCGCTTCGCGCACCCGCGAGTCGTCGTCTGCGTCCCCTCCGGGGTCACAGGCGTCGAAAAACGCGCCGTGGAGGAAGCGACGCTCTCCGCCGGAGCGCGCCAGGCCTATCTGATCGAGGAGCCTATGGCCGCCGCGATCGGTGCGGGCCTTCCCGTCTCCGAGCCGACCGGGAACATGATCGTGGACATCGGCGGCGGCACGACCGAGGTCGCCGTGATCTCACTCGGAGGCATCGTCGTCTCCCAATCGATCCGCGTCGGCGGCGACGAGATGGACGAGGCGATCATGAGTCACATCAAGAAGGAGTACAAGCTCCTGATCGGCCAGCAGACCGCCGAGGAGCTGAAGCTCGAGATCGGCTCCGCGTGGGAACTGCGAGAAGAGGTGCAGGCGGAGGTCCGCGGCCGCGACATGCTCACCGGTCTCCCCAAGACGATCGTCATCACGTCGGAGGAAGTCCGGCGCGCTCTCGACGAGCCCGTCGGGCAGATCCTCGACGCGATCAAATCCACGCTGGACAAGACCCCGCCCGAGCTCGCAGCGGACATCATGGACCGCGGGATCGTCCTCGCCGGCGGCGGCTCCCTTCTCACCGGAATCGAAGAGCGGCTTCGGGAAGAGACGCAGATGCCCGTCCAGCTCGCCGAGTCCCCGCTCACTTGCGTCGCAGTCGGATCGGGGAGGAGTCTCGAGGAGTTCGAGGTCATCCACCGAGCTGCCAAGGCACGCAGCCGCAACGGCCGCCGCCGCTAAAAGCGTCACTTTCCGGCCAAGGCTTTAGACTGATCCGTTCCGTGCCCCGGCAACGCACAGCACGGCTTCCTGTCCTGGACGCAACTCTTCGGCGGCCTGACGGGCTTTCGCCCCGCACGAACAGAGCGCTGCGCGCGCGTCTCGTCGTCCTGGTCCTCGTCCTCGTCTCGCTAGCCCTCATCACGGTCTACTTCCGCGAGTCGGAGGACGGCACGCTTCATTCCGCGCAACGGATCGGCCTCTCCGTGGCGATGCCGTTCGAGGTGGCCGGAGAACGCATCGCCCGTCCGTTCCAGGACGCCTGGGGGTGGGCTTCCGACCTCATCGGGGCGAAGCAGGAGAACGAGAAGCTGCGGAGCCAGGTGCGGGAGCTCCGGAAGGTGGCCATCGAGGAGAAGACGGCCGCCAGCGACCTGGCGCAGCTGAAGGAGACGCTGAAGTACGTCGACGGCCCCAGCTTCCCGGACGGCTTCAACGGCGTGGCGACGCGCGTCGTCGGCCGCCCACCGAGCGCGTACAACCAGGAAGTTCTCATCGCCGCGGGCACCTCGGCAGGCGTTCGCCGCAACGATCCGGTCGTCACCGAGGACGGCCTCGTCGGGCTCGTCACCGAGGTGACCTCGAACGGCGCCAAGGTCACCCTCCTCACCGACCAGGAGAGCTCGGTCTCGGCGATCGTGCTGGAAAGCGGCGCTGCCGGAATCGTCCGGCACGGTTCGAGCGACTCGTCCGCGCTGATCCTCGACCGGGTCGGCAAGGACGCCCTCGTCGAGGATGGCAATCTCATCATCACCGCCGGTTGGCGCACCGGCCGGCTGGAGTCGCTCTACCCGCGCGGCATCCCGATCGGAACCGTCCAGTCGGTCGGGCAGCAGGACGTCGACCTCTACAAGCGCATCCAGGTCGCGCCTCTCGTGAACTTCGACTCCCTGTCCCAGGTCATCGTCCTCGTCCCGAAGAAGCGATGACAGCGGATGTCCTCAAGGCGGGCGGGCTGCTTCTCCTGGCCGCGCTCGTCCAGGTCTCCATCGCCTCGACGATCGAGGTCGCCAAGGGCCATCCCGACGTCGTGCTCGTCCTCGTCATCGCCATCGCGCTCGTCCGCGGTCCGACGTTCGGCGCGGTAGCCGGCTTCTGGGCGGGACTGGTCCTCGACGTCTCGTCTCTGGAGACGCTCGGACTCACCTCGCTCCTGCTGACACTCGTCGGCTATTTCGCCGGCCGGTTCGGGGACGTCACGACGAAGTCTTCGGCGCATCCCTCGCTCGTGGCGGTCGGTCTCGGCACGATCGGCTTCACCATTGGCTCGGCCGTCGTCCAATTCATGCTCGGCTCGACGCTGTCAGCGACGGAGTTCTTCGTTGGCGTCCTCTTGCCGACGCTCGCGCTGAACCTGCTCCTTGCGTATCCGCTCTACGGGCTCTGCCGTCGGCTCTTCCAGCCCGAGCCGCGCGAGCGCCGGGAGGTGAGCCCCGTCGTCTAGCCCTCCGACCAGCCTCCCCGGCGGCTTCCTGCCACCCGATCCGCGGGTGGAGGAGCCCTATCGCGTCACACCCCAGCTCGCCCTCCGCATCGGGATCCTCGGGATCTTCGCGTTCACGATCTTCTGCGTTCTCTTCTTCCGCCTCTGGGCGCTCCAGGTCATCTCGGGAGACAAGTACCTGCAGGAAGCGCGCAACAACCAGGTGCGGACGTTCCGCGCCCCGGCGCAGCGCGGCTCCATCCTCGCCCGCGACGGGACCGTCCTCGTCTCCAACGTCCCGGGAACCGCGGTGCAGCTCTGGCCGGCCGCGCTCGACGACGTGACCGCCGACCGGCGCGAGCGGACGCTCCGAAAGGTCGCCGGGCTCCTGGGGATTCGCTACAAGCGCATCCTCAACGAGTTGGAGGAGCGCAAGAGCGACCCGCTCACGCCGATCACGATCAAGACCGACGTGCCCGAGGCAAAGGTCGAGTTCCTCCTAGAGCACCAGGACGACTTCCCGGGCGTCCAGATCGCCCAGGTCTCTCTCCGCCATTACGACCAGGGCGTGATCGCACCGCAGATCCTCGGCTACGTCGGCGAGATCTCGAAGGAGCAGCTGGAGGAAAAGCAGAAGCAGGGTTATGCAGCCGGCGACCGCATCGGGCAGTCGGGCGTCGAGGCGGCGTACGACCCGTACCTTCGCGGGCTCCCCGGAATCGGGCGCGTGTACGTGGACGCGCTCGGCCGCGTGAAGAGCGCGCGGGAGTTCGAGCAGCTGCCGGAGGCAGGCGACAACGTCCGCCTCACGATCCACGCCGGGCTGCAGCAGACGGCTCAGGACGCGCTCGATTACGGCATCCGGATCGCGCACGAGGACGGCAAGTGGGCTGCAGACGGCGGTGCACTCGTGGCCATGGATCCCAATACCGGGGAGATCCTCGCGCTCGCCTCCAACCCGACCTTCGATCCCGATATCTACACCGGGCGCGTGAAGCAACGTAACCTCAATCGCCTGAAGGCTCCGAGCGCGAACCACCCGACGCTCGACCGTGCCGTTGCCGGCGTCTATCCCGCCGGGTCGACCTGGAAGCCCGTCACCGCGCTGGCCGCGCTCGAAGCCGGGCTCCTGGCGCCGGACGAGATCATCCAATGCACCGGCAAGGAAGTCGTCGACGGCCAGACGTTCACGAACTGGGATCCGTTCGCGAACGAGCCGATGACGCTTCGGACGGCGCTCGCCGCCTCCTGCGACACGTTCTTCTACCAGGTCGGCCTCCGCTTCTACGAGCGGCCCGACTCGCCACTGCAGAAGTGGGCCCACAGCATGGGCTTCGGCCGCCCGACGGGGATCGACATCGGGCCCGAGGAGAAGGGCCTCGTGCCCACACCTTCCTGGCGGCGCCGCTACTTCAAGAGCGAGATCGACAAGATCTGGACGAGCGGCGACTCCGTTCAGCTGGCCATCGGCCAGGGTGACCTGCTCGTAACGCCACTCCAGATGACGCGCTTCTACGCCATGCTCGCCAACGGCGGCAAGCTCGTGGAACCGCACATCGTCAAGTCGGTCGAGGAGCCGGGGAACCAGGGCCAGGCGCCCGTTGTCCTTCGTCCGTACGCGCCGAAGCCCGCTAAGGACCTGGGCCTCAACCCGACTGCGCTACGCGTCGTCCAGGACGGTCTCTACGCGGCCACGCACGAAAGCTACGGGACGTCATCGGGCATCTTCGGCGCCTTCCCGATTCCGATCGCAGGCAAGACGGGGACGGCCGAGAAGTACGTCCGGATGCCCGGCTATCAGGGCCTCCAGGACCAGGCTTGGTGGTGCGGTTACGGGCCCTACGCGAAGCCGAAGCTCGCGGTCTGCGCGCTGATCGAGAACGGCGGCCACGGCGGGGTTGCCGCGGCTCCCGCGGCGCTCAAGGTCTTCGAGAAGTTCTTCAAGGTCGATCCCAACTCATACAGCGCTTCGGTGAAGAACTCCGACTGATGGCCACCAGAGCACTCCCAGCCGCGAGACCGCATGAGGGCACCGAGCTCGGCGCCTTCCTGCGGCACGTCGATTACCTGCTCCTCGCCGCCGTCGGAGGAGTGATCGCCTACGGGCTGTGGGTCCTCGCCTCGATCACCCGCAACGACATTCCCGGAGACTCGACCCACTACATCTTCCGCCAGGAGATCTACGTCGCGGTCGGAGTACTCGTGCTTGCGGCAGTCACGGCTGTAAACCCCGAGGTCTACAGACGGTACAGCCGAGTCCTCTACGCCGTCGCGATCGTCCTTCTCCTCCTCGTCTTCCCGCTCGGAGAGCGCGTGCGCGGCTCGCAGCGCTGGATCGAGTTCGGCTCGTTCCGCTTCCAGCCGTCGGAGCTGGGCAAGCTGCTGCTCATCCTCTTCCTGTCCGGCTTCGTCGCCGATCGAGCAAGACGCATCGGCCAGTGGCGGGTCGTGTGGTCGGTGGTCGGGCTCGCCGCCGTCCCGATCGTGCTCGTCTTCAAGGAGCCGGACTTCGGAAGCGCGTTGGTCTACGGATCGGCCGCCGCCGCCGTGCTGTTCTTCGCCGGCGCGCCGTGGAAGCATCTCGCCGCGCTACTCGCAGCGACAGTCCTCGTCACGGCTTCGCTGCTCTGGTTCCTGCCCTCTGCGGGCGTCGAGATCCTGCAGCCGTACCAGGTCGACCGTCTGACCGGCTTCCTGCACCCGGATGTCGACCCGAGCGGCTCGACCTACAACGTCAACGAGTCGATTACGGCGGTCGGCTCAGGCGGCTACGACGGCCGCGGCGTCGCCGGCGCCACGCAGACGAACCTGGACTTCCTCCCGGAGCACAACACCGATTTCGTCTTTTCCTCCCTCGCGGAGCAGCGCGGCTTCCTGGGGGCGGCGATCCTGCTCCTCCTCTATGCGCTGATCGCTTGGCGCGGGATCAAGATCGTTGCCGTTGCGCCGAGCCTGTTCACCGCGGCCGCCGCTGGGGCGGTGGTCTTCGCCTTCCTGGTCCAGATCTTCATCAACGTCGGGATGACGATCGGAATCGCGCCGGTGACGGGGATTCCGCTCCCGTTCGTGAGCTACGGGGGCAGCTCGATGATCACGACGCTGGCGATGATCGGCCTGCTCGAGGCGATCCACGTGCGCGGCAAGCTCGCCGGCCGGAGATAGGAGCCTTGCGCCGCCGCCTCCCACTCCATCCGGCTGCGGTCTACGGGGTCGTCAAGGAATTGCGAACGGCCGCCGAGGACTTGCGGCCGATCGTCATCGCCGGTGCGGAGGGCCCGGCCGCCGAACTCCGCGGGGCCCTCGTAGCCAAGGGTGATTCGAAGGCGGTCCGCGACCTCGGCGGCAACGAGCTTTCGGCCTACGACGTCGAGGGCGCCGGGCTCCTCGTCTACGTGGTCGAAGGAGGAAAGGTCGGCGCCGACGACGAGAAGGCGCTCATGCTCGCGGACCGGAAGGGCGTGGAGACGCTCTGCGTGCTCGGCGGCGCGACGAACCACGGGCCCGTTGATGTCCCCTACGTGCCTGCCACGAACGTCGTGCGAGTCCCCTCGGGCGCCCCGCTGCCGATCGGGAGGATCGCCGAGCTGATCGCCGAGCAAGCGGATAACCAGGCGTACATGTGGGCCGCGCGCCTCCCCGTCCTCCGTGATGCCGTTGTAGAACAGACGATCCGGAAGTTCTCGCTCCAGAACGGGATTCTCGGCGTCGCCATCTTCATCCCGGGTGCCGATATGCCCGCGCTGACTCTCAACCAGATCCGAATGGTCTTTCGGCTCGCCGCCGCCTACGGAGAAAAGATAGACATCGACCGCGCGTTCGAGATCCTCGCCGTCGTGGGGGCTGGTTTCGGCTTTCGCGCCATCGCCCGCGAGGCGGTGGCCTTCGTCCCGGGGATCGGGTGGGTCGTCAAGGGTGGAATCGCCTACGCCGGTACGACGGCACTCGGCCGGGCGGCCGCGGCCTATTTCGACGCCGGCGGCCAGAGGCGCATCAAGAAAAAGGTGGGGTCCGTCCGGCCCCGGTCCTAGCCTGTCCGCGCATGAGCGCCGAGCCGACGCTCTCGGACCACGAGGCCCTGGCCATCGAAGAAGCTGACGCCTGGTTCGAGTATCTGGAGGTGACTCGCGCAGAGATCTCCTCCGGTCGGTACCCCGAGATCGAGCCCTGGGCGTGGGCTCGTCTCAGCCAGCGCCTCGGGGCCGTGAAGCGGAAGCAAGCAGAACTGAGGCCCGCCGCGGCATAGCGGCGGGCGACTGCTACCCTGAGTGCGAACGCGCAGGGAGCACCGAGCCCATATCGGGCGAGCGGGATCCCACGCTCAACGACATGAGATTTGAGGCTGACATTCCGACGGCTGCCCTGACCGGTGGCCGCGGCATGCGCCCGAAAGGAGATTCGACAAGTGCCATGGTTTCGAAGGCGCAAGCACTCAGAGGAGGAGGCGCCCCTAGAGGCGGCCGCTCCCTCGGGAGTGCCGGAGGCGCCGGGGCAGGAACAGACCCCACTAGAACAGCCTGAGCGTAAGCCTCGGCGCCGCCGAGGAACCCGCGGAGGACGCGGGCGAAAGAAGAAGACCGAGACTCAAACCCCTACCGCCGCGACCGAAGCGGCCGGGGAGAAGGAAAAGGACGAGGAGGCGCGATCCCGCCGTCGCCGCTCTCCGGCGAAGAAGGCTGCGCTGCCGGCCGTCCGCAAGGAGATTCTCGTCTCGGTTGACGTGGGCGAGCAGCGCGTCGCCGTTCTCGAGGACGGGGTCGTCTCCGAGGTCTACCTCGAGCGCCCCGGCCGTCGCTCCGTCGCCGGGAACATCTACAAGGGGACGATCGACAACGTCCTTCCGGGAATGGAAGCGTCGTTCGTCGACATCGGCCTCGAGAAGAACGGCTTCCTCTACGTGGACGAGATCGTCGTTCCCGAGCTCGAAGGACGACGGCACGGCCGGCGAATCCAGGAGCTCGTCGAGCGCGGTCAGGAGGTGCTCGTCCAGGCCGTCAAGGATCCGATGGGCACGAAAGGCGCCCGGCTCACCACCGAGATCTCACTGCCGGGCCGCTTCCTCGTTTTCGTCCCCTCGGGCGACGGGATCGGAGTCTCGCGGCGGCTCGAGGACGAAGAGCGGGAGCGCCTGAAGGCGATCTGCAAGGAGCTCGACCTTCCCGAGGGCGGGCTGATCGTCCGCACGGCTGCGGAGGGCGCGTCCCGGGAGGAGCTCGCCGGCGACCTCGCTCTCCTGCAAAAGCTCTGGTCGACCATTCGCGGACGGGCCAATCGCGCCGAGGCTCCGGCACTCGTGTACCAGGAGTCGGAGCTCCCACTTCGGATCATCCGCGACCTGTTCATCAGAGACTTCGAGCGTGTCCTCGTCGACCACGAGCGGACTTACCGCCGCATCGTCGGGTACCTGAAGCGGACGTCGGCCGAGCTCGCCGCGCGCGTCGAGCTCTATCGCGACGCCGAGCCGATCATGGAGCGCTACGGCGTCGACGAGGCTGTCCGCTCGACGCTCAGCCGCCGCGTCGATCTTCCGTCGGGGGGCTACCTCGTCTTCGATTACGCCGAAGCTTTCACCGTCATCGACGTCAACACAGGCCGCTTCGTCGGAGCGCGTGGGCGCACGAGCCAGGCGCGCCTGGAGGACACGATCACGAAGAACAACCTGGAGGCGGTCACCGAGGTCGTGCGCCAGCTTCGCCTGCGCGACGTCGGCGGGATCATCGTCATCGACTTCATCGACATGGCGAACCCGAAGAATCGCCACCTCGTCGAGGGGGCCTTGAACCGCGAGCTCGAGCGCGACCGGACGAAGACCTACGTGGTGGAAATCTCGCCGCTCGGTCTCGTTGAGATGACGCGTCAGAACGTCACCGACGGGCCCCGCGAGATCCTCACCGACCGCTGCCCGACATGTAAAGGCGACGGCGTCGTCGTCTCAATGGAGACGCATGCGGTCGACGTCGAGCGGCAAGTGCGGAAGCTCGTCGAGGCCTCCAAGAGTGAGTCGTTCCTGTTCGAGGTCAACTCCCAGGTGGCGACCCTGCTCGTCGGCCCCGGTGGCTCCCGGCTCGCCGACCTCGAGAAGGAAACCGGGCGAGAGCTCGCCTTCAAAGGCAGGCAGCGCGCGCCGCATGACCACTTCGTCGTTCTGAGCGAAGGCAAGGCGAAAGAGCTCAAGACGAAGGCCGCGCCTGTAGAGCCGGGCCAGGAGCTCGAGGTCGAGCTCGAGGAAGCTCATCTGCACGCGGAGACCGACGCGATCGCGCGTCTCGACGGTTACGTCATCACCGTCGTCGGCGGAGCGGAGCGAGTCGGCGAGAAGGTCTCCATTCGGATCGACGATGTGGGCAAGACCTCGGCGCACGCGGTTCTCGTGGAGAGCAACGGAGCGGGGCCCGAGCCGGAGAAGCCGAAGAAGAAGACGCGCCGCGGCACGCGAGGCGGCCGAGGACGGAAGAAGAAGACGAGCACGACAGCAGAAGCCTCTACCGAGGCGGCCGCCGTCGACGAACAGCAAGCTCCCGCCGAGGAGAAAACGGCAGCGGCCGCTGAGGTGAAGAAGAAGAAGACGCGGCGGGGCTCGCGCGGCGGCCGCGGTCGCAAGCGCAAGCCGGTAGAATCCGCTCCCGAAGCGGGCCAGGAGAGCCCGCTCGCTTAGCGCAATGGCAGAGAAAAAGGCTTACGCAATCATCGCCGTGGGCGGCAAGCAGTACCGCGTCCGAGAGGGCGAGCGTCTGCTCGTGGACCGCATCGCAGTGGACGAGGGCAAGACCTTCCATCCGGATCTGCTCCTCGTTGGAGGCGACGGTGACCCCAAGCTCGGCGACAAGCTCAAGACTCAGCAGGTGACGGCGAAGGTGGCCGCGCACGTGCTCGGCGAGAAGGTCATCGTCGGCAAGCACAAGCGCCGCACCGGCTATCGGCGCCGCAATGGGCACCGGAGCCGGTTGAGCCAGATCGAGATTCAGTCCATCGGCACGAAGGCTTCCCGCTCCACCACCGCGAAGAAGACGACGACAACGACGAGGAAGAAGGCGGAGGCGGAGTAATGGCGCACAAGAAAGGACTCGGCTCTTCGAGGAACGGCCGCGACTCCGACTCGAACCGGCTCGGCGTGAAGATCTTCGACGGCCAGGACGTGAAGGCGGGCATGATCGTCGTCCGGCAGCGCGGGACCCGTTTCCGCGCTGGTCCAGGAACCGGCGTCGGCCGGGATCACACGATCTTCGCCACGCGCGACGGCAAGGTCGCCTTCCGCGACCGCATCATCTCGGTCTCCTAGAGCGGGCGTGTTCCACGACCGGGCCCGCATCGAGGTGCGTGGGGGCCGCGGCGGTGACGGCGCGCTCAGCTTCCGGCGCGAGAAGTACGTGCCGAAGGGGGGTCCAGACGGTGGCGACGGTGGGGACGGGGGCGACGTCGTGCTCGTCGCCGACCCCGATCTCCGCGACTTGTCCTTCTTCCAGCGCAAGCGGCGTTTCGTCGGCGGACGCGGCGGCCATGGCCGGGGAGCGAACAAGCATGGTCGCGCCGGCGAATCCGTGGAGCTCCGTGTCCCGGTGGGGACCCAGGCGTTCGACGCCGAGGGGCGGCTGCTTGCCGACCTCGCGCACCCGGGAGCGCGGGCAACCCTGGCGCACGGAGGTCTGGGAGGGGCGGGCAACCGCCGTTTCACGACTCCGACTCAGCAGGCGCCACGTGTGGCCGAGGTGGGCCTCGGTGGGGAGGAAGGCCTCATCGAGCTCCGCCTCAAGCTGCTCGCCGACGCCGCCCTCGTCGGCTTTCCCAACGCGGGCAAGTCGTCGCTCCTGCGTCGAATCTCGAATGCGAAGCCGAAAGTGGCCGAGTATCCCTTCACCACGATCGCGCCCGTGCTGGGGACGGTGGACAGCCCCGACGGGCGCCAACTCACGGTGGCCGACGTCCCCGGCCTTCTCGAGGGAGCGCATCAGGGCGTCGGACTGGGCGACGAGTTCCTCGCCCATCTGGAACGGGCGAGGCTTCTCCTCCACGTCGTCGAGGCGCAAGCCGACGACGTCGCCGACCGCATTGCCGCGATCAACAACGAGCTCCAGGCGTACGGAGCTGGACTCCCAGAACGGCCGCAGATCATCCTTCTCAACAAGGTCGACCTGGGTCGTGCGTCTTTCGAGACGGATGACCCGCGCGTGCTCGCGGTCGTGGAAACCTCCGCAGCCACGGGCACGGGGATCGAGGATCTAAAGCGCCGCCTGTTCGAGCTCGTTCCGGAAAGTACGCCGGCGGTCTCCGGAAAGGAAGAGAAAGAGATGGCGGATTTTCTCGTCTATCGGCCTATGCCGTCACGGCGGCGGCCGTTCAGGATCTTCCGCACGGACAGCGGCTACCGCGTCCGCGGCGAGCCTCCCGAAGAGGCGCTGCGCGCTGCAGGCGTGAAGCCCGATGACGAGGTGGAATTTGAGTGACCCGCCCGGCCGCGTTCCCCGTGCTTCTGAGCGGCTGTAAAGCTTCGCCGGGCGTTGTCCTCGGTCGCCTGCACGCGTCCGCGTTCAGAATGACGCGGGCTCGTGCGTGTAACTCAACGCGGATGCGTTGCTTTTCGCGCGCTAGAAGCGCGGGCACACGACCGGACTGCTCACAATGACCGGGCTGTACGGCGGCGTCTTCGATCCTCCCCACAACGGCCACGTGGCGCTCGCCGAAGCCGCGCTCGAGCACTTCGATCTCCAGCAGCTCATCGTCCTCGTCGTGGTCGACCCTGGTCACAAACGCGCCGAGCTCGAGTTCGAGCAACGGTTCGACCTGGCGCGCCTTGCATTCGGCGACCTGCCCCATACAGAGGTTCATCCGGAAGGCCACCCCTACACGGTGGACGCGCTCCGTGCACACGAGCGCCGCGAGAATCGCTTCGCGGACGCGCTCTTCCTCGTCGGGGCCGACGAGTTCGCCGACTTCCTCACCTGGAAGGATCCGAACGGCGTGTTGGAGCTGGCGAGGCTTGCGGTCGCAACCCGGCCCGGCTATCCACGGGAGAGACTCGAGGCCGTGCTCGCCGGACTCGACCACCCAGAGCGAGTCGAGTTCTTCGAGATCCCCGTCGTCGAGGCCTCGTCGCGCGACATCCGCGCCCGCGTACGCAACGGCGAGCCGGTCGACGGGCTGGTTCCAAAAACGGTCGCACGGGAAATCGAGAGCGCCGGCCTTTACCGGTGATACCCTGATTCCAAGCGACGAGGAGCTTTTCCCAACCTGACGTCTCTCGACCAAGCACGCCGAATCGCCGACCTCGCCCAGGAGAAACTGGCCAAGGACGTGCTCATTCTCGATATGCGGCCGGTGTGCTCGTACACCGACTACTTCGTGGTCTGCACGGGCAACAACGCGCGGCAGGCGAAGGCCATCTACGACGAGGTGCGTGAGGGGATGAAGCGCGAGGGCAAGGTCGTCCCGCGCCACGTCCACGGGGAGCGCGATGCGAGCTGGATCCTCGCCGACTACCTCGACGTCGTGCTGCACGTCTTCACGCCCGAGGCCCGCGCGTACTACCGGCTCGAAGAGCTCTGGGGCGACGTGCCGTCGGTCGAGGTCGCGGCGACCGTGGGCTAAACCTCAGCGCAGCGCGTAATACAGAACGAGCACGATCCCGGCGAGGATCAGGGCGTCGATCCAGAAGACGTGGGCTCGGTTTTCTCGGAAACCTGCTTCGGTTGCCCGAGTCCGGAGGTAGGCAAACGCCTCGGCTAGACTGAGCCGCGACGCGGGGCCATAGCTCAGCTGGGAGAGCGTCTGGCTGGCAGCCAGAAGGTCACGGGTTCGAATCCCGTTGGCTCCACTGTTGAAGCGTCCGCCGAGGGAAGAGGCGGCCGTTAGACGGCCGCCATCTCCCGCACTTGCGTCAGCCGGAAGTTGTTGCCCGAGGGATCGCGGAACGCCGAGTCGATACCGTAGGGCATCTCCGTCGGCTCCTCGGTGAACTCGACGCCGCGCTTCTTGAGCTCTTCGTAATCGGCGTGCACGTCGTCGGTCGTGAAGAAGACGGTTCCGGCGAATCCCTTTGCCATGAGGCTCTTCACCTGCTCGGCGGTCTCGGCGTCCATCACGGGCGGCCCCGGAATGGCCATGAGAACGATTGCGACGTCTGGCTGGTCCGCCGGGCCGACCGTCAGCCAGCGGAAGTTGCCCATCTCCGGGACGGTGACGTCCGAGCGGACCTCCATGCCGAGCTTCTTGGTGTAGAAGGCGAGCGCCTCGTCCTGGTCATGCACCCACACCTGTGCGGTGGCGATCTTGTACGACATCGATTCCTCCTCGGTCGACTGAACGTGCTTCATCCTCGCTCGGCGCCGCGCCGTTGTCTTCTCGAAACGTGCGGTGTTGCGGACGCCCGTACGCGCGGAGCACGCACGTGGGGATCAGCGCGTGCTCGGACGCCGGCGGGAACGAGGCTCGGTACTCGGTCGGCGACATGCCGTAGGTCCGCGTGAAGCTCGTTGTGAACGAACCGACGCTCTGCAACCCCACCGCGAAGCAGATGTCGGCGACGGACCGGTCGGTGTTTCGCAGGAGCGCGGCGGCGCGTTCCAGGCGTCGGGTCAGGAGGTACGCGTGGGGCGACTCACCGAACGTGCGCCGGAACTCCCGGCTGAAATGGGCTCGCGAGAGCTTCGCCGCGCGCGCGAGGTCGTCCACGCTGAGCGGGTCGAAGTAACGCGCGTCGGCGAGATCCTTGGCACGCAGGAGATGGCGCGCAGGCGGGACGAAGGCCATTCGGGCCAGTATGCCGATTGCCCGGCGAGCTCCGGGAACCCGCGCTACGGTGCGCGGCATGACACAGGCCACGCTTCACACCAACCATGGCGCCATCGCGCTCGAGCTTTTCGACGCCGACGCGCCCAAGACCGTCGACAACTTCGTCAAGCTTTCCGAGGACGGCTTCTACGACGGGATCACGTTCCACCGCGTGATCCAGGACTTCATGATCCAGGGCGGTTGCCCCCGCGGAGACGGCACCGGCGGGCCCGGCTATGAGTTCGAGGACGAGCCGAACGACCACCATGTCGAGCGCGGCGCTGTCGCCATGGCCAACAGGGGGCCTGACACGAACGGCAGCCAGTTCTTCATCGTCACGACGGACGCTGCACCGTGGCTCGACGGCAAGCACACCGTGTTCGGCCGCGTTTCCGAAGGAATGGGCGTCGTCGACGAGATCGAATCGCTGCCGACGGACGCCAACGACCGGCCGCGCGAGCCCGTCACGATCGACCGCGTCGAACTCGGCTAGTCGGTCGGGGAACGCCTCGTCATGAGCGCAGTGTCCGGTTTCGCGTGCGTGGAGGCGGCGACGGACGAGAGCGTCGCGGCCTTGCCGTCGAGCGCGAGGCCATCGCCGTTCCAGATGGAGCCGCGGCTTCCCTCCCGCAGCACGTAAGCCGCTCTCGGATGGCGGTAGATGCTCGGGGGTCGTCGCATTGCGACGCCGACGAGCACGAGCGACGGCCGCTCGACCGACAACGGCACGTCCCGAAGGTAATACGTTGCCCAGGCTTGTTCCCACGGGTCGACGACTCTCACCGACACGACTCCCTGACCGAGCTCGGGAGCGACGGCTGCGAGTCCCGTGAGGCCCTGCGCGCCGACCGAGTTTCGCGACCCTGCCACGACCGCCACCAGGGCTGACGTGCAGAGGAGCAAAGCGAGGCCCGCGATGCCTGCGGTCCGCACTCGAGAAGGCTTCGACAGCCACCCCGCTCCGAAAACGACGAGAAGAAGAAACGGCGTGGCGTACGCAAGGAGCTTGAAGGATGTGTACGGCGGAAACGCCTTGGTCGCGAGGAGAAACCCGTATGCGCCGATGACGGCCAGCGTTGACCCGAGCACGAAATCCTTGCGCTTCGCCGGCGATCGTCGAAGGCGCGCCAGGGGAACGATGAAAAGCGGCAGCGCCGCGGCAGCCGCGATCACGCCCCAATCGAAACCAGCGCCGAAGAGCCGCGGGAAAAACCCAAGTGCTTCGGGAACGTTTCCGCTTGGGAAGTGGTTCTTGAAGCTCGTGTTGACGCCGAGCGCGAGGAACGTCTGCGAGCCCTCGACGAGTGCAAACAGGGACACTGCTCCGAGCACGACCAGGAGCGCGGCGAAACGCAACAACGAGCGCAGCGCCTGCCGCCGCTCGAACGCGTTGTGTGTGATCAGGTACGAGCCGATGACGACTGCGAGCATCGCTCCGAAATACGGGGCAAACGCCATTCGGTAGCTCGCGAGCGCGGCGGCGGCAAGGAAGGCCGCGAGGATCGGCAGTCGCCACGACGCCGGTGGTTCGAGCGACAGGCGTAGCACGGTCAGGGACGCGAAGCCGAGGCCGGTCCCGATGAGCTGCTGCTGCCACGAGAAATAGCTTGCGAACAGGAGTGAGGCGTTGACCGCCAGCGCCAGGGCCAGCCCGGCCGCCACATTGGGGCGCCATTCGAGACACTCGCGGGCGCACAAGAAGGCTGCGAGCGCTACGAGACAGGCCACGAAGGCCGCGACCACTCCGTACGCCTCAGCCGGATCCGATCCGGACAGCCATGCTGCCTCTCCCGTCACGAACGGAAGGGCGACCGCCCAGTGTTGTTCCTGGACCCGCTCGTATGCCACGCGGTCCGGATACATCGAGGAAGGTGCCTTCGGAGGGCCTTCGTAGAGCGAACGCGCCTGTGAGATCCAGAAGTACGCGTCGGTTGTGTGGCCGAGGTACGTCCTGACGGTCCAGTCGCCGCTGGCGAGGTTCGGCGCCCCTGCCAGGAAAAGCGCCACGAGTGCAATCGCAAACGGCCGCCCGCAAGCCCTGAGCGCGGGTCGAACGCGTCTCCACAGTGCGGCCGTGAGGACCGATGGGAGCACGAGCACGACGAGGCCCAGCGGAACGGCTGGGACGCCGACGGACAGGAGCACGCTCGACGTCGCAAAGATCGAGAAACCGACGATTGGTGCCAGCGCGGCCTGTGCGTCCGGCGCGAAACGCTTGCCCAACGTGACGGCCAGGCCGAGCCCCACAACCGTGAGCACGCCGAAGAGAGCGATCGGAGCGCCGAGCAATGCAAGGAGGTCCATCCCATCCATCATCAAGGGGCGAAAAGTTCGGGTCCCCGCCCAGAATGGGGGGCTTCCGCAGGGCTATCGGTCAGTACGGACTTACGTCAGTTCGCGCCGAAGAACCGAGCCGACTGCGATCAAGGCGACGCGTGTCTCCTCGACGGAGGGCTCGCGAGTCGTCAGGCGCTGCAGCGCGAGACCGGGGAGGAGGAAGACGCGAGCCAGGCGCGCGCGCGATGCTTGCACAGCGCGCCAGAGCTCCATCGTCAGTGCGAGCGAGAGAATGGTCACAAGCGCCGGCGTGTAGAGCGCCGGTGCGAGCGGCCACAGCCGATCTGCGACGAGCGTCGTCGGGATCACGAGCGCCGCGAAGTTCGTCCCGCAGCGGGCGGAGAAGCGCGAGGGCCGTGCTGCGCCGTTCCATGTCGCCTCGAGGCGCCGCTCTTCGACGGCCGCGATCGCGCGGTGTTCTGCACCGTGGAGGCGGAGCGTGCGGCCGCGGAACAGCCACAGGATCAGGGCTGCGGTCGCGAGACCCCACGCGGCCCAGGCAATGGTTCCGGGCAGGAAGACGAAGCCGACCGGAGCGACGAGAAGAACCAGGAGCACGCGACGCTCCCGACGGCCAGCAACGCCCGACCGGCGCATCAAGGGCGACATCGCCGCCACGAGCTTCATCAGCCCGCGCACGAGTGGAACACGGCCGAAACGGCTTCGTGGCATGAGTCCTTCCCTCAGCGTTCCGTCGTAGCCGGCGAACGCCCAATGTCGCTCGCTGACGATGACTACGCCGTCAGGCCGCGCCATCCCGCCGAGGCGCGGCAGCCCGGAACGGCCGTCGGCCTCGACGAGCACGGATGGGCAGGCACGCACATGTCAAAGGTGCCTGATTCGGGCCGGCTGGACAAGAGCCAACCGGCCCGTTTCGAGGTGTCCTGGGTCCTACCAGTAACCGCGCGAGAAGAATCCGAGCAGCGCGAGGACCAGGACGACGATGAGAATGATCCAGAGGATGCTCATGCGTTCTCTTTCCCTCTTTCGGCCAGTTCGAACACCCAATAGTCCCGGCCCATCACCGGCACGGACACGTTGAAGACGGGCACTGCCCCGATGAATCCTTCGAATTGCCCTGCGTGCCCGTGCCCGTGGAGGACGAGGTCGGGATGGTGCTCGGAGATAGGACGGGCCAGCCTGTCGCTGCCCAAGAACGGCCAGATGACCTTGGGCTCGCCCTCGAGGGTCGTCGTCGTCGGCGCATAGTGGAGGAGAACGACGCGCAAAGGACAATCGGCGACTGCCGCCAGTCCTTCGTCGAGCGCCTCCACTTCTGCCGTCGTCTCGGCGTAAACCTGGCGCAGCAGCGGCTCGCCGAAGTCCGGAAGCGTCGCGTCGGGAAAACCGCCGATGAAGCCTTTCGTGCCGACCACCCCGACGCGCGTGCCGTTCACCTCGGAGACCGTCCAGCTTCTCTCGAGAACGACGATCCCGCCTTGCTCGAGGACGTCAACGACCTCGTCGCGACGGTTGGCGTGCCAATCGTGGTTGCCCAGCACGGCCAATACGGGCACATCGACGCGCCTCCGGGCCGTAGCAAGCACCTCCGCCTCCTCCGGATCGCCGCACGTCGTCAGGTCGCCGGCGAGAAGGATGAGGTCGGCTTCGCCCGCGAGGCGGGCGAACGAATCCTCGATCTCCTCGCGTCGCTCCGGCGCGCAATGAATGTCTCCTGCCGCGGCGATCCTGAGCAATCCGTTCACCTCTAAGCGTGGCAGGGTACCGAGGACTTTCATGCCCAACGACGACTTCGACGCGATGGTGGGGACGTTGAAGAAAGCCGCAGGAGCCCTGCGGGATGCCGGCGTCCCCTTCATGCTGGGCGGCGGGCTCGCCTCCTGGGCCCGCGGAGGGCCCGAGTCCGACCACGACCTCGACCTGATGGTGAAGCCGCAGGACGCGGACGAGGCGCTCGCCGTTCTTGCGGACGTCGGCTTCCGGCCGGAGCGCCCGCCCGAGGGCTGGCTCTACAAGGCCTGGGACGACAACGACGTGATGGTCGACCTGATCTTCGAGCCCACGGGGCTTCCGATCACCGACGGGACCTTCGAACGCGCCGAGGACATGGAGGTCGAGGCGGTCGCGATGAAAGTCATGTCGCTCGAGGACGTCCTCGTCACCAAGCTCCTGGCGCTGGACGAGCAATCCCTCGACTACAAGCCGCTGCTTCAGATCGCGCGCGCGGTGCGCGAGCAGGTGGACTGGGGCGACGTGCGCGAGCGAACGAAGGGCTCGCCCTACGCGGCGGCCTTCTTCACGCTGGCGGAGGAGCTAGGCATCGTGGAGAAGGCTCCAAACGGGGCGTAGCTCCAGGTAGCCCGCTGGGCGCCGTCGGACAGCTCTTCGGGAAATCCATGCGCCACAGCCTCGCCGGCGAGGCGCCAAAGCCGCGTGATCTCCTTGCCGACGATCTCCGCTGCCTGCTTGTAGCCGCGGCCGGAGCGGGGGAGGCCGTCGAGCTCGATCGGATCGCCCCACACCACCGCGCACGGCATGTGGTTCTTCCGCGACCAGCCGAACGAGTAGACCCCGCACGGGATGATCGGGACGCCTTCCTGTAGGGCGATCATCATCGCCCCCGGCAGGACCTCGCCCGGGTGGCCGAAGCGCTGGCGCGTGCCCTCCACGAAAATCCCGACGAAGTGGCCGTCGCGCGCGACCTCGCGCGCGAGACGGAGCGACTCGCGGTCACCCTCGCCGCGCCGCACCGGGAAGGCACCGGTCCACATGAGGACGTCCCCGACGAGCGGCACGTCGAGGAGCTCCTTCTTCGTCATGTAGTAGATCGTCCGCGGACTGAGCGCCCCGATCAGCGGCGGGTCGATCGCCGACAGATGGTTCGCAGCGACGACGCCACCACCGGTCATCGGGACGCGCTCCTGACCGTACGCGTACGAGGGCGCGAGCCAGAGCGTGACCGGCGCGACGAGGTAGCGCGCGTACGGCCAGAGGGTCTCCGGGTCCTCGCGCCAGAGCTTCGGGATGCCGAGGCGCGTGAGGAACACCTAGCCGAGTTTATCGCTACAGTTGCGACGAGTATGGACCTCGGCCTTACCGGCGACAGGGAGAGCTAGCAAGCGGCTTTGCGCCGGTTGCTCGACTCCCCCACGGCCTCTCGCAAGAGAGGCCTTTTCGTAGGCAGGAGCTGACGTTGGAACGGTATGACCCTCAAGCGATCGAGACAAAGTGGCAAGAGGTGTGGGAGCGCGAGGACGCGTTCGTCGTCCCCAACCCCGACCCGTCAAGCGCCGGCGAGGATCGGAAGACCTACGTGCTCGAGATGCTTCCGTACCCGTCCGGCGAGCTGCACATGGGTCACGTCCTCAACTACACGCTGGGGGACGTCGTGGCCCACCTGCGCCGGCGGCGCGGCTTCACCGTCCTGCGGCCGATTGGCTACGACGCGTTCGGCCTGCCGGCCGAGAACGCGGCGATCAAGGAGGGCGGCCATCCCCGAGACGTGACCAACCGCAACATCGCCGCGATCCGCGAGCAGATGAAGCGCATGGGCTGGTCGATCGACTGGAGCCGCGAGCTCTCGACCGCCGAGCCCGACTACTACCACTGGACGCAATGGCTGTTCCTCAAGTTCTACGAGGCCGGCTTTGCCTACCGCAAGGAAGCGTTCGTCAACTGGTGCCCGAACGACCAGACCGTGCTCGCCAACGAGCAGGTGATCGACGGGCGCTGCGAGCGCTGCGGGCACGAGGTCGAGGCGCGAAGTCTCGAGCAATGGTTCTTCCGCATCACCGCGTACGCCGACCGGCTCCTCGAGGAGATGAGCCTGCTCGAGTCCTGGCCGGAGCGCGTCCTCACGATGCAGCGGAACTGGATCGGGCGGTCGGAAGGCGCCGAGGTCATCTTCCGAATCGAGGAGCTCGACGTCGATCTTCCCGTCTTCACCACGCGCCCCGACACGCTCTTCGGCGCGACCTTCTTCGTGCTCGCGCCGGAGCATCCGCTCATTCCGCGTCTGGCCGCGGGGACGCCGCACGAGGAGGAGGTTCTGGAGTACGCCCGTCGCGCGGCCGCGAGACCGACTGTCGAGCGCGCGGACCCCGAGAAGGAAAAGACGGGCGTCTTCACCGGCCATTTCGTCACGAATCCCGTCAATGACAATCGCTTGCCTGTCTGGGTCGCCGACTACGTCCTGATGGAATACGGGACGGGCGCGATCATGGCCGTCCCCGCGCACGACGAGCGCGACTTCGCATTTGCCCAGCGCTACGAGCTGCCGATCGTCCCCGTCGTCGTCCCCGTCGACGGCGACGTCGAAGAGGGCACGGCATTCATGGGCCACTCCGAGAACGAGAAGCTCATTGAGTCGGCGCAGTTCTCCGGGATGACGAGCCCCGAGGCGAAGAAAGCCATCGTCGAGTGGCTCGAGTCGCGGGGTCGCGGTCGGCCCGCGGTGAGCTACCGGCTGCGCGACTGGCTGCTCTCACGCCAGCGTTACTGGGGCTGCCCGATTCCGATCCTCTACTGCGACGAGTGCGGGATGGTGCCGGTGCCCGAGGAGGATCTGCCCGTGCTGCTCCCCGAGGTGGACGAGTACCTCCCCAAGGGCCGCTCGCCGCTCGCCGCCGCGGAGGACTGGGTCAACACGACGTGCCCGAAGTGCGGCGGCCCCGCACGGCGCGAGACCGACACCATGGACACGTTCGTCGACTCGTCCTGGTACTACCTGCGCTACTGCGACCCGGAGAACGACGGCGCCCCGTTCGATCGCGGCATCGTCGACTACTGGCTGCCCGTCAACCAATACATCGGCGGGATCGAGCACGCGATCCTCCACCTCCTGTACGCGCGCTTCTTCACCAAGGTGATGAACGACCTCGGCATCGTCGGCTTCCGCGAGCCGTTCGCACGCCTCTTCAACCAGGGGATGCTGTATTACCGCGGCGCGAAGATGTCGAAGGCGAAGGGGAACGTCATCGCCCCCGACGCCTACGCCGAGCGCCTCGGCGCCGACGCAGTGCGTCTCTATGTCCTCTTCATGGGCCCGGCCGAAGACGACAAGGAGTGGCAGGACAGCGGCATCGAAGGAATGGCTCGGTTCCTCGGACGGTTGTGGCGCCTGGGGCTCGAAGTCGCTGCGCAGGGAGCCAATGGCGCCCCGCCTGAGGGTCCGCTCGTCAACAGGACGCACGAGACGATCGCGAAGGTCACGGACGACATCGAGCGCCGCTTCCAGTTCAACACGCCGATCGCGGCCGTGATGGAGCTCGTCAACGAGATCTACCACGTGAAAGACGACCCAGAACGAGCGGGAGAGGTGCGCTTCGCGACGGAGACAGCCGTGAGCCTGATCCAGCCCTACGTCCCTCACATCGGGGAGGAGCTGTGGGAACGGCTCGGTCACGAGCGGCTCTGGGAGACACCATGGCCCGAGGCAGACGAGGCTCTCCTCGAGCGCGAGACGTTCGAGCTCGTCGTCCAGGTGAACGGCCGTGTCCGGGATCGCGCCGAGGTTCCGGTCAATCTGAGCGAAGACGAGCTCATCGCGCGTGCGAAAGAGCTCCCGCGCGTGCGCGCGCATGTGGACGGCAAAGAGGTCAAGAAGGCGATCGTCGTTCCCGGACGCCTCGTAAACCTCGTCGTCTAGCTCCGCAACTAACGTGTGGCAGGCGTGACGGACGTCCTGCTGATCCTGTGGGTGGCGATCTTCGCCGTGCAGGGTGCGTACCGCGGCCTCATCGCGCAGGCCCTTTCCCTCGTCGGCCTGGCGATTGGGGCTCTCGCCGGATCGTGGGTCGCGCCGCACCTCCTCCCGGAGAACTCCGGGTGGCTCTCGTTTGCCAGTCTCGTGGGCGCGGTTGTCGGGGCAGCGTTGCTCGGAGCCGCGGGCGCGTCGGTCGCGGAGGCGCCTCGGCGATTTCTCGCCTTTCGACCGGGTCTACGGTTTCTCGATTCTGCGGGCGGAGCCGTTTTGGGCGGCGCGCTCGGGCTCGGCCTCGCGTGGCTCGTCGCGGTCGTCGCTCTCCACCAGCCTGGCCTTGGCTTTCGCAAGGCCGTTCGAGACTCCGAGATCCTCCCGAAACTCATGCGCGCCGTCCCGCCG
This sequence comes from Gaiellaceae bacterium, assembly GCA_036506175.1. Taxonomy (GTDB): domain Bacteria; phylum Actinomycetota; class Thermoleophilia; order Gaiellales; family Gaiellaceae; genus JAIBJP01. The sequence goes on from DASXSE010000100.1 coordinate 23,412, forward strand.
GACCGCGTGCTGCAGGCCCTCAACCGCTTCGATCCCTTCCCCGAGCTAACGTTGGGAGGCGGCCCGCTTCCCCCGCCAGATCAGAGCGTCCTCGAGACAGCCGGCGCCAAAGCGGCGGCTGGGAGCGTGGTCAAGATCCACGGGACAGCGTGCGGGCTGGGGACCGAGGGGTCCGGCTGGGTCGTACGGCGCGGCCTCGTGGCGACAAACGCGCACGTGATTGCAGGCGAGCATGACACGCGCGTGCTGGCCCCAAGCGGGCAGACGCTCGACGCGACGCCGGTATACGTGGATGCGCACAACGACGTCGCGCTGCTCAGCGCGCCGTCGCTCTCGGTTGCGCCTCTCGATGTCGCGCAGGACGGCTCCTTCCCGAAAGCCGTCGTGATTCTGGGCTATCCGCGTGACGGCCCATTGAAGGCGGCCGCCGCGACGGCTGGCGCCCCGCGCGTGGTGATCGCGCCGGATGCCTACGATCGGAAGATGGGCACGCGCACGGTCGTCCCTCTGCGTGGGAGGGTGCAGCCGGGCAACAGCGGTGGACCGGTCGTCGACAAGCGTGGGGCGGTCGTCGCGATGGTCTTCGCCGGAGCGAAGCGGGGCCCGAGTGGCTTCGCGGTCCCGGTAGAGCTGGTCGAGCGGGGCGTTTCGACGCGGCTGCACCCGGTCTCGTCCGGTCCCTGCGTGGACTAGTCCGGGCGTTGGAGGTGCGGTGGGCGGGCCGCAGGTGCCTCCCGCTTTTCGTTCCTGCTTCGGGCGACTCTTGGCCCAAAGCGTCGTCCACACGCGCGTTCTCGTACCCGAGCATGAAGCGATGCGCCCTGCGTGCCTCACCGTCCTGCTCCCGCTCACGCTTGTGATCGGGTGCCCGACCCCGAGCGGCCCCGCTCCGTGACCGACCGTGCAGCTGCCGCAGATCTCGCGCAATCGCGCGCTCACCTACATCGCGGCGCTTCTTGTCGGTCTCACGCTCGCCGGACGCACTCTCTCTCGCGCGGACGAGCACGGAGCAGCTGCGAAGACCCCATCAGTTCCGCTGCGGGCAGAAGCCGCCCCGGTCCGAAAGGTGCTTGTCCACGTCGTCGGAGCGGTGCGCAAGCCCGGCCTCTATCGGCTCGACGAGGGGAGCCGGATCGACGACGCGGTGCGCGCCGCCGGCGGCGCCAAGCGAAAGGCTGACCTTCAAGCGATCAACCTGGCTGCCCCCGTCGCCGACGGGCAGCAGATCACGGTGCCCGTGCGTGGCAATCCCGGAAGTGGCGCGGCGGCGGCCGTCGCTCCCGGGAAGCCGACCGGCCAGCCGGTTCATCTGAATACCGCAACGCTCGAGGAGCTCGACTCGTTGCCCGGCATCGGGCCCGTCACGGCCCAAAAGATCCTCGACTACCGAACGGAGCACGGCGCCTTCGCCTCGGTTGACGAGCTCGACGCGGTTCCGGGAATCGGGCCCGCGCGCCTCGCCGAGCTGAAGAAGGTGGTGCAGCTTTGAGCCTGCTCGCCCGAGTTCCGGCTCCGCATCTCCTCGCAGGCGCCTCGTGTGGCGGTTTGGCGCTTTCCGTTTCGGCGCGCGCGCCGGGCCGACCCGTCCTGCTCCTTGCGCTCGTGCTGGGCTGTGCGGCCTTCTTCTTCCGCGAAGTACGCGTTGCTGTCCTGGCCATCGCGTTCCTTCTCGCCGGATGGTCGTGGGGAACGGCCAGGCTCGGCCAACTCGATCGGACCGTCCTCCGCTCAGAAGTCGGTCGAGTCAGTGCGGCTCGCCTCGAGGTGACCGGTCCTGCCCGCCGCACGTCTTTCGAGGTGCGCGTACCGGTGCGAGTCCTCCGCTTCGGACGGCGCTCGACGGATGAGCGATCTCGCCTCGACCTCCCGCACGGCCGAGCACCCCCGCCGGGTGCCATCCTCGAGGTCGTCGCGCGCATCGAGCGCCCGCACGGGCCCGACCGGGGCGGCTTCGACGAGGCGTCATACCTGCGTAGGCAGGGCATACACGTCGTGCTCTCGGCCGGATCCTTCCGCGTCGTGGGTCGGCGCGGTGGGCTCGCCGGGACGTTGGACAAGCTGCGCGCGTCCGTTTCGGCGTCCCTAGCCCCGGGAGTGAGGGGCGAACGGCGGGCGGTCATCGCTGGGATCCTGCTCGGCGAGGACGAAGGTCTTTCGCCGGGCTTGCAGGACAGCTTCCGGACTTCCGGCCTCTATCACCTCCTCGCGGTGTCCGGACAGAACGTCGCCTACGTCGTCGGCGGGGCTCTTCTCCTTGCCTGGCTACTCGGGCTCCCGCGCGCGCTCGGCCACGCCGCCGCACTGATCGGTGTCGTCGGCTATGTGGGCGCAGTCGGTTGGCAGCCGTCCGTCGTCCGCGCGGGGGTTGCAGGGAGCCTCGCGTCGCTTGCTTGGCTCTGCGGGCGCGCGCGTGACCGTTGGTATTTCCTCCTCGTCGGAGCCGCGGTCCTCCTCGGCTGGAATCCCTACTCGCTCCTCGACCCCGGGTTCCAGCTCTCGTTTGCTGCGGTCGGCGCGATCTTCGTGCTCGTACCGCGGCTCCAGGAGTGGCTCGAGGGCTATCCGGTCCCGACGCAGCTCGCGGGCGTGCTCGCCGTCTCGACGGCGTGCGGCGCCGTCACCGCGCCGATCCTCCTCATCCGTTTCGGCTATGTGCCGGTGTATTCGGTCGCGAGCAACGCGCTCGCCGCACCGGTCGTCGCACCGCTGCTCGGGCTCTCCTTGGCCTGCGCGGTGCTCAACCCGGTCTTGCCACCCGCGGCGGCGTCGCTCGCCTGGACGAATGGATGGCTGGCGGCATATCTCGCGGGCGTGGCGCGGCTCTTCGGCGATCTGCCGCATGCGCGCCTGGCGTCCTGGAAGGCAGCCGCCTTGATTGCTGCCGCCGTTGCCGTCTGCGTCGCCTTGGCGCGCCTACGTCTGCTCCGTGGCCGTCGGGCTCCCGCGGCGATGGCGCTTCTCACTCTCGTGCTGGTCGGCTGGCGGCTTTGGCCTACGCCGGTCCCACCGCCGCCGACGGGCCTCCGCATCACGTTCCTGAACGTGGGTCAGGGCGATTCGGCCCTGATTCAGGTTCCCGAGGGCGCCGTGCTCGTCGATGAGGGCCCGCCCGAGGCACACGTCGCGCGCCAGCTCGAAGACCTCGGCGTCCATCAACTGGCGGCCGCTGTACTGACCCATCCTCAGCGGGATCACGTCGGCGGGGCCGCCGAGATCCTCGAGCGGCTTCGGGTGGGTTTCCTGCTCGATCCCGACATCCCCGGGAACAGCGTGGACGAGCGTACGGCGCGCGCAGCTGCCCGCCGTCACCGGGTGCGCATAGTCATGGCGCGTGCGGGCGAGGCGTTCCGGCTCGGCAAGCTGCGCCTGCGCGTTCTGTGGCCCGACGGGCCTGGAACCCCGGGCGAAGATCCGAATCAACACGCGGTAGTGCTCGTCGCGTCGTATGGCCGGATCGACGCTCTCCTCACCGCGGATGCAGAGTCCGATGTCACTCTCCCGTTGCGGCCGCCCGCCGTGGAAATTCTCAAGGTCGCCCATCACGGATCATCCGACGCCGGTCTCGGAGAGTTGCTGGCACGGCTCCATCCGCGTCTGGCCGTCATCTCCGTCGGCGCCAACAACGATTACGGGCATCCAACCGCGTCCACGATCGGCACGCTCACGCACTATCGGGGTCTCACCGTCTATCGGACCGACGAGGACGGTCGGGTGATCGTGGAGTCGGACGGTGAGCGATTCTCGGTACACACGGAGCGCTGACTATGCTTGGCTGCGGTGTCCGAGGACGCGCTCAAGCCCGTCTATCTCCTCACCGGCAGCGATCGCCCCAAGGTCGTCCGCGCGCTCGGACGACTGCGCGCCCGCTTCGGTGCCGAAGCCGTCGAAACGCTCTCGGCCGACTCCGCCTCCGGGGACGAGGCCGTCGCGGCGCTGAATTCGCTGGGCCTCTTCGGGGCCGGCCGCCTCGTCGTCGTCCAAGGCGCGGAGCAATGGAAGAAGGCCGATGCCGAGGCCGTGCGCGCGTATCTCGCGACTCCGGCGCCCGGCGCCGTTCTGGCGCTCGTTGCGGACGAGACGCCCCGCGACTCGAGCCTCGCGGGCCTGGTTGCCAAGTTCGGCGAGGTGCTCCGCTATGACGTTCCGAAGCCGAAGGATCCGTCCGTCTGGGTCCGCTCCGAATTCGAGCGTCTACAGGCCCATGCGACCGACGAGGCCGCCCGGAGGCTTGTCGAGATCGTCGGCGACGACGTCAGCACGCTGGGTCTCGAGGTGGACAAGGTCGCGACGTGGGCCGACGGCGCGCAGATCGAGGCCCAGGACGTCGAGCTCCTTGCCGTGCCTGGAACCGGCGATCCTCCCTCGTGGGTCGTCTCCGATGCCTGGGGAAACCGGGACGTGGCAGCCGTACTCACCGCTTGCGAAGCGGAGCTCGAGCGGGGCGTCGAGCCATTCCTGATCGCGGTGCGGCTCGCCGCGCAGGTGGCGCTCGTCCGCTCAGCCCAAGCGCTCGCAGGAGAGGGACTTTCCAGCCGGGACATCGCTACCCGTTTGAAGAAGCACGAGTTCCGCGTCCGGAAAGCCCTCGCCCACGCGGAGCGCTACTCCCGGGACGAGCTCGAACTCGCGATGATCCGCTTCGCCGAGCTCGATGCCGCGCTCAAGGGCGCCAGCAGGCTCTCGTCTGAGCTCGAGCTCGAGCGCACCCTCGTCGAGGTGACGAAGTCAGCGGAGCCTGCGCGCGCCTAAAGAGAACGAACTCTTACTTAGCTCTTCTTGCCGAAAAGGCGTGCCGCCTGAGACTTCTTGCGCGCGGCCTTGTTGGGATGGATGGCCCCGTCCGCGGCTGCCTTGTCCAGCAGCCGGACAAGCGAGCGGTGTTGCGCGCTTGCGGCGTCCTTATCCCCTCCCTCGATCGCGTCCTCGAGACGCTTGAACAGCGTCTTGGCCGTCGAGCGGTAGCGCAGGTTCTCGAGCCGCTGGCGGGCCGCTGTCTCCACGCGCCGTTTCTGCTGCTTGATGTTCGGCATGCCGGCCGCTGATGGTAGCAGGGGCCCTTCCGGCCTCTCGCCTATGCTCGCGGACGTGGAACAGGACACCGGCCGCGGCCGTCGGCTCGCCTTGTCGACCGCGATCTTCGCCGCAGCCACCGCTCTCTCCCGCATCTTCGGGCTCGTCCGCGAGATCGTCGCGAAGAACTATTTCGGCGTTCGCGGCCCCATCAATGCGTTCGAGATCGCCTTCCTGATCCCGAACACGGTGCGCGCGCTGGTCGCGGATGCGGCCCTTTCCTCTGCGTTCGTACCGGTTTTCAGCGAGCTCCTCGAGAAGGGTGAGCGCGCCCGCGCCTGGCGGGTCGCTTCCACGCTCTTCTGGCTGATTCTCCTAGTGCTGGGCGGGGCGACGGTGCTCTTCATCTTTCTCGCCCCGTGGATCATGGCGCCGTTTCCCTACGAGCAGGATTTGCTCGTCGGGCTCTCGCGCGTGCTGTTCCCGATCGTCCTCCTGCTCGGGCTATCCGGGGTCGTCGTGGGCGTGCTGAACAGCTACGAGCACTTCTCCGTTCCGGCGCTCACTCCCGTCTTCTGGAACCTCGCGATCATCCTCGGCCTCGTGCTCGGGGTGCCGCGCGTCGACTCGGAGAACGGCAAGCTGTACGTCTACGCCGGCGCGATCGTCGTGGGAACGGTTCTGCAGTTCCTGTTGCCGCTTCCGTGGCTCCGCGGGCGCGACGGACGCCTGCAGTTCGTCCTCGACTGGCGTGATCCCGCCGTGCGTCGCGTGGGCGTGCTCATGCTCCCGGTCACGCTTGGCCTCGGGCTCATCAACATCAACGCCCTGATCGACGGCGTCTTCGCAGCCAAGCTGATCGACCCGCAAATCGCTCCGAGCGCGATCAACGCCGCTTTTCGCATCTACATGTTGCCGCAGGGGATCTTCTCGGTCGCTGTCGCAACCGTGCTCTTCCCTCGCCTTGCCCGCCTTGCGACGCGCGCCGATACGGACGGATTCCGCGAGACGGTCTCGATGGGGCTGCGCCAAATCGGCTTCCTGCTCCTGCCCGCGAGCGCGATTTCGGCGGTCCTCGCAGTCCCGATCGTGCGCCTGCTCTACGAACGTGGCGCCTTTACGTCGGACCAGACCGGAGTCGTTGCCGCGGCACTCGCCGCCTTCGCTCTCGGGCTGACCTTCAACGGGACGATGCTGATGCTCAACCGCGCGTTCTTCAGCCTGCAGTCGCCGTGGATCCCGACCGCGGTCGCGCTCGGGAACCTGGGACTGAACGCGGCCCTCGACGCCCTTCTTTATCCCGTGGGCGTGTGGGGTATCCCGCTCGCGACATCGCTGGTCAACATCGGCGGGACTGCAGCACTCCTGATCGTGTTCCGCCGCCGGATGGGACGAGTCGACGGGGGGCGCATCGTTGACTCCTACCTGCGCATCGCATTCGCCTCCGCGGTCGCGGCAGGAATTGCCTTCGCTGTGTGGTTCGGGCTCGACGCGGTGGTGGGTCGCTCGCTCTTCGGACAGATCCTCTCGGTGGGAGGAGCGCTCGCCGCGGCCATCATGGTTTTCCTGGGGCTCTCCCGAGCCCTCGCCATCCGGGAGCTGAACACGCTCCTCTCGTTGCGGCGCCGATCCGCTACAACGGACGGGTAATGCCGCCGCTCGACCGCATCCGCAACTTTTCCATCGTCGCGCACATCGACCACGGCAAGTCGACGCTCGCCGACCGCATCCTCGAGCTGACGGAGACGCTTTCCGAGCGCGAGATGCGCGAACAGGTCCTGGACACCATGGAGCTCGAGCGCGAGCGCGGAATCACGATCAAGGCCCAGGCAGTCCGGGTCACCTGGAAGGGCCACGAGCTCAACCTGATCGACACACCCGGGCACGTCGACTTCACCTACGAGGTCTCGCGCGCGCTCCAGGCCTGCGAGGGAGCGCTGCTCCTCGTTGATGCGGCTCAGGGAATCCAAGCGCAGACGCTAGCCAACGCCTACCTGGCAATCGAGAACGGGCTGGAGATCGTCCCCGTCGTGAACAAGATCGACCTACCGCAGGCCGATCCCGACGCGACCGCCGTCGAGTTGAGCGATCTCGTCGGCGAGAGTCCCGACCGCGTACTTCGCATCTCCGCGAAGACGGGGGAGGGCGTCGAGGCTGTCCTCGACGCGATCGTCGGGCGCATTCCTCCGCCGCAGGGACATCCGAATGCTCCCCCGCGCGCGCTCGTCTTCGACTCCGCCTACGACCAGTACCGAGGGGTCGTCGCCTTCGTGCGCGTCGTCGACGGGAGCTTTCGCACGCGCGATGGGATCAGGGCGATGGCCGCCGGCACCCGCTTCGAGGCCGAGGAACTCGGCTTCTTCTCACCCGACCGCCGCCCCACGCCGACGCTCGAGGCCGGGGAGGTGGGCTACGTCGTCACGGGTCTCAAAGACGTCAGTCGCCTTCGCGTCGGCGACACGCTGACGAGCGCGCGCGGCGGCGCGGCGGAGCCGCTGCCTGGGTACAAGGACGTCAAGCCCACCGTCTTCGCCGGTCTCTATCCAACCGACTCCGACGATTACCCGGAGCTGCGGGACGCGCTCGAGAAGCTGAAGCTCAACGACGCCTCGCTCTTCTACGAGCCCGAGACGTCGCAGGCGCTCGGCTTCGGCTTCCGTTGCGGCTTCCTCGGCCTCCTACACATGGAAATCGTCCGCGAGCGCCTCGAGCGGGAGTTCGACCTCGACCTGCTCGTCACGGCCCCGAACGTCGCCTATCGCGTCCTGACGAAGGCCGGCCAGGAGGTCGAGGTGCACAGCCCGGCGGACATGCCGCACGAGCTGGAGCGTGTCGACGAGCCCTACATCCGCGCGACGACGATCGTCCCCAAGGACTACGTCGGGACCGTGATGGAGCTCAACAACGACCGTCGCGGCCGCTTCCACCACCTGGAGTATCTGAGCGAGGAACGGGTGATGCTCGCGTACGATCTCCCGCTCGCCGAGGTCGTCTACGACTACTACGACCAGCTGAAGAGCCGGACGAAGGGCTATGCGAGCTTCGACTACGACCTCGTCGGCTTCGAAGAGGGCGATCTCGTCCGCCTCGACGTTCTGCTCGCCGGAGAGCCCGTCGATGCGCTCAGCCTCGTTGTCCATCGCGCGGATGCCCATGGCCGAGGGAAAGCCCTCGTCGACCGGCTGCGTGAGGAAATTCCGCGCCAGCTGTTCGACGTGCCGGTGCAAGCGGCGATCGGCTCGCGCATCGTCGCGCGGGAGACGATCAAGGCGAAGCGCAAGGACGTGCTCGCGAAGTGTTACGGCGGTGACGTGACCCGCAAACGCAAGCTCCTCGAGCGGCAGAAGAAGGGCAAGAAGCGCATGAAGCAGGTCGGCCAGGTAGAGGTGCCGCAGGAGGCTTTCCTCGCCGTGCTCAACCTGGACGGAGACAAGCGATGAGCCCGGCTGGTGGCGTCAGGCATCTGTACGTCCACCTGCCTTTTTGCGCGCACCGCTGCGGCTATTGCGACTTCGTGACGCTGGTCGGGCGCCGTGATTCGCATGAGGAGTACGTGAACGCGCTCCTGCGCGAGCTCGACCTCGAGCGGGGAGTCTTATCCAAACACCTCGAGACCGTGTTCCTCGGTGGTGGGACGCCCACGTTCACGGAACCCGCGGCGCTCGAACGTCTGCTGGCTGCGCTTCCGCCTGCGCACGAGCTCACGGTGGAGGCGAATCCGGAGACAGTTACGCCCGAGCTCGCGGCGCTCCTGCGGAGGGGCGGCGTGACCAGGGTTTCGCTCGGAGCGCAGTCATTCCAGCCGCAGTTGCTGTCGGTGCTCGAGCGCCAGGCGAATCCGGAGGACGTCCGCCGGGCGTTCTACCATCTTCGTGATGCCTGCTTTGACAACATCTCCCTGGACCTCATCTACGGGATTCCCGGCCAGAGCCCCTCCGACCTGGAACAGGACCTCGAGGAGTCGCTCTCGCTCGGTCCCGAGCACCTTTCGTGCTACGAGCTCGAAGCCAAGCCTGGGACTCGCTTCACCCACGCCTGGGGGGACGAACTCGCCTCCCAGGCGGACGCGATGGAGGGCTACTTCGAGCTCGTGGTCGAGCGGCTGACCGCTGCCGGCTATCGCTGGTACGAGACGGCGAACTTCTGCCGCGACGGGCGGCAGGCTCGCCACAATCTCGGCTACTGGCTGGGGCACGACTACCTGGGCCTCGGGATCGGCGCGGTCTCTACCGTGAGCGGGCTGCGCTGGCGCAACGCGCCGAAGCTCGGCGCATACGTGGCTGCGCTCTTCGAGGGCGGTCGTCCTCCCCGCGAGGTTGAGGAAATCGATGAAATGACGCAGACACGAGAGCGTCTGATGCTCGGCCTGCGGCTCGAGGAGCCACTCGCGTTGGGCGAAGTCGAGACGGCCGTCGACCAGGAAGCACTGCTTCGGCTGGAAGGGCTCGGCCTGCTCGAGCGGCGCGGCCACGGCCTGGCACTCACACGGCGGGGACGCTTCCTCGGCGGGGGAGTGACAGCTGAGTTGCTCACCGAAATCCCTGCAAAACAGTACAATTGAGGCTATGCCGGACGCCGAAACGCCGCGGTTGAGCGTACGCCAAGAGGAGATCCTCGTGCGCGTCGTCGAGGAGTACGTGTCGACGGGTTCTCCCATCGGCTCGAAAACGCTCGTCCAGCGGACGGGGCTCGACGTCTCCTCCTCGACGGTGCGCAGCGAGCTGGCGCAGCTGGAGGAGCTCGGCCTGCTTTGGCACCCACACACATCGGCGGGGCGGGTACCCACCGATCTCGGCTACCGCTTTTTCGTGGATCGCGTGATCGCGACGCTCGAGCCCAGACCGGCGGAGCCCGAGCTCGCGCTCGACTTCTCCGAGCTGAAGAGCGAGGTGGAGGGTGCGCTGCGGGCGACGACCGAGGCCCTGGCCGAGATGACGCATCTCCTCGCGCTCGTCTCGGCTCCACCTATCGAGACCACGGCCGTTCGGCGGGTCGAGGTGATCCTGCTGCAGCCCCAGCTCGTCCTCGTCGTCCTCATCACCGCCACGGGGGGAGTCACGAAACGCCTCTTCAGCTTCGCGGAGCCGGTCGACCCCGGCCTGGCCGAGTGGGCGAGCGAGTATCTGAACGAGCGCGTCTCCGGCCTTCAGCTCGGAGCGCGACTACTCCGCAACCGCCTCGAGGATCCGGAGCTCTCGCCCCGCGAGCGAGCGTTTCTGGCCGAGATAGGTCCGGCTTTCACCGCCGTTCTGGAGGCCGGTGACCAAACGCTCTTCGTGGGCGGAACGGCGGGTGTCCTCGATGAGTTCAAGTCCGACGACCTGGGCGGCTATCGGCGCCTGCTCGAGGTGCTCGAGCAACGTGCGGCGCTCCTTGAGCTCATGCGCGCGAGCCTCGTTTCGAAACGCCCGTTCGTCCGCGTTGGCTCCGAGTTCGAGGATCCCGAGCTGGCGCGGGTTTCCCTGGTCGGGGCTCCTTACGGCTTGCAGCACCGGAACCTCGGCACGGTGAGCCTCCTCGGCCCGCTGCGCATGGACTACGTCAGGGCGATCGATGCGGTGCGCGCGGCCGCGCGCGAACTGTCGGTGTTCGTCGAGGAGCTCTACGAGGATTGACCGCGCCCTCGCGGGCCGGGATCTCGTGTAGGCCGCGAGTACTCTAAGAACGTGGCCACTGTGCGACGCGACTACTACGAGATCCTCGGGCTCGCCCGGGGCGCTTCCGACAGGGAGATCAAGTCCGCGTTCAGGAAGTTGGCGCGGGAGCTTCATCCCGACGTTTCCGAGGAACCGGACGCCGAGGAGCGCTTCCGCGAGGCGGCCGAAGCGTACGAAGTGCTCTCCAAGCCCGAGACGCGTGAGCTCTACGACCGCTTTGGCCATGAGGGGCTGAGTACCGGCGGGTTCCGCCCGACGCAATTCGACTTCGCCAACATCGCCGATCTGTTCTCAGTCTTCTTCGGCGATGACCTCTTCGGGATGACGGGCCCGTCGCGTCGCGCAGCTCGAGGGGCGGACGTGCTCGCCGAGGTTGCGATCGAGTTGGAGGAGGCCGCGAGCGGCACGATCCGTTCGGTCTCCCTCCCAGTGAGCGTCACGTGCAAAACCTGCGGAGGAAGCGGCTCCGCGCCTGGGACAACGCCCGAGACGTGCCCGCGCTGCGAAGGCGTTGGGCGGCTCCAGTCCGTCTCGTCCTCGATCTTCGGCCAGTTCGTGCGGACGCAAACCTGCCCTCAATGCGATGGAAGCGGCCAGGTGCTGCGCACGCCGTGCGAGGAGTGTCGAGGTAGCGGCCAGACGACGGAGGAGCGGCAGCTCGAGGTCGAGATACCGCCGGGAATTCACGACGGCCAGCGCATGCGTCTGAGCGGAGAAGGCCACGTGGGCCTGCTCGGAGGGCGCGCCGGCGACGCGTACGTGCTCGTCCGGATCAAACCGCACGAGCGGTTCGCCCGTGACGGCAACGACATTGTCTCCACGGTCGATCTGACCGTGACCCAGGCTGCGCTCGGGACTCAACTAACGGTCCCGACGCTGGATGGCGAGGCCGAACTCGAGTTCAAGCCGGGCGCCCAGCCGGGTGAGATCCGCATCCTGCGCGGGCGCGGAATGCCCGTCCTGCAGGGGTTCGGGCGGGGCGACCACCGGCTGCTGGTGAACATCGCAGTGCCACGAAACCTGAACGACGAGCAGCGCCGGCTTCTGGAGGACTTCGCGCGGTCGGAGCACGACGCCAACTACAAGCCGGACGAGGGGTTCTTCGAAAAGCTGCGGGCGGCCTTCCGCTGACCGAGCCTTCCCTTCGCCGCCTCTCGGTCCGCGTCCCTCCGCACCGCGCCGAGGAGGCGCGCGCGGTCATGCTCGAACTCTTCCCCGAAGGGTTCGAGGAGGTCGAGTACGCGGACGACCTCGAGCTGGCCGCGTATTCGAACGCCGCTGGCGAAGAGCGCTTTTGGCAGGCGTTCGGGCCTGGCTCTGCGACGGAGGTGGCAGCGGATTGGCAGGAGGCCTGGAAGCGGTTCCACCAACCGGTACGCGTCGGCCCCCTCTGGGTCGGGCCTCCGTGGGAGGAGCCGGATCCCGATTCCGTTTCGGTCGTCATCGATCCCGGCCAGGCGTTCGGGACGGGTGCGCACGCAACTACCCGGCTTTGCCTGGAGCTCCTCCTCGAACGGCCGCGCTCGAGCGTCGTCGACCTGGGTTGCGGCTCGGGCGTCCTCGCGGTGGCGGCCGCCAAGCTTGGCTTCGCACCGGTGACCGCGCTCGACGTTGATCCACTGGCGGTTGAGGCTGCCAAAGCGAATGCGCTAGCGAACGGCGCAGCGGTTGTGGTCAGTAGGACGGACGTCTACGTCGATCCGCTCCCGGCCGCGGACCTCGCGCTCGCGAACATCACCCTGGACGGCCTCGCGACAGTTGCCGGGCGCGTTCCGTCGGCTGAGCTCGTCGCGTCGGGCTATCTCGCAGGACAGCAACCCTCGCCCGAGGGGTGGGACCTTGTGGATCGGCGGGAAGCTGAGGGTTGGGCCGCGGACCTGTTCGTTCGGCGCTCCAAGGCTACGATTTGAACGGAATGCATGCGCTTGGATGCGCCCGCTTTTGGCTTTGGGCCTTAGCCGGGGCCCTGCTCGCCTTCTCCGTCGTCGGAGCCGCGTCCATTGGGCTCTTCGTGCTCCCGTTCGCGGTCATCGCGTTCGTTTTCGCGGCTCGTGCCATGCGCAACCGTGCCGAGCTCCTCGGATTGCTCGCCGGCGCGGCGGCGATCTGCCTCCTGATCGGGCTCATCCAGCTCGGCGGAGGTGGCCTCGACCCGCGACCTTGGTTCGCCGCGGGCGGCGTCCTAGGGCTCGTCGGCGTCGGCGGCTTCGCTCTCCTGGGCCGCGGGCTCACGCCGCGGGCCTAGGCGCCGAGGTCGGCTAGCATCGGCGCGCATGGCGACCTTCAGCGTCGACTTCTTGGGCTGCAAGGTGTCGCAGACAGATGCGCAGGAAATCCGTGAGCGTCTCGTGGCGGGCGGCCACGCGGAGCAAGATGCCAGCGCCGAGGTCGCCGTCATCAACACGTGCTGTGTCACGCACGAAGCCGTGCGGAAGTCACGCCAGGCTGCGCGGCGCGCCGCGAGGCATTCGGCGCGCGTCTATGTGACCGGCTGCGGTGCGCGCCTCGCCGGCGCCTTCGAGGACCTGCCCGCGAACGTCGTCGTGGTCCGCAAGGGGAGTGAGGCGACGCCGAGCTTCATCGCCGGCGACGTCGGCGCGATCGGCTGTGTCCAGGCGGATGTCGGGCTCGACCGGGTCCGGGCGTTCGTCAAGGTGCAGGACGGCTGCAGCTTCTCCTGCAATTTCTGCGTCATCCCCCAGGTGCGAGGCCTCTCCCGGAGCCGGCCTGCCGAGGCCGTGCTGAGCGAGATTCGGCGGCGGGTCGCGCAGGGCCACCGCGAAGTTGTTCTCACGGGAATCAACCTTGGCTGCTACAGGGACCGTGAGGCACGGTTCGACCTTACGCAGCTCGTGCGGACTGCGGGAGCGACGCCGGGTCTCGCGCGCCTGCGGCTGTCGTCACTCGAGGTCAACCATCTGAACGAGCGATTGCTCAGCGCCATGCGCGAGACGACGACCGTCACGCCTCATCTACACGTCCCGTTGCAATCAGGAGACGACGGCGTCCTGCAAGCGATGGGGCGGCGCTATTCGGTGGCCACGTACCTGCGTCGTGTCGGGTGGGCCGAGGGCTTCAACCTGACGACCGACGTGATTGTTGGCTTCCCCGGCGAGGACGACTCGGCTTTCGAGAACACCGTGCGAGCCGTGGAAGCAGCGGGGATCACGAAGGTGCACGTCTTTCCGTACTCGCCGCGGCCCGGAACGGTCACGCAAGCGGAGGACTCGGTTCCCCCCGCTGTGAAGAAGGCGCGAAGCGCAACGTTGCGAGCGCGTTCGGCAGTCGCCTGCCGAAATCGTTGGCGGTCGAAACTCGGCAGCGAGGACGTCATCCTCATCGATCGTCCGGGCCGCGGGTACGGCGAGGACTATTCGCCCTGGTTCGTGGACGGGGAAGTCGGCTCGCTCGTGCGTGCGCGTGCCGCCGGGATCTCGGAAGAAGGGATCATTGGCCGCGCAGCCTGATTGCCTCTTCTGCAAGCTCTTCGTCGAAGGAGAGCATGTGAACTCGGCGGAGGGCTTCGTCGCCATCCGGGACATCAATCCCAAGGCGCCGGTCCACCTCCTCGTCATTCCGGAACGCCACGTCGAGACCTTTCGAGAGATCGGCGAGTTCCCGGCCGACGAGACGAAGCGGATGCTGGAATTCGTCGCCGACACGGCCCGGAAGGCGGGACTCGAGGACTACCAGGTGATTGTCAACGTGGGACGCGGCGCCGGGCAGACCATCTTCCACCTTCACTGGCACATCCTGGGCGGAGGGCGGCCGTTCGAATGAGCCTCATCGAACGAATCGAGGATGAGTTGAAGGCGGCCATGAGGGCGCGCGATCAGGAGCTGACGGGCACCCTGCGCCTGACGCTTGCGTCTCTACGCGCGGCGGAGAAGGAGGTGCAGCGGCCGCTCAAGGAGGATGAGGAGCTGCATGTCCTGCAGCGCGAGCGGAAGCGGCGATTGGAGGCCGCGGAGGCGTTCCGGGCGGGCGGCCGCGAAGAGCAAGCGGCGAAGGAGGAGCGCGAGCTCGAGGTCATTCAACGGTTCATGCCGGAGCCAGTGGACGAGGAAGAGCTCGAGCGGATCATCGACGACGCGATTGCGGAGACCGGGGCCACCTCGCTCCGGGATCTCGGACGTGTGATGGCGGACGTCATGCCCCAGGTAGCGGGGCGCGCGGACGGGTCGGCCGTGAGCCAGCTCGTGCGCGAGAAGCTCGCATAGCGAAGCGCTTTTGTGTCATCTCGCGTACCACGCATGCGATTTCCCTGAATAAGCTTGAAGCGGAGGGAGGCCCGCGGCGGCCCCGGGCCGTAGCCGGATCGCCTCACTACACTCTGAGTACTTGCAGGAAGTTCTTTCGGTCTCGAATGAGGTCGCGGCCGAACTGGCCACGATCGATGACGGCATCCTCCACGCACTGCGCGACCGGCTCGGGGTAGCGCTGCTCCTGCGCGGAAACCGCCTTACGCTCGAAGGCGACGACACGAAGGTCGGCGAGGCTCGCGCTGTCATCGACGAGCTCGTCGAGCTGGTCGAAGGGGGCCACGCGATCGGCCCCTCGACCGTCGACGCCGTGCTCGCCGCGCTCGACGCCGCGCACGACCCTCGCGAGGTCTTCGAGGACGT
>DASXSE010000101.1:0-2124 GCA_036506175.1 Gaiellaceae bacterium
AGCGTCTGCAGACAGGTGATGAGGGTGTCGCGGCCGAAGACGGTCATGAACCACGGCATGCCGGCCGCGGGAAGCTGGCCCCCGAGGCGCGGATCCTCGTCCATCCTGAGCGAGGCGAGATCTGCCACCGACTGGCTGAAGGAGTGCGAGAGCTGCTCCCACGATGCGCGGAGCTGCGGGACGCGCAGGTGCCAGGCAGACAGCGAGTCGCGCACGCGGGTGAGCTCGTCGCCAAAGGTGCGCTCGGCGCGGTCGGGCGCCGTTCGATGGCCATCGGCTGCGAGAACGAAGTCGACGCGCAGACGCCACTTCTCGCGCGGCTCCAGCGCGATGCGGTAGCGCACCGTGCCGCCATCGACGTCGCCACGCTCCGAGAGGACGACCTGAGTCAGGCACGCCGAGTCGTCCGCGAACACGAACTCCTGGTTCTCAGGCTCGTAGGTCGGCGGCACGAGACCCGGGAGCGAGGGGGCGTGGTCCGGGTCGCCGAGCGCGAAGTCGTGCGCCTTCACGGCGAAGATGTCCGCGAAGTCCGTGCCGATCTCGAGGGCGAGCTCGAACTCGACCGTCCGTGGCGCGTGGTTCTGGACGACGATGTGCTCCTGCATCCCCTCGCCGACGAACCGGTCCCGGCCGATGGAGATCTCGTCCGGACCGAGGTCGCCGACGACCGGGTTGCGGAGATAGAAGGCAGCCGAGAAGTACTCCACCTTGTCCGAGGAGAGCTTCAGTGGACGCGCTCCGTTCACCGTGAGCACCCAGCGCGAGAGAAAGCGGGTGTCGTTGGCGAAGAGACCCATGACGGGATCTGCGATGTCTCCGCGCTCGTCTGAGACGCAGAAGGTCGAGCCCTCGAGGATCGTGAGCGCCAAGGTCGACTAGCGGCGGACGATCTGGTCCTGGCTCGCCTGCTGGAGCGGTTTCACGACGATCTCGTCCACATTCATGTGCGGCGGACGCGTCACGACCCAGAGAATGCAATCAGCAACGTCGGCGGGCGTGAGGTAGTCGACGCCGCGATACACCGCCTCCTTCTTCTCCTGGTCGCCGCGGAAGCGGACATCTGAGAACTCGGTGTCGCCGACCATCCCTGGATCGACCGTGGATACCCGGATGCGCCCGACGAGCTCCTTGCGCAGGACGTACGTGAGGACACGCACCGCCGTCTTGGAGCCGACGTACATGCCGCCCTGGGCGTAGGCCTCGCGGCCCGCCCATGAGCCGAGGTTGACGATGTGGCCGCGCCCGTCCTCCATGTGCGGGAGGCAAAGACGCGTGATGCGGAGGAGCCCGAGGACGTTCGTCTCGAGCATCACGCGGTCGTCGTCCTCGTTGCCTTCGGCGATCGACGTGCGGCCGAGGGCGAGGCCGGCGTTGTTCACCAGCACATCTATGCGGCCCAGCTCAGCAGCGGAACGCGACACGAAATCCTCGCAGCTCGCCTTGTCGGTCACGTCGAGAGCGCTGACGAAGTGGGCGCCGCCCAACTGGCGTGCGAGCCCCTCCACGCGCTCCACCCGCCGGGCGCCGAGCGCGAGGTGGGCACCGGCGCCGGCGAGAGCGCGCGCCGTCTCGGCGCCGATTCCGCTGGACGCGCCGGTGACGACGGCGGTCTTCCCCTCGAGTTCCGGCACGGGCCGGAGCTTATCTTTGGCGGCCTATGTGGCCAGCAGGCGATTCACGATCGCGCGGAACCGCCTCGCAGGAATCCCAGGGGCGACCCCGCGCGCGTGCTGGCGCTGGATGTTGGAGCCGTTCGGCCAGAACGCCCAAGTGAAGACCTCGGCGAAACGTTCGCAGCCGTGGTCCTCGTGGGAGAGTCCCGCAGTCTCGTAGCACCAGGCCCGACCGCCGAGCAGCCGCCTGGGGCGGCGCGATCGTCGTCCTGGAAGAGGGAGTAGTCGACCTGGTGGCTGTACTCGTGCTGAATGAGACCCCAGGCGTATTTCCTGCCGAGCGACGTGTCGAGGACCACGTCCTCGCCGAGGACGATGAGCCCTGGCTTCGCGCCTGCGCAGCCGCAGCGTGTGATGCGGATCGTGATCGGCTCGGGGATGCGACTGAAGTCGAACCTGCTCACGTCGAGCGCCGCCCGAACGGTTGCTTGCGCCTCCGCGCTCCCGC
>DASXSE010000102.1:0-3366 GCA_036506175.1 Gaiellaceae bacterium
GACCTCGTGGCCGAGCGGCACGCGCGGATCGACGACCTGGCGCTGCTCGTCGACCTGATCGCCTCCGGCTGGAGCGGCATCGACGTGCGCCTGGCGCGGATCGAGCGCAAGCTCGACACAGGCGGCAGCGCGCAGATCTACTGCCTCGACGAGCGCGAAGCCAGCTAGCCAGCCGGCACTCCCGCGCGGCATGCTACGAGCAAACGCTCAGAGGAGGACACCATGCCGCCCGTAGCCCCCTATCTCTACTACGAGAACGCAGCCGCAGCGATCGACTGGCTGATCGAGGCGTTTGGCTTCACCGAGCACATGCGGATAGCCAGGGACGACGGCGCGGTCCGGCACGCCGAGCTTATGATCGGCGAAGGCGTGGTCATGCTCGGCCAGCCCGGTAGCGATTATCAGAGCCCGAACTCACGGGGCGGCCGCGCGACTGCAGGCGTGTACGTCCACGTCGACGACGTGGACGCGCACTACGAGCGGGCGAAGGCTGCCGGCGCCGTGATCAGCGCAGAGCCTACCGACCAGGCGTCCGGCGACCGCCGCTACGACTGCGAGGACCTCGAAGGCCACGACTGGTTCTTCGCCCAGCGCCTGGGCTGATGCGCAGCGTCTGGATCGCGCTTGCTGCGATCCTGGCCACGAGCTTGCTCGGCGCGCTCTTGCTCGCGCGAGCCCTCGACAAGACGAATCATCCGAAGCCGTTGCTCACGCCCAGGGGCGCACGCGTCCTCGAGGATCGGCCGCTCGCGGCAACCCGAGTCGTCACGTGGCACCTCGGGGGTCACGCAGAAGAGCCTTCGACGGGGCTCTACGGCGTCACGATCTGGCGGGACAAGCAGCGCCTGTACGAGCATCGAGCCGCGCCGAAGACAGTCGACATCGCCGTCGAGACAGGTGACTTCAGCAGCGACGGGCGGAGCGACCTCTTGCTCTTCGAGCATCAGGACGGGAGCGAAAATTGCGTGGTCTACCGAGCGCTCGTCACAGCGCCCGCGTCGATACGGCAGATCTACTCACGGCGCTTGTGTCAGGAGGAAGGCTCGATCAGACTCGGACACGGAGGGCTCGTCTTCCGCCTCGACGCGCAGAATCGGACGACCGTGCGGAGGTGGAACGGCCACCGACTCGTCGTTGTCCGCCGTTTGCCGAGTTAGTTCGGCTGGGCCGGGAGGACGAGCTCGAACTTGCTCCCCCGGCCCACGGCGCTGTCGAGCTCGATCCGACCGCCCAACGCCACCGCCAGCTCGCGCGCGATGGCGAGACCGAGACCCGTTCCCTTGCCGTCATGCGTCCAGAACGGCCGGAAGATCCGCTCCTGTTCCTCGGGGCCGATCCCCGGCCCGCTGTCCTCGACCGCGACGTGAATCCGGCCGTTCTCCGCGCTCAGGTGGAGGCCGACGCTGCCGCCGTTCGGCGTCCAGCGGAACGCGTTCGCGAGTAGGTTCGTGATGATCTGCAGGACTCGGTCGCCGTCCGTGACGATCACCGGCTGAGCCAATACCTCCTGCGAGTACGCGATCTCACGCTGCTTCGCCTCCTCGCCGAACGCGACGTACGCCTGCTCGAGGAGGCGCGCCATGTCGACCTCCTCGTGCCGCACCGTGAAGCGCCGGGTGTCGAGTTTCGCGAGGTCGAGGACGTCGCCGACGAGCCGCTCGAGTCGAGACGCCTCGGCCGAGATCACGTCGAGCGAAGCCGTGCGCAACGCCGGATCCTCCACGACTCCCTCGCGCAGTGCCTCGACGTGGCCGCGGATCGCCGTCAACGGCGTCCTCAACTCGTGCGAGACGGTCATCAGGAAGTTCCGCTCGAGCTCCTCGGCCTCGGCCAGCCGTCCGGTCATCTGGCGGAAAGAGTCCGCCAGATCGGCGATCTCATCTCGGCTGGTGAGCACAGGAACCGGAGTGTCGTAGTGACCTTCGGCCACCTCGTCGGCCGCGCCGGCCAGTCGTCGAAGCGGGCGCGTGATACGCCCGGAGAGGTACCAGCCCAACGCCGTGGTCACGAGCAGGCCGACGAGCAGGGCGAGTGCCAGACGCTCGAGGAGGCGAATCACCTGATTGCTCAGCTGCGCCTGCGGTGTCGCGACGACGAGGCCTCCGAACGGCGGCCCTCCCTTCTCGAGAAAGAAGGGATGGGCGACGGCGAGGAACGTGCGGTGCTCTCCCGGCGGCGTGAACTCGAACTCGAGCGTCTTGCCGCGCTGGAGCGCATCCCAGTCCACGGCGCTCTTCGGAAGCGGCCTCAGGCCCGAGGCCTGGCCCGAGAAGGGGGGCGCGCCGACGTAGTACAGGCGGTTTCCGCTCGCCCGCTCGAGCTTGCTCGCCGCGAAGAAGGGCGGCGCGGTTCCACGTTCCTGCGTCCTGAGCGCCTGGTCGACGTAGAGCTGGGTCAGACCGGCTGCCTCGCGCCGCAGCTCACGCTTGGCCTGGTTCTGCGTGTAGTTCCGGAAGAGCCCGAAGGCGATGAGCGTGGAGACGAGCCCGGTCAGCGCAATCCCGGCGAGAAAGAGCGCCGGCAGGCGAAAACGCAATGATCTAAACATGAGTGGACACAGAGGCGGGAGGTCGCTCGGGCTTCGCCCTCGCGTCCCCTGAGAATGGCCGGCGCACTGATTGCACGCGAACCACCTCCCTCGCCTTACGCCGTGGCCGCAGGTTCCTTCGCGGGCGTGACCTTGTAGCCCACGCCCCACACCGTGACGATCGGCGACGCCTCACCGAGCTTGCGACGCAGCTGGCGGACGTGGACGTCGACCGTCCGCGTGTCTCCCGCAAAGGTGTAGCCCCAGACTCGCTCGAGCAGCTGGTCGCGCGTGAGCACGAGCCCGCGGTGGTCGAGGAGCTCCCAGAGGAGGTCGAACTCCTTCGGGGCGAGCTTGATCTCCTCCTCGCCGACCTTCACCTCGCGGCGCCCCGCGTCCACGGACAGGTCGCCGTGCGTGATCACGGCGCTCGCGACCTCCTTGCGATCGGGAGTCGACCGGCGGAGGATCGACTTCACCCTTGCAACCAACTCGCGCGGGTTGAACGGCTTCGTCAGGTAGTCGTCCGCGCCGACCTCGAGCCCGATGATCTTGTCCACGTCCTCGTCGCGCGCGGTCAGCATCAGGATCGGCACCTCGGAGCGGCGGCGGATCCGCCGGCAGACCTCGATCCCGTCGATGTCCGGGAGCATCAGGTCGAGCACGATCAGCGACGGCTGCTGGCTCTCGGCCTTGGTCAGCGCGTCCTCGCCGTTCTCCGCGATATGGACGTCGTACCCCGCGTTCTTCAGGTAGAGCGAGACGAAGGATGCGATCGACGCCTCGTCCTCGACCACCAGAACTGTCTGTGGAGTGTTCAAAGGCATCACCCTCAGGAT
>DASXSE010000103.1:0-17469 GCA_036506175.1 Gaiellaceae bacterium
CAGACGGTCCTCGAGACGATCCGCGCCGGCGCGCCGATCTCGCGGGCCGAGATCTCCCGGCGCGCAGGGATCTCCAAGCCGACCGTCTCGCTGGCGCTCCAGTCGCTCGTCGAAGGGGGCCTCGTGCGCGAGACCAAGTCCGCTCCGAGCGGCCCGAGCTACGGCGCCGTCTACTTCGAGCCGGTCCCGGAGGCTGCGCTGGTGCTGGGCATCGATCTCGGCGCTCGTTTCGTCCGGGGTGCAGTCTGTGACCTCTCGGGACGGATTCGCGCGCGCCAAGACGTCGAGCTCGCCGACGTCGACGCCGAGCGCGCGCTCGCCGTCATCGGGAGCCTGCGCGACTCGCTCGTCGAGACAACCGGGCTGGACGCCGATCTCGTCGACGGCGTCGTCGTCGGAGTTCCCGGTGTCGTGGAAGCAGCCACGGGTCGGCTGACGCTTGCCGAGAACGTTCCGGGCCTCGAGGACCGGGCGTTCGGGGCGGAAGTCGGAGAGCGCCTCGACCTCCCCGTCGTCCTGGAGAACGACATCAACCTGGCAGCTCTCGGCGAGCAGTGGCTCGGAGTCGCCCAGGGAATCGACGACTTCGTCTTCCTCTCCATCGGCACGGGGATGGGTGCCGGTCTCGTCCTCCGGGGCGAGCTTCATCGGGGCCATCACGGGGCCGCCGGCGAGGTCGACTACGCGCTGGCGGGTGCCGGCGTGGAAGCCGACCCGAGCGGCGCCGCCCTCACGGTTCTGACCGAGCGCCTGGCGGCCACCGGCGAGCACACGACGACCCTTCACCCTCCCTATGACGGCCGCGCCGTGTTCGCGGCTGCGCGGGGAGGAGACCCGTTGGCGCGCGCGGTCGTCGACGAAGTCGCCCGCCGGATCGCCGCGCACGTTGCCTCGGTGTCCGCGGTCGCCGACGTCGGCCTGGTCGTCCTCGGCGGCGGGCTCGGCACGAACGGCGACCTTCTGCTCGGCCCGGTGCGCGAGCTCCTGGGCGAGTGGCTTCCCTACGCCCCGCGCGTCGAGGTCTCGAGTCTCGGAGAAGCCGCCGTGCTGAGCGGCGCGCTCGCCGTTGGGCTGCGCGCCGCGCTCGACAACGTCTTCGCCAAGCGCGGCGCAGCTATCAGCTAGGCCTCTGGTCGGCGGGCTTCAGTCGGGCAAATACGCATCCGCGTTCAGTTACTCGCAGACGCCGCTCGGCGCAGGATCCTGCACGAGCTCGCGCTCGCCGTACTACAGAT
Organism: Gaiellaceae bacterium; assembly: GCA_036506175.1. Taxonomy (GTDB): domain Bacteria; phylum Actinomycetota; class Thermoleophilia; order Gaiellales; family Gaiellaceae; genus JAIBJP01. The sequence continues at coordinate 1,236 of DASXSE010000103.1, forward strand.
GTACTGCCTCGGGCTCGCTCGCTGGGCTCCTTTGCGAGCAGTGTCCCAGCGACCTAGCTAGGACGGTCCCGGTTTCGCCAATCCCTCAGTTAGATCGTCGGCACCCAGAGAGCGCCGTTGCGCGGGCCGGGATCGTCCTTGTCGTGCTCACGGAAGTGGAAGCGGAAGATGCCGTGGTTCACGAGATCGTCGATGTGATCCTTCAAGCGCGCGAGCATCGCATCCGCTTGCGCCTGCGTCAGCTCGCCGTCCTTCACCAGCTGGTCGAGCTTCTTCTTGGCGTTGTCGAGGACGGCCTGCTTCAGGCCGTCGACCGACTTGTTCTGCGCCTTGGCGATCTGGGCGAGCGTCTGGCCGTTGTTGAGGCGGGTCATGAGCTGCGCTTCGCTGAGGCCCAGGTAGTCGGCCGCCGCTGAGAGCTTGTCGCCGAAGAGCGGCGGCCCGCCGTGGAAGTGGTGATGGAACCCGAAGCCCGGGCCGAAGAAAGGCCCGAAGGGCGGGTAGTCGCCCGAATTGATCCGCGCCTTGAGCTCATCCGCCTGGGCCTGCGTGATCTTCCCGGCCTTGAGCGCGGCGTCCACCTGGTCGAGGGCCGCAGCCTTCGTGGCGTCCTGGAGCTTCTGCGGCGAGATCCCGAGGTGCTTCGCCACCGCGTCGAAGAAGGACTTGGGCGACGGCGAGGAGTCGCCGGACGCCGCAATGGCGGCGCCGCCGCCCACGAGGATTGCGAGGGCGGCGGCTGCCATGAGGAGAGCTTTTCGAGTCCGGAAGCGGTTCATGTTTGGAATCGAACCCGATCGTTCTAAGAGGGGGCTAAGAACGATCTAAGAATTCGGGCGGCTCCCCAGCGTCACTTGCACGGTGTGGCTCGATCCGCCACGGGTGTAGGTCACGGAGATCGTGTCACCCGACTTCTTCGCGTTGATCGCGCTCGTCAGAGCGTCGGCGGAGTCGATCTTCGCGCCGTCGACCGCGGTGATGAGATCGCCGACACGGAGCCCGGCGTTGTCAGCCGGCGTTCCGTTGCGGACCTGCGAGATCCGGGCGCCGCCCGTGACGGTCGAATCGACTGCGACTCCGAGATAGGCGTGCTCAGCCTGTCCGGACGAGATCAGCTGCGAGACGATCGACTTGACGGTGTTCGACGGGATGGCAAATCCCACGCCGTCATTGCCGCCGGAGTCGCTCTCGATCTGCGAGTTGACCCCGATCACCTCGGCCTGCGAGTTGAGCAGCGGGCCGCCGGAGTTCCCGTGGTTGATCGCGGCGTCGGTCTGGATGGAATCGTCGATCGTGAAGTTGTTCGGCGAGGTCATCTCCCGATGAAGGGCGCTGACGATGCCGCTCGTGACCGAATCCTCGAGTCCGAAGGGGCTCCCGATCGCCACGACGCTGTCGCCGACGGCGACGTTGTTCGAATCGGCGAGCGAAAGCAGCTCGAGCACTGACGTAGGGGCGTCGACCTTGATGACGGCCAGGTCAGTCGAAGGATCGCTCCCGACGAGCTCGGCCTTATACGTCTTCCCGTTCCAGAACCTGACGGAGATGGAGCTCGCTCCGTCGACGACGTGCTGGTTCGTGATGATGTGGCCCTGGGCGTCGTACACGAAGCCAGAGCCCTGAGCCTGGCCGTTCTGGGTGCCGAGCGGGGTTGCTTGCGACGTCGAGACGGTGATCTCGACGACGCCCTTGTAGCTGCGCTGGTAGATGTCCCCAACCGACAACGGAGATGTCGTGTTCGCGGCCGGCTCGGAACTGCTGACGGTGACCTGACGGACGACGGTCGTGCCGTCAGAGGTGAGACCTGCATAGGTCGCTGCGCCGCCAGCCCCTGCGGCGGCGACGGCGAGGAGCGCGGCGGCTCCGGTAAGAGTGCGACGGCGGTTCATTTCTCCTTTCCTTTCACTTGACGCCGCCACTCTTACCGCGCGCCCTAAGAGGCACCTGAAACGCGCCTAAGAACTGGCTAAGAAGGCCGGTTCTTAGCTTCCTCTAAGAGAGAACACGCACAATGGACGCGTGAAGATCCTGGTCGTCGACGACGAACGCGCGGTACGCGAATCGCTCCGCCGTGCCCTCGAGCTCGAGGGCTACGAGGTCGAGCTCGCCGGCGACGGCGAAGAGGCTCTGTACCGTCTCGGCTCGAATGGCGACCCCGACGCGATGATCCTCGACGTGCTCATGCCCGGAATCGACGGGCTCGAGGTCTGCCGGCGGCTCCGGCGCGAAGGCAACCACATCCCGGTGCTCATGCTGACCGCGCGCGACGAGGTTGAGAACCGGGTCGCGGGCCTCGACGCGGGCGCCGACGACTACGTCACGAAGCCCTTCGCCCTCGAAGAGCTCCTCGCGCGCATTCGCGCGCTCCTGCGGCGAACTCCCAGCGGTTCCGGGGAGCTTCTCCGCTTCGCCGACCTCGAGCTCGATCCCGGGACTCGCGAGGTGCGGCGTGCCGGCGAACCGATCGAGCTGACGCGCACGGAATTCTCCCTGCTCGAGCTCTTCATGCTGAATCCGCGCCAGGTGCTCACCCGCTCGATCATCTTCGAACGGGTGTGGGGGTACGACTTCGGCTACTCGTCGAACTCGTTGGACGTCTACATCGGCTACCTGCGGCGGAAGACGGAGGCAGGCGAACGACCGCGTCTCGTCCAGACGGTTCGAGGCGTCGGGTACGCGCTGCGAGAAAAGTGAGCTTCCGTGCCCGGCTAACGCTCGTTGCGGCTGCCGCCGTCGCCCTCGTCGTCGTGTTCGCCTCGGCAGTGGTCTACCTGGTGGTACGGAACCAGCTGCGCGGGACGGTCGACGCGGCGCTCCGCGACCGTGCGGCTGACGTTTCGCACGAGCCGATTCGCGCCTTTCGGGTCGGCGGCCAGGCGTTCCTCGGTCCAGGCCCCGGCCTCGGCGGCGCACCCGGCTATTTCCAGCTCGTCGACTCGGACGGGACCACCGTCCGCCCGCCGGGCGAGGACGTCGAGCTGCCGGTGTCGGGTCACGTCCTCGCGGTCGCGCGCGGCGAGAGCGGCACGTTCCTCTCGGACACGCACGTTTCGAGCACCCACTTGCGCGTTATCACGTTCCCCTATGCCACCGGCTTCGCCGTCCAGATCGCGCGGCCGCTGACGGAGGTCGATCACTCGCTCGCGCGGATCCGCTTCTTCCTCATCCTCATAGCGCTCACTGGCATCGCCGTGGCCGCCGCGGTCGGACTGGCTGTCACCCGCGCGGCCCTGGCGCCCGTGAAACGGCTCACGGAGGCAAGCGAACGCGTCACCGAGACCGGTGACCTGTCGGAACGCATCGAGACAACCGGCGGAGACGACGAGCTGAGCCGCCTCGCAACAAGCTTCAACACGATGCTGGCCGCCCTGCAGGAATCGACCCGCGCGCAGCGCCAGCTTGTCGCCGACGCCTCGCACGAGCTCAGGACTCCGCTGACGAGCGTACGCACCAACATCGAGGTGCTCGCCAGCGGGCGCGAGCTGCCCGGTGAGGAGCGTCAGCGGCTCCTGAACGACGTGGTCGCGGAGCTCGGAGAGATGACCTCGCTGATCTCGGAGCTGATCGCACTTGCGCGCGCCGAGCAGCTCACGGCCGAGCCGGAGGACGTTCGTGTGGATCTCATCGCGGCCGAAGCAGTGGAGCGCGTGCAGCGCAACCGGCCCGACGTGACCTTCAAGACCGATCTGGACGAGTCCGTCGTCTTCGGCGATGCGCAGACGATCGAGCGGGCCGTCTCCAACCTGCTCGACAACGCTGCCAAGTGGAGCCCCGAGGGCGGAGAGGTCGAGGTCGGCGTGCGCCCGGGCCTCGTCACCGTTCGCGACCACGGCCCCGGAATCGCCGCCGAAGACCTTCCGTACGTGTTCGACCGCTTCTACCGGGCGCGTTCAGCGCGCGGCATGCCTGGGTCGGGCCTCGGGCTCGCGATCGTGCGGCAGGTCGCCGAGGCTCACGGGGGCGAGGTCACCGCCGAATCGGCGGCGGGAGGCGGAACACTCATGTCGCTCCGCCTCAACGGGCGGCCTCCCGGCGAGACGTAGCCCCAGAACTCCACGCAGCCGAGGGCGAGCGCGACTGGGACGGTCGCGGGCAGCGCGTCGGTGACCATGAAGAAGAGCGAGGAGGTCATGGCGAAGAAGGCGACGAGCAGCGCCGCGCCTCCTCGGCGCTTGGCCTCGTAGGCAAGGACCGCGCCAAGCCCGGCCGCCACGAAGAGGTCGGCGTATTCCATCGAGGCGGAGCCCAGCACGACGCGCTGGAACTGGAGGTGGGGACCGACCACGGGGGTGGCCTGCACGATCGGGCGGCTCGCCTCCTCGAGCCTGTGCGCCAGCGCGACGGAGAGGTCGACCGCGGCCCAGACTCCGATGCCGATCTTGGCAACGGCGTTCGGAAGGATCCCCACGACCACGACCGCCAAGGCGACCGACGAGAGCGCGACGAGCACGAGGCCGGCCGCCTCGCCTGACTTCCCGTGCGGCGCGGCCCACGCAACTGCGACGAGAGCGGGAACGACGAGCGCTAGCGCAGGGTGATGAATCCTCGTCGCCCAGCCGACCCCGATCGCCGCCAGGATGGGGACGGCGATCAGCGCCAGGGTCGAAACGCTGCTCGCCCAGGCTGACGCGACCGAAGGGATGAACGTGACGCCGGTGAGCACAGCCGCGGGCGCGATGATCAGGAGCCAATGAGCTCGCAGCGCGGCGAGCCAGCGCGGTCGAGGTGCGCGGGGGAGGAAGACCATGACCGCCTGAACCAGGCCGAGGCCGCAATACCAGGCGTACGCGGAGGCGCTCATGACCGCTTCGTACCACGAGCGGCCGTTAAGCGTCCATTAAGAGGCCCTTCTGACTGGATCCGATTCGACCCCGGCCGTCTAGTCAAGGGCGAGGGGGCAGACAGGAGGAATCATGAAACTCACCACTTCAATCGGGCTTCTCGTCGCAGTAGTCGTGGCCGGCCTCCTCGCCGCAGGTTGCGGCGGAGCCAGCTACGGAGGCGGCGGATCGAGCACGAACAGCTCCAACACGACGGCCTCGAACACGTCAGCCGGCTACGGCTACGGTCACTCCTCGGGGTCGGGGAGCACGATGGCCACCTCTTCGGGCCCGGCGACGATCGCGGTGAAGAGCAGTTCCCTCGGGCAGATCCTCGTCGACGGCAAGGGCATGACGCTCTACCTCTTCGAGAAGGACACGGGGACCATGAGCACGTGCACCGGCGCGTGCGCGCAGTTCTGGCCGCCGGTGACCACCAAGGGAGCCCCGAAGGCCGGCACCGGAATCGCCGCCGGAAAGCTCGGGACGACGAACCGGAGCGACGGATCAACGCAGGTGACGTACAACGGTCATCCCGTCTACTACTACGGCGGAGACCAGAAGTCCGGCGATGTCAACGGCCAGGGACAGAACACCTTCGGTGGGCTGTGGTACGTGATCTCGCCCGCAGGCGACGCGGTCACTGGATGAACGACGGGTTAGGCTGGCGCCGATGCAGCTACCGCGTGAGGTGGCGGTCATCGGCGCCGGCACGATGGGCGCCGGCATCGCGCGCGTGTTCGCCGATGCCGGCGCCTCGGTGCGCCTCTCGGCACGGCGCGAAGCCAGCCTGCAGGCCGCGAGCGAGCGGCTCGGCGAAGCCGACGTCATTGCGACCACTTCCCTCGACGAGGCGCTGAAGGGCGCCGAGCTCGTCGTCGAGACGGTCGTCGAGGATGTCGAGCCGAAACGAGCGATACTCGCCCGCGCGGAGGACCTGGCGGCGCCGAACGCGATCCTCACCACGAACACGTCCTCTCTCCGTCTCTCCGCGATCGCGAGTGCGTTGAAGGAGCCGAGGCGTTTCGCCGGCCTCCACTTCCTCAATCCGCCGGAGCTGGTCGAGGTCGTCGAGATCGTCGGCGGAGAGGACACCTCCGAAGACACGATCGCAACGCTGAGAGGCTGGATGGAGGAGCTCGGGAAGGCTCCCGTTGTCGTGCGGCGGGACGTCCCTGGATTCGTGGCCAATCGCCTTCAGTACGCCCTGCTCCGCGAGGCCTACGCTCTTGTCGACGAAGGCGTGTGCTCCTTCGCAGACGTGGATCGCGCGGTGACCTACGGGCTCGGCGCCCGTTGGGCCGCGATCGGGCCGTTCGAGACGATGGATCTCGCCGGCCTCGACGTGCACGCGGCGGTCGCTGCGAATCTCTGGCCGGAGCTCTCGAACACGACCGAACCCTCGCCGTCGATCGCCAAGGCCCAGGACAGCGGTGACGGGCTGCGCGGGGACACGCCCCACGATGTCCTGCGCGAGCGCCGAAACCGCGTGCTACGCGGGCTTCCGGCCCTCCGCGAGGACCGCTAGCGCTTCCGGGTACCCCGCGTCCGCATAGCGCGCGACGCCAAGCGCCGGATCGCTCCAGAAGACTCGGCGGATCTTCCGCTCCGCCAACTCGCTCCCGTCGGCGACGACGACCATCCCGGAGTGGATCGACTTGCCGATGCCAACGCCGCCGCCGTTTCCCACGGCAACCCAGCTCGCGCCCTGGGCCGCGTTCAGCAAGGCCGAGAGGATGGGCCAGTCGGCGATGGCGTCGCTGCCGTCGAGCATGCCTTCCGTCTCCCTCGACGGAGACGCGACCGAGGCCGGATCCATGTGATCGCGCCCGATGGCGAGCGGCCCGCACCGGCCCGAGCGCACGAGCTCGTTCATCGCGAGGGCAACCCGGTCGCGCTCGCCGAGCCCCAGCCAGCAGATGCGGGCCGGCAAGCCCTGGAGCGGGACGCGCTCGCGGGCGAGGTCGATCCAGCCCCGCAGCGAGTCGGAGCCGATCACCTCGATGAGCACGTCTTCGCTCCGCCGCAGGTCTTCCGGGTCTCCGCTGAGACAGATCCAGCGGAAAGGGCCGACACCGCAGGCGAGGATGGGCCGCACGTACGCCGAGACGAAGCCCGGAATCGCCATCGCGCCCTCGACGCCATGGGTGGCTGCCTGTGCGCGAATGCCGTTCCCGTACTCGAAGACCACAGCTCCGCGTTCCCGGTAGCCGAGCAGCGCCTCCACGTGGGCGGCGAGCGACTCGAAGACGGCAGCACGGAACGACGGATCGCTGGGATCGGCAGCCTTTGCGTCCTCAGCGCTGTAGCCTCGCGGTACGTAGCCCCGCAGCGGATCGTGCGCCGCGGTCTGATCCGTGACGACGTCGAACTCGACCCCCTCGGCGAGCAGACGCGGTACCACCTCGGCAGCGTTGCCCATCAAGGCAACGCTGCCCAGCCCATCTGGATCTAGATGCGCCGTCAGCGCCTCTTCGTATCCGGCGACCAGATCCACCCAGCCATCGCCACGCCGGCGCTCGGCGCGAGCGGGGTCCACCTCGACGATGAGCGCGCGCCCGCCATTGCGTGCTACGCCGAAGCCCTGCGCGCCTCCCATCCCTCCCAGGCCGGCCGTGAGCACGCGGCGATCCTCGAGCGAGCCCCCGAAATGAGCCGCCGCGACAGCGCGAAACGTCTCGTACGTGAACCCGAGGATCCCCTGGGTGCCGATGTAGAACCAGCCGGCGGCGGTCATCTGGCCGAACATCGTCAGGCCCTCGTCCTCGAGCCGGCCGAACGTCTCTTCATCGGACCAGGCCGGAACTAGCATCGCGGTCGAGATCAGGACGCGCGGGGCGTCGGGATGCGTCTTGAAGACGCCCACCGCCTTCCCGGACTGGACGAGGAGCGTCTCGTCGCCCTCGAGTGCCTCGAGCGCTTCGACGATACCAGCGAGCGCCTCGTGGTTGCGCGCGGCGCGCCCGCGGCCTCCATAGACGACGAGCGACTCCGCGTCCTCGGCCACTTCGGGATCGAGGTTGTTGAGGAGGCAACGCAACGCTCCCTCCTGCTCCCAGCCGCGGCAACGAAGCTCCACCGAGCGATCCTACTCGCGAGGAAATAGCCGCCACCGCATGCCCGTTTGAGAGGGCATGGGACGGTACTTTCTCGTGGAGAATGCCGTCGGCCCCGAGTGGGACTACAGTCGCGGCCGGCGCGAGCAGGTGGGCTGGGACGAGCACGCCGCGTTCATGGACGCGCTCGTCGAGGAGGGCTTCATCCTCCTCGGCGGGCCGACGGGCGAAGGCGAGAGCGACAACACGGTCGTGATCGTCGAGGCCGAGGACGAGGCCGAGGTCCGCCAGCGGTTCGCGCCCGATCCCTGGGCGGACACCATCCTCGTCATCGACCAGATCCGCCCGTGGAAGGTCTGGCTCTCGCGCGAGCCGGACCTCGTTCGGCGCTAGGCCTCTGGGCGGCGGGCTTTTCGCCGGGCAAAGCCCGGCTACGCCCCGCCTGACACCGCTCGCGGCAGGATCCTGCGCGAGCTCGCCCTCGCCGTACTACAGATGTACTGTCTCGGGCTCGCTCGCTTGCATCCTTTGCGAGCGGTGTCCCATAGGCCTAGCGCGAACGGCCCGTTTACCAGTTCCTCCAGGTAGCGCTCACTCGAGGTCGACCTGGACCATCCGCGGTGACGCGTGGATGGAGACGACGTCGAGCCGCTCGTCGCCGATGTTCTTGAACTTGTGAGGAGTCTCCGGGCCGGCGACGACGATGTCGCCCGGGCCGGCTTCGACCTCCTCACCGTCGGCGGTGAAAAGCGCCCTGCCACTCCGCACGATCCAGGTCTCCGAGTACGGATGCTTGTGCAGATCAGGCCCCGCCCCGGGCTCGTTGGAGACGAGGAAGAAGGAGACCCCCGAGCCGTGATCTTCTCCCTGGAATTGAAGGGTCCCGCCCGGGCTCCGCCGGATCTCACCGTCGGGAATGACCTTGTGCACGACCGCGATGCTACCGATCGTTAGGTCCGCAGCCCCTTTTGCGCGCACAGATTTGCCTAAAGATGCCCCCTTAAAGCGTCGATAGGTGGCGCATGAGCGTCCTTCGCCCGGACCGCCCCCGGTCCCAGTCCGCCTCGCCTCGCTGGATCGACCGGTGGCTCGAGGCGTGCAGGGAGCTCGCCGAGCTGGAGCGCTCGAACCCGATGACGGACGCGGTCATCGACGAGATCGACGGGCGCATGATCCGCATCGGCGATCAATGGCTCGCGGACTTCGCCTCCTGTAACTACCTCGGCTTCGATCTCGACCGCGAGATCATCGAGAGCATCCCCGAGTACCTCGACAAGTGGGGTACCCACCCGAGCTGGTCGAGGATGCTCGGCAGCCCGGTCCTGTACCCGCAGATCGAGGAGCGCCTCATCGAGCTCCTCGGGTGCGAGGACGCCCTCGTCATCCCGACGATCACGCTCATTCACCTGTCGGTGATCCCCGTGCTCGCCGGCGACGGGACGATCTTCGTCGACAACCGCGCCCACAAGACGATCTACGACGGCTGCCAGTTCGCCGCAGCGCGCGGTGCAACCGTCAAGCGCTTTCGCTTCGAGGACCCCGAAGACCTGGAGCAGCTCCTCCGCCAGGACCGGTCCTCGACGCGCCTCATCTGCATGGACGGCGTGAACAGCATGACCGGCAACGCGCCGGACCTCCGCGAGTTCGCGCGGATCGCGCGGCGCTACGACGCCATCCTGTACGTCGACGACGCGCACGGGTTCGGCGTGATCGGCGAGCGGCGCGCCGAAGAGACGAGCCCGTACGGGATGCGCGGCAACAGCGTAGTGCGCTACTCCGGCGAGTCCTACGAGGGGATCATCCTCGTCGGCGGCTTCTCCAAGTCTTATTCCTCCCTCGCGGCCTTCGTCGCTTGCCCGACAGAGCTCAAGGAGCTGCTGAAGACCGCCGCGCCGCCCTATCTCTACTCCGGCCCGTCGCCCATCGCCTCGCTCGCGACGGTGCTTGCCGGCTTCGACGTGAACGAAGCACGCGGGGATGCCCTCCGGGCCGACCTCTGGCGCAAGAGCGACGAGGTACTTCAGTGCCTCGACCGACTCGGCGTCCACACGCCCAACCGCTCCGGCTTTCCGATCATCGAAGTTCCGCTGGCGCGTCACGAGGACATCGACGCCGCGGGGCGCTTCCTGTTCGAGAACGGCATCTACGTGACGCTCGCCGCGTATCCGCTCGTGCCCAAGAGCGAAGTCGGCTTCCGCATCCAGGTCACGGCCGCGAACTCGCAGGCTGAGATCGAGCAGCTCGTCGACGCGCTCGGGCGGCTCGCGAACACATTCGAGCTTCGCCCGGCCAGGCAGGAGTACGCCGCGTGAGCCGACTGCGCGGCATCAACTGGCGCACGCGCCTGTGGATCGTCTACCTCGCCGTCGGCGGGCTTCTCACGGCCGCGTACCTCTGGGTCCCGCCGCTGAAAGCGAGCGGGCCGCTCATCAACCTCCTCGGCCTCTCCTCCTCCGTCGCGATCGCAGTCGGGATCTACTTGCACCGCCCGAAGGCGCGGGCCGCCTGGATCCTCTTCATCGTCGGCCAGTTCCTCTTCTTCGCCGGCGACCTCTACACGTACAGCTACCCGAAGCTCTTCGGCGTAGAGGTCGAGTTCCCGTCCCTCGGGGATGCGATCTATCTCACCGTCTACCCCGCCCTCGTCGCGGGGCTTCTGCTCCTCGTGCGGCGACGCAACCCTCGCGGCGATCGCGCCGGCGTCATCGACTCGCTCATCCTGACGGTCGGCATCGGCCTCCTCTCGTGGGTCTTCCTCGTCGCCCCGAACATCCATCTGTCAGGGCTCACCTTGCTCGAGAAGGCTGTCTCCGCCGCCTATCCGCTCGGGGACATCATGCTCTTGGCCGCGGCGATTCGACTCGCGGTCGACCGCGGAAAGCGCGCACCCGCGTTCTACCTCCTTATCGCGAGCATCGTCTCGCTCCTCGCCGTCGACTCCGCCTACACGTACGCGCTTCTCACCGACGCCTACAACCACCAGCTCAGCTACGACGTCGGTTGGATCGCCTACTACCTCCTGTGGGGCGCGGCGGCGCTGCACCCCTCGATGCGGACGCTCGAAGAGCCGGCGCTCGACGAGCGCACCCGGCTGACCCGGCTGCGGCTCGCTCTCCTCGCAGCGGCCTGTCTCATCGCGCCGGGAATCCGCTTCTATCAGGCATTCGACAATCCCGACACCCTCGTCCTCATCGTCGCCTCGGGACTGCTGTTCTTGCTCGTGGTCAGCCGCATGGCCGGGCTCGTCCGGCAAGAAGCGCGCACGGCTTCGCGCGAACTGGCGCTGCGCCATGCGGGCGTGGAGCTCGTCGCCGCAGCGGGGCGCGACCAGGTCAACGAAGCTGCGGTCTCGGCCACGCTGGCGCTTGTCGACCAGCCGACGAGCGTTCGGCTCGTGCTCCTGGACGGCGACGGAGCGATGGTCGCGGCGTCATCGGACGACGAAGGCAACTGGCCGGTTGGAAAGTCCGCGTGCTCATGGTTGAGAACCTCCGTGAAAAGCACCAGGCAGTTCTTGCTCGGGCGCTTGCCGAAGGACGTACGAAGCGAGCTCCATCTCACGGAAGCGCGGACCATGGTGCTTCTCCCGTTGTCGATTCGAGACGCTGTTCGCGGCTTCCTCGTCGTGGGCGCCGCCGAGAACGTCCCGCGCGAGCTCGTCGACTCGCTCGAGTCGGTCGCCTCGCAGGTGTCGCTGGCGCTCGAGGGCGCCGTGCTCGCCGAAGATCTCCATCGCCGCCAGAGCGAGGCGCGGTTCCGCTCGCTCGTCGCACATTCGAGCGACCTCATCACCGTCCTCGACGCTCAGGGGACGGTCACGTACCAGAGCCCCTCCGTCCAGCGCGTCCTCGGCTATCGCGCGGATGAGCTCGAAGGGACGGAGTTCGCGCGGCTGCTGCACCAGTCCGATCGCCCGCGGCTCGCGCAGATCCTCGCCGGCGTCGGGGAGGCTTACGCCGGCGGCGGCGCCGAGACCCACGTCATCGAGTGCTCACTCAGGCACCGCGACGGCACCTGGCTTCAATTCGAGGTGCAGCACACGGACCTTTTGCAGGACGAGCACGTACGCGGCATTGTCCTGAACGGCCGCGATGTCAGCGAGCGCAAGGCGTTCGAGGACCAGCTCGCCCATCAGGCGTTCCACGATCCGGTCACGAGCCTCGCCAACCGCGCCCTGTTCGCAGACCGCGTGCAGCACTCGATCAAGCGCTCGATCCGCGGCGGCCCCGCGATCGGCGTCATGTTCATCGATCTCGACGACTTCAAGACCGTCAACGACAGCCTCGGCCACGCTGCGGGTGACGCCGTCCTCCAGGAAGTCGGGCGGCGACTCCAAGGCGCTGTCCGCCCCGGCGACACGGTCGCCCGCTTCGGCGGAGACGAGTTCGCCATCCTCCTCGACGGAATCGTGGACTCGGCTGAGGCCGCAGACGTCGCCGGACGCATCCTCGGTGTCCTCGAGCTGCAGTACGACGTCGACGGGACGCACGTCTACCCGCGCGCGAGCGTCGGCATCTGCCTCGCCGGTGAGGAATTCGGCTCGGTGGAGGCGGAAGAGCTCCTCCGCAACGCGGACGTGGCGATGTACATGGCGAAGCGAGACAGCAAGGGCAGCTATCGCGTCTTCGAACCCGCCATGCATGAGCGGGTCGTCGAGCGCCTCGAGCTTCAGGCGGAGCTGCAGCGCGCGCTCGAGCTGAACCAGCTCGAGGTGCACTACCAGCCGGTCGTCCGGCTCGATCGACAGGACGACTACGGCGTCGAGGCCCTGCTCCGCTGGATCCACCCCACGCGCGGCACGATTCCGCCGCTCGCGTTCATCCCGCTCGCGGAGGAAACGGGTCAGATCGTCGCCATCGGCCGCTGGGTGCTCCAGGAAGCCTGCCGCCAGGCTGCGGTGCTCCACGAGCGGTTCCCGCGCACCCCGCCTCTCACGATCAGCGTCAACCTGTCCGTCAAGCAGCTTCAGTCGGAGACGATCATCGACGACGTCGTCGACGCGCTCGAGGCGAGCGGCATCCCGCCGGAGACGCTCGTCCTCGAGATCACCGAGTCGGTGATGATGGCCGACACGGACCTGGCGGTGGAGCGGCTGAATGCGCTGAAAGCGCTCGGCGTGATGCTTGCCATGGACGACTTCGGAACGGGCTACTCGTCGCTCTCGTACCTGAGCCGGTTCCCCGTCGACATCCTCAAGATGGACCGATCCTTCCTCTCGGCCGAGCACGAGGAGTCCGGCTTGATCGCGGCCATCATCGCGCTCGGGACGAGCCTCAGCCTGGACGTCGTCGCTGAGGGAATCGAGCTTCCGGAGCAGATCGTGTCGCTACGCGACCTCGGCTGCGATCTCGGCCAGGGCTTCTTCTTCGCGAAGCCGATGAACGAGGCGGCGCTCGTCGAGTACCTCGTGGGCGGCGAAGACACCGCCGGCGAGCCTCGAACGCATGCAGCATAGTCACGAGGGGCTCGACCGCCCGGGCGGCTTTTCCCGAGTCAACCTCCTAAAGCCTCTCCGCCACCGAGACTTCCGCCTCCTGTGGACAGGCATGACAGTCTCGCTCGTCGGCGACGGCATCTTCCTGGTCGCGATGGCCTGGCAGGCCTACGACCTCTGGAACGCGCCCGCCGCACTGTCGTTGCTCGGAATCGGGATGACGATTCCAACGATCGCGTTTCTCCTGCCGGCAGGCGTACTCAGCGACCGGCTCGACCGGCGCTTCCTCATGCTCTGCGCCGACATCGGCCGCGCCGCGGTGATCGCCGTACTCGCCGCCCTCGCCCTGACCGGCCTCCTGGTCTTCTGGGAGCTGGTCCTGCTGGTGGCCCTCTACGGCGCCGGGACGGCGTTCTTCACGCCCGCGTTCGAGGCGGTCGTCCCCGACATCGTCCCGAGCGACGACCTGGCCGCGGCCAATTCGCTCGACCAGTTCGTGCGGCCGATCACCCTACGCCTCGCCGGGCCGGCTCTCGGCGGCGTCCTGGTCGCCGGCTTCGGGACGGGGACCGCCTTCGCCGTCGACGCTTTCTCCTTCCTCGCCTCGGCGCTCGCGGTCTTCCTCATGCGTCCGCCGGCGCATCCGCGCTCGGAGCATGTCGAATCGTCGTTGGGCGCCGTCAAGGAAGGCCTCCAGTTCGTCCGCAGGCGCGTGTGGCTTTGGGGGACCCTTCTCTCGGCGACCATCGCCTACCTCGCCTTCATGGGACCGGCGGAAGTCCTCTTGCCCTACGTCGTCAAGAACGAGCTCCACGCCTCGGCCGGCGACCTCGGCCTCGTCTTCGCCGCCGGAGGAGTGGGCGCGATCGCTGCCGCGCTGATCATGGGGCAGCGCGGCCATCCTCCGCGCGACGTCACGGTCATGTACGCGGTGTGGACACTCGCGACGCTCGCAGTCGGCGGCTACGGGCTCGCGACAGCTTCGTGGCAGCTCATGTTCGCCTGTCTCGCCTTCAACGCGCTCGAAACCGCCGGGACGATCATCTGGGCCACGATCAAGCAGCGCCACGTCCCGGCCTCGATGCTTGGCCGCGTGTCGAGCCTCGACTGGCTCATCTCGATCGGGCTTCTTCCGCTCTCCTTCGCTCTCACGGCGCCGATCGTCGGGCTCGTCGGCGTCCGCGCGACCCTGGTCGGCGCGGCGTTGATCGGTGCCGTCGCGACGTTCGGAGCGCTCTTCCTCCCAGGTATGCGGGATATCGAGGATCGCCCAGCGGATGCGGGCCCGCCCTCGCTCGAGCCCGAGTTTCTCAGGCCTGCTGCGTTCGTCGACGTCCGGCGCTGACCCGTTTTCGGGCGCCTCGCCGCGGCCGGACCTGGACGCGGCCGCGCCCGAATGCGTCGACCCGGCCCCAACGACCCGGAATGTCGAGGAGCTCGAGACGCCCGATCCTCGCTGGAAGAGCAGGATCGACGAGGAGATGGTCGCCGAGCGGCTCGAGGCCGAGCATCGTCCGCAGGAGCAAGAGCGGCGCGCCGGTCGACCAGGCCTGCGGGCTGCAGGCGGTCGGGTATTCCACCGGATACCTGGTCAGCGAACGCTCGTAGCCGCCGAAGGCCTCGGGTAGCCGACCCGCGAAGAACTCCGCGGCGTCGAGAATGCCTGCGGCTATCTGCGCCGCCTCCTCCTTGAAGCCGTATCGCCGCAGCCCCCACGCGACGATTGAGCTGTCGAAGGGCCAGACCGTCCCGACGTGGTATCCGATGGGGTTGTAGCGCCCCTCGCCCTCCGCGAGCGTTCGCACGCCCCAGCCGGAGAAGAGCCGCGGCCCCATTAGGTGACGCGCAACGGCCTTCGCCTTCGACTTGTCGACGATTCCGCTCCAGAGCAGGTGGCCGTTGTTGGACGAGAGCGCGTCCACCTGGCTGCCGTCCGCATCGAGGGCCAGCGCGAAGTACTCGCCCTCGGCGACCCAGAAGTCGCGGTTGAACCGGCGCCTCAGGTCCGCCGCCTCTTTCTCCAGCCGCTCGGCGAAAGCGTCGTCCTTCCAGACGAGGCGTGCAAGGCGGGCGCCGCGGACCTTGGCGTCGTACGCGTACCCCTGCAGCTCGCACGTTGCCCGCGGGAAGCCGGGGAGCCTTCCGTCGCGGTAGGAGATCGAATCCCAGGAGTCCTTCCAGCACTGGTTCTCGAGACCGGTCTCCTCGTTGCGCCGCTTGTAGGAGATATAGCCGTTCCCCTGCAGATCCGCGTATTCGTCGATCCAGTTCAGGGCCGCACGCGCCTCGTACTCAAGGTCGCGGACGAGCTTGGTGTCACCCGACCAGCGTTCGTATTCGTCGAGCAGCACGACGTAGAGGGGCGTCGCGTCTGCGTTCCCGAAGTACGGGGAATGGGGCCGCTCCTCGAACGCGGGCAGCTCCCCATAGCGGAGCTCGTGGAGGATCCGGCCGGGGTCTTCGTCACGGAAGTCGTCCAGACGCGTGCCCTGCCACTCGCCGAGCGCGCGCAGGGTCGTCGCGGCAAGCTCGGGCGTGAACGGCAAGGCCTGCAGGCTCGTGAAGATGCTGTCCCGGCCGAAGATGGTCATGAACCAGGGGAGGCCCGCGGCCGGCAGGCTCGTCTCTCCCGCGATGGGCGGCGAGAAGCGGAGCGCGGCGAGATCGATCAGACTGCGCCGGTAGGTCGCCTTCAGGGAGTCCGAATCGGACTCGAGTCGCGGCGCCTCTTTCAGCCAGCGATTGAGATTCGCCTCCATGTTCGTCCGGCCGCCGCGCCCGTTCGCGTACTTCGTCCGCCGACGTGTCTCCCCGGAGACGAGGAGCGCCGTGACGACGTCGAGGTCCGTCTTCCACTCGCCGTGAGGCTCGATCCGCACGTTGAAAGTGAAGCCGTCTTTGTCGACCTTGCCTTTGGCCGTCGA
>DASXSE010000104.1:0-5170 GCA_036506175.1 Gaiellaceae bacterium
AGCGCAGCGAGCTCGACGGGCCGGAACGAGAGAGCAAGCGGCTCGATCGCCCAGGAGAGGAGAGCGACGGTGGGAATGAGGAACACGGCCACCTGGGCGCTCGAAGCGAGCGCGATCTCCGCGGCGAGCGTGATCCGCCCCCGGTAGGCGACGACGACCGCGCCACCGTGCTCAGCGGCATTCCCGACGATTGCGACGATGACCGCCGCTACGAAGAAGTCGCTCAGGTGTGCGCGCTCGGCGAAGGTCTCCAGCGAGTGGACGAGGATCTCGGCGACGAAGGCCGTTAGCAGGGTCGCGCCGGCGAGCACGCCGAGCGCGAGGGGTAACGACCATCCTTGTTCCTCTCCGGGCCCCTCGGAGACATACATGCGGCGATGGCGCGCGAGGGCCCGCCACGTCACCCCGGCATAGACGAGCAAGAGGACGATGGAGACCGGCACGGAGAGCACGGCCACGGAATGCCTGTCCGGATCGCCGCTCCAGCCCGGAATGGCAGGGACGAGGAAGAGCGCGGTCGCAAAGGCGACGAGCGCCAGCGAGGTCAGGCTGGACTCGCGGTCGAGCGGGCCGGAGCCTCCAAACGCGAGCGAGAACCCGAGCACGAGGAGCAGGTTTCCGACCACGCTTCCGGTGAGCGAGCCGCGGACGACCTCCGTGAGCCCGTCGGCGACGGCGAAGAGGGCGATGATCAGCTCAGGTGCGTTGCCGAAGGTTGCGTTGAGGAAGCCGCCGATCCCGGGGCCGGTATGAGTCGCTGCGTGGTCCGTCGCCTCGCCGATCAGCCACGCGAGGGGGATCAGCGCAGCAGCGGCGACGACGAACAAAGTGATGTCGCCGGCGCCCGCCCGGTCGAGGGCGATGACAAGCGGACCAAGCGCGAGCAGCGCATAGAGCGTTTTGCGGACCACGCGGCGCGCACCCTAACGTTGCCTTCGATGATCGACGCCGTCCTCTTCGACTGGGGCGACACGCTCTTCCACTTCGCCTACGACGAAGCGCTGCTCGACGCCGGGTGGGAGGCCGGTCTCGCGGCGCTGGGCCGCGAAAGGCTTCCGACTCGCGCCGAGACTGCCGAGCGCTTCCGCGAGCGCTACGCGCCGCTCCTCTGGGTTCCCGGCTCCGTGGAGGAGATCGAGTACCCGGGGATGGTGCGCGAGCTGCTCGCAAGCTTCGGCATCGATGTCTCCGACGACGAACTGGCGCGCTTCCTCGAGGCGGAGCACGCGGCCTGGGAGCCCGCCCGCCGGATCGGCGACTCCACACACGCGCTCCTCGATGCGCTCCGCGAGCGCGGGTTGAAGACCGGCCTGGTGTCGAACGCATTCGACCCGGGCTGGCTTCTTCACAACGATCTCGAGCGGATGGGACTGTCTGACCGCCTCGATGTCGCCGTCTTCTCCTCGGAGGTGGGCAAGCGCAAGCCGGACGAGACGATCTTTCTCGCTGCACTCGAGCCGCTCGGCGTGTCCGGCGAGCGCGCGCTCTTCGTCGGTGATCGCCGCTACGAGGACGTCCGCGGCGCGAAGCAGGTCGGCATGACGACCGTTCAGGCCTACTGGTTTCGCGCCGACGAGGACGAGCGCGGCCTGGAGCCCGATTACGAAGCGTTCACGCCGATGGACGTCCTCAACGTCGTCCGCAGGCTCACCGGAGAGCTGTAGGCCGCCGGCCTACACCCGGCTCCGCGGTCTGTCAAGTCTTGCGGGTAATCCACAGGTCCCCCACAATCCACAGCAATGCAACGGCGCTTGCCACTCGTCCAAGAGCTTCCGCTCCGGCCCCAGGACGAGACCGAGTGCCGCCGTTGCGGGGTCCACTGCGACAAGGTCGTCTACCCCGCGGCATGCATCGCGCGGTCCTGCCCCTTCGTCTACGCGTACCAGGAGCGGGGGCGGACGTACATCGGATGCATGCAGAAGGTCTACGACGTCGAGATCGACCTCGACGCGCTCCACGAGGCCCAGGGGCGCAAGGGCGGGTTCGGCGCAGTGAAGACGGTCCGGCAGCCGCTGCCGATGTGCAAAGCCGAGGTGGCGAGTTGCTACGAACACCGCACAGACAAACTCGGGTGCGTCAACCCCGAGTTCTACGAGATCCCGCGCGAGAAGCCTTCGTTCCGGGTTTTCGACCAGCAGAGCGCGTAGCGCTCTTTTTCTTTTTCATCCACCTGCCGTGCAGCGCCTTCAGCTTGCGGACCTCGTCGGAGTCGGGCCCATGCCCGTCCTTCCCGGGAACTTCGAGGATGGTCGGAAGGCCCTGAAGCCGCGGGTTGGATAGGAAGACGCCCAGCTTCTCACCGAGCACACCCTCAGCCATGTTGGCGTGGCGATCGCGATTCGAGCCGCGCTCGGCGTCCGCGTCGTTCACGTGCAGCGCGCGCAACCGGTCGAGCCCGATTCGGTCGTCCACCTCGTCGAGGCATGCGTCGAGCGCGCCCGAGTCGGTGACGTCCACGCCGGAGACCCAGAGGTGACAGGAATCGAGACAGATCCCGACGCGCTCATGGCGTCCGAGCCGGTCGACCAGGATCGCGAGCTCCTCCACCGAGCGCCCGATCGTGCCGCCGGCCCCCGCGGAGTTCTCGATGAGAAGCCAAGTGGTGTCGGAACAGTGCTCGAGCGCCTGCTGGAGCGCGGGGACGGCTCGGTCGAGGCCGGCGTCCAATCCTGCGCCCAGATGCGAGCCGACGTGGAAGACGACTCCGTCGGCTTCGATCGCGCAGCCAACGTCGACTGTGTTGACGAGTGCGGCGACCGACTTCTCGTAGATGTCGTCGTCCGTTGCCGCGAGGTTGACGAGATAGACGGCGTGGCAGACGACGCCGTCGATCCCGGCCTCTCTACGCCGCTCCTTGAACCGCTCGAAGTTCGCCGGGTCGTGGTTCGTCGGTCTCCAGGTACGAGGGCTCTGCGTGAAGACCTGGACCGACTCGGCGCCGATCGCCTTGGCCCGGTCGATCGCGGTGTGGATCCCGCCCGAAACCGACACGTGGGCTCCGGGGATCACCGCACTACCATAGCCGCGTGCCTCCGGTAGTTCGCTTCGCGCCCAGCCCGACGGGGTTCCTGCACATCGGCGGCGTCCACACGGCGCTCTTCAACTGGTTGTTCGCGCGCCACGAAGCAGGTGAGTTCCGCCTCCGGATCGAGAACACCGACACGAGTCGCGAGGTTGCCGAAGCGACGGAGCAGATCGAGGAGTCGCTGCGTTGGCTCGGCCTCGACTGGGACGGCCCGGCCACCTTCCAGCTCGACCGCATGGACCGCTGCAAGGAAGAGGCGGAGCGACTCGTGGAGGAAGGGAAGGCCTACGAGGACGAGGGTGCGATCCGCATCCGCATGCCCGACGACGGGACGACGGCATGGGATGACCTCATCCGCGGGCGCATCGAGTATCCGAACGAGAAGCTCGAGGACCTCGTGGCCGTCCGGGCGGACGGCCGGCCTACCTACAACTTTGCGTCGCCGGTCGAGGATTGGCTCGACGGGATCACTCACGTGATCCGCGGCGAAGACCACATCTCCAACACGCCCAAGCAGATCCGCATCCTCGATGCGCTCGGCGCGCCTGTTCCGCGGTACGCCCACCTGGCGAACATCCTCGGGCCGGACGGGCGGAAGCTGTCCAAGCGACACGGCGCGGTCTCCGTCGAGGAGTTCCGCAAGGAGGGTTATTACGCCCCCGCGGTTCTCAACTACCTGGCGCTCCTCGGGTGGAGCTACGACGACCGCCGCGAGCTCTTCACGCGGGAGGAGCTCGTTGAGCTCTTCAGCCTCGACCGGGTGGGCGCCAGCCCGGCGGTCTTCGACTATCAGAAGCTGACGCACTTGAACGGTGTCTACGTGCGCGCGCTGCCGCTCGAAGAGTACGCGGACGTCCTCGTGTCCTATCTCCGTGAGCAGGGCTACGACTGGAACGAGGAACTCGTTCGTCGCGCCGCCCCGCTCGTCCAGGAGAAGATCGCCACGTTGGGCGAGTTCCCCGCTTTTGCCGGCTTTCTCTTCGGGCCTGTCGAGCCGGACCGGAAACTGATCGACGGCTCCGCTCCTTTGCTCGAGGAGGCGGGTGAAACCCTTGCGAGCGTCGAGCCGTTCGAGGCCGAGACGATCGAGGAGACCCTGCGCGCGCTCGCCGAGCGGTTAGGGCTCAAGCCGCGCGAGGCGTTTCAGCCGATTCGCGTAGCGGTTACCGGGTCGAAGGTCTCGCCCGGCCTCTTCGAGTCCATCGAGCTCCTCGGCCGGGAGGAAACTCTTGCCCGCCTTGGGGCCGCAGCCTCCGCGGCGTAGGAAGTGGCGATCGAGCGCGATCTGGAACGCAAGCCACGATCGTCGCCGGCACTCGTCCGTGGGGCGCACGTCTGCGGCTGCCGTGTGTTCCCCGGGGCGTACCATTTCTAAGTAAGAAAACGGCCACCCGGGCCGGAGGGTTACGGCCGGTAGAGGATGAAGCCGCCCGCGAAGAGGGCAAGCCCCGCGGCCCAGACAGGCCAGGCGACGAGGACCGCGCCGGCGGTGAAGAGGAAGGCGCCGCCCAGGATCAGAACCGTGGCGAGGACCGCGGACATCGCCGTGCGGTCAGCATGTCTACGAGGTTCGCGCGTCTCTCGTACGGCTCGCTCGCGGGCGAGTGCCCGTGTCCGCTCGACCGCTCGAAGCCGCGCAAGCCGCACACGGAAGAGCGCCCCGCGCCACTCGTGCAGGAGTGAGTCGACGGCTTCGGAATCGCCGTTTTCGAGGGCGAAAGAGATGTCGGCGGTCGCATCCCGCGCCTCCGCAAGTGCATCGACGAGCTCGGTGTGCAGTGCCGCTGCCGAGGGGGGCGGATCGATTCCGACCGCCAGCTCCGCGCTTGCGTGGAGCGCGTACTGGAGTCCCGGAAGCTCGTCCGAGTGCTCGTCGATCAGCTCTTCAGAGGAGCTCTCGGCAATGCGCTCGAGGCGCGTAAGGGCGACCCCCACCCTTTCCCAGAGGTCCGTGACGGCTGCCGAATAAGCCTGCCGCTCGCCTCCCCGAACGGTCCTTTCCATGCCCGAGGATCATACGCGCTCAGGGGATCGAGATCTCGGGGTTGGTGACTCGGCCGTGGCGACTTCCTGGCGGGCGGCGGAGAGCTGACGGCGTACGTGCAGCGTCCGCAGCATGATCGCGACTGCGCCGAAGCCGAGTAC
>DASXSE010000105.1:0-18447 GCA_036506175.1 Gaiellaceae bacterium
GAGTTGCCTTCCCGTTCGGCGAGCCGTACGACACCGGGGTCTGCCACATGGCCTTCCTCCAGGATCCCGACGGAAACCCACTGATCCTCCATCACCGGTACGCGCCGTACGAGAATGGCTCTACGCCGTGACGCGGGCCCACCTGCTAGAGCGCTATCGCACCATCCCGCTCCCGACGACGAGGGACGAGCACTGGCGCTTTACGGATCTGCGCGGCTTCGATCCGGATTCCTTTGTCCTGAACGGGCATCGCGGTCGGGCCCCGGTTTCTGCGGAGAGCATGCTGGAGATCGACGTGGCAGCCGTGGCCACGGTCTCCGAGGACGGCGTCGAGATCGAGCGGGCACCTGCCGAGATCACGTTCGAGCCGCTCGACGAAGGGCACGAGCAGCTCGGCTCACTCGTCGGCACGGACGAGAAATTCGCTGCCCACAACGCCGCACAGTGGAAGCACGGTCTTCTCGTGCGCGTGCCGAAAGGCGTCGAGCTCGCACAGCCGCTGTACGTCCGCGTCACAGGCTCGGTTGCCGACGCCGCGATGTTCTGGCGTCTGCTCGTCATCGCAGAAGAAGGGAGCCGTTTCAGCTTGATCGAAGAGCACGCGTCGGCCTCGCCCGAGCTCGGCGGGTACTCGAACGCGGTCAGCGAGATCCTCGTCGGCGACGGCGCGAAGCTCGAGTACGTCTCGATCCAGAACCTCTCGCGGGAGACCTGGCATTTCGCGTCCCATCGTGCGACGGTGGGTCGCGACGCGGAGCTCGACTGGGTCGCGGGCGGGTTCGGGTCGAAGAAGGGCAAGATCCGGATCGAGAACGATCTGGCCGGTCAGGGCGCGACCTCGCGGGTCACGGGCGCCTACTTCGCGGACGGCGCCCAGCACCTCGACTACGACACGCTGCAAGCGCACCTCGCGCCGAGCACGACCTCCGACTTCGCCTTCAAGGGTGCGCTGCGGGACAACGCCACAGCCGTCTGGCGCGGGATGATCCGCGTCGAGAAGGACGCGCAGAAGACGAACGCCTACCAGGAGAACCGCAACCTCCTTCTCTCGCCCGACGCCCATGCGGACTCGATCCCCGGCCTCGAGATCGAGGCCAACGACGTCCGCTGCACGCACGGCGCGACCGTGAGCCAGGTCGATCGAGACGAGCTCTTCTACTGCATGGCCCGAGGGCTTTCGCGGGGCGAGGCCGAGCGACTCATCGTGCGCGGCTTCTACCAGGAGATCTTCGACCGGATCGAGCTTGAGCCGGTACGAAATGCCCTGCAAACAGCCCTCGAAGCGCGCATTCCAGAATAAGCCGCCGCGCCGCCCTCGGTACCATTAGTCCGTGGCGGTAACCGCGGAAGCCAAGCTCGACGCGCGCAAACTGCGCGCGGACTTCCCCATCTTCGAGCAGGAGATCCACGGGAAGCCGCTTGCGTATCTCGATTCCGCGGCGTCGTCCCAAAAGCCGCGCCAGGTGCTCGACGCGATGGACGTGTTCTACGAGACCTCCTACGCGAACATCCACCGCGGGGTTTACGACCTCGGCGAGCGCGCGACCGAGGCTTACGAGGGTGCGCGCGAGAAGGTGCGTGCGTTCATCCATGCCGACTCGACGCGCGAGGTCGTCTTCACGCGCAACGTCACGGCTGCGCTGAACTTGGTCGCCTACGCCTGGGGTCTCGACAACCTGGGCCCAGGCGACGTCGTGCTCGTCACGGAGATGGAGCACCACTCCAATTTCGTGCCCTGGCAGTACATCGCCCGTCGCACGGGGGCCGAGTTCAAGGTCGTCCCGGTCGATGACGAGGGCGAGCTCAGGCTCGATGAGCTCGATCGACTTGCGGGAGAAGGTCGGATCAAGGTGGTCGGGGCGACTTATGTCTCGAACTCGCTCGGAACGATCAATCCGATCGAGCAGCTGACCGCCTGGGCCCACGAGCAGGGCGCGATCATGGTCGTAGACGCCGCGCAGGCGGTCCCGCACCGCCCCGTCGACGTGCAGGCTATCGATGCGGACTTTCTCGGCTTCACCGGCCACAAGATGTGTGGCCCGACCGGGGTCGGCGTGCTCTGGGGCCGCAAGGAGCTGTTCGAAGCGATGTCTCCTTTCGAGCTCGGCGGGCACATGATCCGCAAGGTGACCGTGGAGGAGACCACCTGGAACGAGCTTCCGCACAAGTTCGAGGCCGGCACGGCCCCGATCGCCGAAGCCGTTGGCCTCGGCGCTGCGATCGACTACGTGTCCAATGTCGGGCTGGAGGCTCTCGAGAGCTATGAGCAGGAGCTGCTCGACTACGCGTTGCCACGGCTCGCCGAGGTGCCCGGCCTGCGGCTCTTCGGACCGCCGGCCGAGCGCCGCGCCGGAATCGTCTCCTTCGAGCTCGAAGGGGTCCACCCCCACGACGTGGCGCAGATCCTGGACTGGGAAGGAGTCGCTGTGCGGGCCGGTCACCACTGCAACCAGCCGTTGATGCGACGGCTCGGCGTTCCGGCGACGACGCGTGCGAGCTTCTACCTCTACACGGTGGCCGAGGAGATCGACCGGCTGGTTGAGGGTCTGCACAAAGTGAGGAAGACCTTCGCTTAATGACGACTCGCCTTCTCACATCTCAGGCTCCCCACTGCGCTGCGAACCATCGCCCCCCGTCGCCCTCAGTCGCGCCCGTAGCCTCCGGCTACGAACGCTCCCTGCGTGCTAGGGGTGCTTGGTTCTCGCGGCCGGGAAGCGTGATCTGTTCGGAGGCGAATCGTTGAGCGAAATGGACTCCCTCTACCGCGAGGTCATCCTCGACCACTACAAGAACCCACGCGGTCATGGGGTGATCGAAGGCGCCGACGTCGAGGCCGAGGGCATGAACCCACTCTGCGGCGACGAGGTGTCCATCTTCGTCTCGTTCGACGGGGACAAGATCGAAGACGTCAAGTTCCGGGGCCGAGGTTGCGCCATTAGCCAAGCGGCTACGTCGATGCTCATGGAGATGGTCAAAGGCCGGACAGCCCAGGAAGTCGCTGCGCTCTCGCGTGACGAGCTGCTCGACGAGGTCGGCATCCCGCTCACGCCGATTCGGCTCAAGTGCGCGCTGCTCGGGCTCGGCGTTCTCAAGCTCGCACTGCACAAGGGCAAGGGCACGCCTCTGCCCGACGAGTGGGCCGGGCTCGCAGACGACCTGGAACTCAAATAGGCGTGGCGGAGCTCACCGTCGGCCCCGTCGAGGAGCTTCCGCCGGGGGAAGTGAAGATCGTGCGTGCCGGGGAGCTCGCAATTGGGGTCTACAACATCGGCGGCGAGTACTACGCGATCGAGGACCGCTGCTCGCACGACGACGGGCCGCTTGCAGAAGGCGAATTCGATCCCGAGAAGCTCGTCGTCGTCTGTCCCCGCCATGGGTCCGAGTTCGATCTGCGCACGGGGAGGCCGCTAAGCCTGCCGGCCTACCTTCCCGTGGAGATCTTCGAGGTTGTCGTGGAGGACGGGGTCATCAAGGTCAAGGTTCCGTAAGTGCTCGACGGACCGGTGCGAGCGGTGCTCGAGCGCATTCGAAGCGCCGACGCTGTCGAGCGTGAGCAAGGTCTTCCTTCGAACCAACGGATGCGCGCGGTCGCGCCGACGACGGGTCAGTTCCTCTTCTCGCTCGTCGCGCCGCAGGCTGCGTGTGAGGTGCTCGAGATTGGCGCCTCGCACGGCTTTTCGAGCATCTGGTTCGGCGCCGGCGTACGGTATTTCGGTGGACGAGTCGTTTCCATCGAGCGTGATCCGGAGCGTGCCGTCAAATGGCGCGAGAATGTTCGCGACGCAGGTCTGGAGGATTGGATGGAGCTCCTCGAAGGGGACGCCCTGGAGATCCTCCCAGCGATCGAAGACGTCTTCGACGTCGTCTTCCTCGACGGCGAGAAGGACGATTACGAGCGTCATTTCGAGCTCGCTCGGCAGAAGGTCGAGCCGGGCGGTCTGATCGTTGCCGACAACGTCATCTCGCACGGCGCGGACCTCGAGCCCTACGTGCGAGCGCGCCAGAACGACCCGACTCTCCTCTCGACGACGGTACCCCTCGATCGAGGTTTGGAGCTCTCAGTCGTCCTAAGCGAATCGCTATAGTCGGATCACCACGGAAAGGAGGTGGTCCGGACTTGAGCAAATCTTCGGGCAGTGGAGGTAGTCGCAGGTAGGGGCGCGTCCCCAGGACCTACGGGGAATCGCCTAGCCAGCGTGGGGGACACCCAGCGCCCCTGCCAATCCAGGCGATCTACTGTCTTCCGGGGCGCCTTCGCGGGCGCCCCGGTTGCTTAATCGCAAGTTGCCGACGGCTTAACGCGCAGTCGCGCGGCGGAGCTGCTCCTCGAGCGAGATCGGTTGGATGCCGAAGGCGTCGACCGCCGGGGCGATGTCAGTGACGTTGTCGTCCTCCACCAGCATCGCGACTGCGCCGTTCGCGCCCCGGAATGGCGGAAGCAGCTTGGTGACCCTTGCGCCTGCTCTCAGGAGCCCCGGACGCATCTCGACGGTGGCTCGTCGTTTGCCGGTCACACGGCGGATGCGCTCGAGGAGCTGTCCCCAGGAGACCTGATCGGGGCCACCGATTTCCCACGCGCCGTTGCCCTTTGCCCCGATCTCGAGCGAGCGCGCGAAGAAGGCCGCCACGTCGTCCACCCAGACGGGTTGCAGCTTTCGCGTGCTCGGAACCGGGGTGACCGGCGACCAGCGGGTCATCCGTAGTAGTCCCGGCAGGAGACCGCCGTCGCGTCCGAAGACCAAGCTCGGCCGAAAGATCGTGTGGTCGAGCCCCGACTCCTGGACGGCTTGCTCCTCCTCCCACTTCGCGTGGTTGTAGGCGGACAGGTCCTTCGTCTCTTCCCTCACGCCGAGGGCGCTCATGAGGACGAAACGGCGAACGTCGGAGTCTCGCGCAGCCGCGAGGAGGTCTCGCGTGCCCTGCTCCATCACGCGCCGGGTCTCTTTGGGATCCGCAAACGGGGCCAACGCGACCAGATGAATCACTGCCTCGGCTCCGGCCGCTGCCCGGCGCAGGCTCTCGACGTCTGTCATGTCCCCTTGGACGATCTCGCAGCCCCAGGCGCGTAGCTCACCGTGACGCTCAGGCTTACGCGCCAGCACGCGGACCGGCCGGTTCTCGGCTCGCAGCGCGTGCACGACCTTCGGGCCGACGAAGCCAGTCCCCCCCGTGACCAGGACCGTCACTCTGAAAAGTTCCTTCGTGACGTGCCGCCTTCGGCGGCAGGTCCCTCGGGGCTTTCCCGCCGCACATCCGAGCTGTCTCGAGTCACGCGGCCTTCGGCCGCGGATCTCGCGCCGCTCGTCTGCGCGTCAGAAAAGTTCCTCCAGTAACGGCTGGGAGTCGGCCCGGACTGGCCCTGGTACTTGGATCCGAGCGCTTCGGCCCCATATGGCCGCTCAGCGGGCTCCGAGAGCTGGACGAAGGACAGCTGGCCGATCTTCATGCCGACGTAGATCGTGATCGGAAGGTTTGCCACGTTGGACAGCTCGAGGGTCACGTGACCGTCCCAGCCCGGATCGATGAACCCGGCGGTCGAGTGGATGAGAAGGCCGAGGCGGCCGAGTGAGCTCTTGCCTTCGAGCCGCGCGACCAGGTCGTCCGGAAGCGTGATTCGCTCGAGGGTCGATCCGAGCACGAACTCGCCCGGGTGGAGGATGAACGGCTCAGAGTCGACTTCGACGAGCTCGGTGAGCTCGTCCATCGGCTCTTTGACGTCGATGTACGGGTAACGCGAGTTGCGAAAGACCCGGAAGAACCGGTCGACCCGCACGTCCACGCTGGACGGCTGAACGAGCTCGGCGTCGAAGGGATCAATGCCGATTCGGCCCTCTTCGATCAGTCGCCGGATGGTGCGATCTGACAGAACCATGGCGGACTGAATCTATAAGCTCCGGGGCCATGGCCACGACGAAGACGATCGACCTCAGAACCGACATTCCGGGTCCCCGCAGCCAAGAGATTCTCGAGCGCAAGGCGCGTGTGATCGCCGAACCGCTGTCCATCTACCTTCCAATCGTGATCGCGGAAGGGCGCGGCGCGACCATCACCGACGTCGACGGCAACACCTTCATCGACTTCACCGGCGGCGTGGGATGCCTGAACGTCGGTCACTCGAACCCGCGGGTCGTGGAGGCCACTAAGGAGCAGGTCGAGCGCTTCACCCACACCGATTTCACGATCGTCCCGTACGAGAACTACGTCGCGCTTGCCGAGCGCCTGCTCGACCTTGCTCCGATCGGCGGGGCAAAGCGTGCCGCCTTCTTCAACTCGGGTGCGGAAGCCGTCGAGAACTCGATCAAGTTCGCGCGCTCGTTCACGAAGCGGCCGGCCGTGATCGCGTTCGACGGAGGCTTTCACGGGCGGACGCTCCTCGCCCTCAGCCTCACCTCGAAGACGCACCCGTACAAGGCGGGCCTGGGGCCGTTCGCACCGGAGGTCTACCGCGTCCCATTCAACGACCTCGAGGAGCTCGACCGGGCATTCAAGACGCGCGTCGCCGCGGAGGAGGTGGGCGCGATCGTCTTCGAGCCGGTGCAGGGCGAAAGCGGCTTCATCGTCGCGGAGCAGGAATTCGTGGCGGGGCTACGGCGGATCTGCGACGAGAACGGCATCGTCCTCGTCGCTGACGAGGTACAGACGGGCTTCTGTCGTACCGGCCGCGTTTTTGCGATGGAGCACTTCGGCGTTGAGCCGGACCTGCTGATCGTTGCAAAGTCGATCGCCGCGGGGATTCCGCTCTCCGGCGTCCTCGGGCGCGCCGAGATCATGGACGCGCCAGGGGACAGCGCCATCGGCGGAACGTACGTCGGCAATCCGGTGGCCATCGCCGCGGCACACGCGGTGCTCGACACCATTGCCGAGGACCGGCTGGTCGAGCATGCCGAGCAGGTCGGCGAGACCATTCGGTCACGCATGGAGAGCTGGCGCGAGCGCTTCGACGCGGTGACCGACGTCCGGGGTCTCGGTGCCATGCTGGCGATCGAGATCAGCCAAGGCGGCGAGCCGGCGCCAGAGCTCGCGACAGCAGTGGTCGATGCTGCGGTACGCCGTGGTCTCCTCATCCTCAAGGCGGGACTCCACGGAAACTGCATCCGCGTTCTCGTCCCTCTGGTGATCTCCGAATTCGAGCTCGAAGAGGCGCTCGACGCCTGGGAAGAGGCGCTCGACGAAGCTCTCGCGTAGTTCCTCGATCCACCGGGCATCATCGCCAAAGCGATGGCCAGCTCCCTGAGCGGACAGAGAATCGGGGGCCGGTACGAGATCGAGGAGCTCGTCGGCACCGGCGGCATGTCGAGCGTGTACCGCGCGCGGGACACGGTGCTCGAGCGACCGGTCGCGCTGAAGGTTCTGCACGAGCACTTCTCGACCGATCCCGAGTACGTCGAGCGTTTTCGGCGCGAGGCTCGCGCCATTGCGCGGCTCAACCACCCCAACATCGTCACGGTCATCGACCGCGGTGAGTTCGAGGACCGGCAGTTCATCGTTTTCGAGCACGTCGTCGGGGAGACGCTGAAGGACGTTGTCGCCCGCGAGGGCCCCTTGCCGGTGCCCCAGGCCCTCGGGCTCACGCAACAGGTCGCTCGTGGGCTCGCGTTCGCGCACGAGAACGGCGTCGTCCACCGGGACGTCAAGCCGCAGAACGTGCTCCTCGACGAGAACGGGACGGCCAAGGTGACCGACTTCGGCATCGCCCGCTCGATCGCGCCGGACGACTCGCTTACCGAGACCGGCACGCTGCTTGGCTCGAGCGACTACATCGCCCCCGAGCAGGCGAGCAGTCAACGCGTGGACGAGCGCTCCGATCAGTACTCCCTCGGCGCTCTGCTCTACGAGCTGCTCACGGGCGAGGTTCCTTATACCGGCGACGGTTTCATGGCCGTGGCGATGAAGCACATGCGCGACCCCGTGCCAAGCGTGCGCGCCCGCAGGCCGAACGTTCCTCCCGAGGTCGACGAGATCGTCAGACGTGCGATGGCGAAGAGGCCCGAGGACCGTTATCCGTCCATGGCTGCGCTGATGTCGGCAATCGACTCGGCGCTCACCGAAGGAGCGGGGGGCGCCCGGACGGAGGTGCTTCCGTCCCTCGAGCCCGGGCCGCGGCCGCCTGCTGGTCCGGCGCAACGTCCCCGCCGACGCGGACGGCGGCGCTCACGCGTGCCGCTTCTCCTCGCCCTGCTCGTTCTCGTCGCCGGCGCCGTCGCCGTTGGCCTGCTCATGCGCGACGGAGGCGGGCTCGGCGGCGGAGGCGGTACGACAAACGTCCACCTCGCCGCTGTTTCGGACTACGACCCGTTCGGCGACCGCACCGAGCACCCCCAAGACGTCCCAGCGGCGACGGATGGAGATCCGTCCACCTATTGGACCACGGAGACCTACCAGTCGTTTTCGAAGCCGGGCGTCGGCATCGTTCTGGACGCTGGTCGGTCCGTCGAGCTGTCACAGCTCACGGTCACAAGTGATACCCCAGGCTTCACGGCCAAGATCCAAGGGAGCAACAACCAGACCGGAGGCTTCGTCGACGTCTCGAACGAGGAAACCGTCGAGGCGCGGACGACCTTCGACCTCGCCGGCGGGAAGTACCGCTACTACCTCGTCTGGATCACGGACCCGCACGGCCGGGCCCATGTCAACGAGGCGCGCGCGGGTCAGTAGAGCAAGCGGGAGCGCCGGTCGCGGCGGTCCAGAGCGAGCTGGACAAGCCGGTCGAGCAGCTCCGCGTACGGGATTCCGGAGGCCTCGAACAGCTTCGCGTAGACGCTCGTCGAAGTGAAGCCGGGGATCGTGTTGAGCTCGTTGACGAGCACCTCACCGTCGTCGCGGACGAAGAAGTCGACGCGGGCCATGCCCTCGCAGTCGCTGGCCACGAACGCGGCCACGGCGAGCTCCTGCACTCGTGCGATCGTCGCTTCGTCAAGGCGAGGCGGGACGATCAGGTCCATCCCACCCTCGTCGTATTTGGCTGCGAAGTCGTACCAGTCGCTGACGAGCGGAACGATCTCGCCGGGAATCGACGCGATCGGCTCCTCGTTCCCGAGCACGCTGCACTCCACCTCGACGCCCCACACGTATTCCTCGAGCAGGACCTTCTCGTCGTGCTTGAACGCGAGATCCAACGCAGGGCCGAGCTCCTGGGCCGACTGCACCATCGAAATCCCAACGCTCGAGCCCAGGCGGGCCGGCTTGACGACCACCGGGAAACCGAACGGGTTCTCGACGCGCTCCCGGCTCCGCTCGAGAACGGTAACGCTGTCGACTACCGGGATGCCCTTGTCGCGCATCACGGCCTTGAAGAGATCCTTGTCCATGCAGAGAGCTGACGCCGTCACGCCCGCTCCCACGTACGCGACGCCGGCGAGCTCGAGGAAACCCTGCACGCTTCCGTCCTCGCCGAAGGGGCCGTGGAGCACCGGGAAGACGACGTCGAAGCTCTCGAGCGGCTGCGGAGAACCGTCTAGCGGCACCGGGAGCTTTTCGTAGCCACCCTTGCCAAGCGCCTGTTGCGGCGCTCGCGGCAGCTCCCAGCGCCCGTCGCGCCCGATCTCGATGTGCCGAACCTCGTAACGGTCCGGATCGAGGCTCTTCAGGACTGAGCGGGCCGACGCGAGCGAGATCTCGTGCTCGCTCGAGCGTCCGCCCATGATGACCGCGACTCGGAGCTTAGAACTGGCCAACGAAGATCGTCACCTGGCTGCCCTTCGGCGCTGAGCTTCCTCCTGTCGGGTCCTGGTCCTGCACGACGTTGTCCTGCGTCGGATCGCTCACCGGTACATGTTCGACCTTGACGTGGAAGCCGGCGTTCTTGAGGTCGTCCTCAGCGGTTTGCTGCTGCTCGCCTACAACGTTGGGCACGGTGGTCGACGAAGGCCCGCTCGAGACCGTGATGGTGACCGTGGAGCCCTTCGTCGCGTCAGCTCCGCCGTCGGGGCTTTGGGAGATGACGACGCCGCTCGGAACCGAATCCGATGGCGCAGAGACGGACTGGACGTCGAATCCGGCCGCGTGGAGATTGGTGGTGGCCTGCGACTGCGTCTGCCCGACGACGTTGGGAACGGTTGCCGTCTGCTGGCCCTTGGAAACCTTCAGCACGACCTCGGAGTCCTCGGGGACGACGTCGTTCGCAGCTGGGTTCTGCGCGACGACCTGGCCCACGGGCTTCTTGGAGAAGACCTCCTTCTTGCGCGCGTTAAGGTGCGCCGCAGCTAGAGCATCGACGGCGTCGGCGTAGTCCAATCCGACAACTTTGGGAACGGTTGTCTTCGGCACGCCCGTGGAGACGACGATGGTCACCTGGTCGCCCTTCTGGATCCTCACCCCCCCGTCCGGATTCTGGCTGATGACGAAGCCCTCCTTGACCTGTTTGTCGGCCGAGCGCTTCACCTTCGGCGTCAGACCGGCGGCTTCGATCTTGCTCTTGGCGAGCTCCTCCTCGATTCCGACGACGCCAGGGACCGGGACCGTGGCGTTCGCGTCGAGCTGATCCTGGATCTTCGTGAACACGTACCAACCGGCGAATCCCGCGGCCGCGAGCAGAAGGAGGACGAGCAGCCACGGCACCCACCGTCGGCGCTTGGGCGGTGGTTCCTCATAGCCGTATCCGGGGGTGTAGGGCGGCGGCCGCCGGGGCGTTTCCTGGCGCGGCGGGGCGATCTGGGTTGCATCGCTCGGGAGCACCTGAGTCGTGCCGCCGATCGTTGCCCCCGGCGCTGCGAGCAGGGCCGTCGCGGCCTCCGAAGTCTCCGGGGACAGTGGCAGGCCGGCTTCGACCCGATGGAGATCCTCCGCGAAATCCTCTGCGGTCTGGTAGCGGTCTTCGGGTGCCTTGGCGAGGGCGCGCAGAACGACTTTGTCGAGCTCCGGCGGAATCTCTGGGCGCGTCTTCGACGGCGGCTTGGGAAGCTCGTTCAGGTGCTTCATGGCGATCTCGATCGCCGAGTCGCCGGTGAATGGCACCTTGCCGGTGAGCATCTCGTAGAGGACGATGCCGACGGAGTACAGGTCCGAAGAAGCCGTCACCGGCGCACCGCGCGCCTGCTCGGGGGAGAGGTACTGCGCAGTCCCCATGATCGAGCCCGCTTCGGTCATCTGCGAGGCTCCGGCGCGTGCGATCCCGAAGTCCGTGACGTACAGGCGCTCGCCGATGAGGATGTTGTGCGGCTTGATGTCTCGGTGGATGATCCCGTGGCGATGCGCGTAGCGGAGCGCCTCGAGGATCTCGAGCGTGTACGCGACCGCCTGAGTGATGGGGAGCGGGCCGCGGGTGAGGATGAGCTCTTTGAGGCTGCGGCCCTCGATGACCTCCATGGCGATGTAGTACGTCCCTTCGGCCTCGCCGCGGTCGTAGATCGAGATGATGTTCGGATGTGAAAGCGCCGCCGCGGACTTCGCCTCGCGCCGGAAACGCTCGATGAAGAGCTCGTCGTTCGCGTAGCGCTCGTTGAGGATCTTGATCGCCACGCGCCGCCCGAGCTCCTCGTCCTCGGCCAGGTAGACGTTCGCCATGCCCCCGGATCCGAGCTTCCTGAGGATCCGGTAGCGCCCGTCGAAAACCGTGTTGATCAGAGTGTCGGAGACCGCCATTTCGAATTCAGACTAGGGGTTTCTCCGCAGGATCGCTTCCATGATGGCTTTCGCGATTGGAGCGGCGGTTGTGCCCCCGGTTCCGCTCTGGTCGGAGAGCGCGACGGCCACCGCAACACGTGGACGATCGGCAGGGGCGAACGCGATGAACCACGTGTCGTTGTGGCCAGAGCGCCCCGTCTCAGCGGTCCCGGTCTTCCCGGCGACGGAAACGCCGGGGATCTGGGCTGCGGTGCCCGTCCCGCCTTGGACCACCGCCTCCATCATGGCGGTCAGTTCGGCTGCCGTCCGCGGCTTGATCGCGTCCTTCCATTTCTCAGGATTCGTGCGCTCGATCACTTTTCCGTCGGGCGTCTCGATCCTCCCCAGGAGTGTCGGACGCATGACGACGCCATGGTTCGCGATCCCCGCTGCCACGAGCGCCATCTGCAGAGGTGTGGCCAGAAGGCGCTCTTGGCCGAAAGCCAGCCGCCCGGGATCGACGGCGTTCGGATCCTTCGGGAGATAGAGGCGTCCGCGGCGATAGAGGCCGCTGGGGGCGATCTCCTCTGAGGGAAGCTCGATCGGCGGCTCCTCGTAGAAGCCGAATCGCTGCGCGTACTCGAGGACCGTCGCGGCGCCGAGGGCTTTGCCGATGTTGCAGAAGACAGCGTTGATCGAGTGCTGAAGCGCTTCGACGAAATCGACGTTGCCGAAGACTTCGGGGCCGCTCTGGTCGGCGAAGTTGGACACCCGCTTCCCGTATTCGATGCAGTAGCCGGGGTCGGTGAACCGGCTCTGGGGCGTGAAGCGCCCAGTGTCCAACGCGGCAGCGGCCGTGATCACCTTGAACGTCGAGCCGGGGATGAAGAGGCCCTGGGTGCCGCGGTTGAGCAGGGGCGATGGCGGCCGGCACGGCGCTCCGGCCGCTTGGCGCACGATCCGCCCGAAATGGCCCTCGACGAGATTGGGGTTGTAGGAGGGCTGTGAGGCGATGACCAGGACGCGCCCGGTCGAGGGTTCGATCGCGACGGCGGCGCCGCATTTTCCGGCCAGGCCCTGCATGGCCGCGCGCTGGCCGCGCAGGTTGAGCGTCGTGACGAGGTTGTTGCCCTCCTGCGTGAGGCCGCGCAGCTTGTCCAGCGTGTTGTCGACGACGGTGTCGAGGTTCGCGTTCGAGCCGGTCAAGTAGTCGTTGAAGGACTTTTCGATGCCGGTGCGCGAGCGTTCGATGGTCGAGTAGCCGACCGGGTGTGCGGCCAGGTCTCCGCGCGGATAGACGCGCAGGTACCACGGCCGCCCGAAGCCCTTCTTCTTCAGCTTGCGGTTCTTGGCCAGGACGGTGCGGCCGTCGGAGGCGTAGATCAGACCGCGCTTGATCGTCAGCTGCTTGACGAGGAGGTTGGGATTGCCGCGCTTGGCCTCGAGGTTCGGCGCGTCCCAGAGCCAGTAGCTCGACATGGCCACGAGCGCGACGAAAAGGCCGACGAGGACGTAGAAGAGGCGCCTGATCTGCGGGTTCACGGCGCCGCCTCCCTGTTGACCCGGTTCGAGATCATCAGGAGGATGCCCACGAGCACGAAGTTGGCGACGATGCTCGAGCCGCCGTACGAGACGAAGGGCAGTGTGATCCCGGTCAGCGGGATCAACCTCGTGACACCGCCCATGATGATGAAGGCCTGAATCGCCAGGGCGCCGGTTAGCCCGAGCGCGAGGAGCTTCGAGAATCCGTCCGAGGCCATGATCGCGATGCGGAAGCCGCGGTAGAGGAACAGGACGTAGAGGAGGATCAGCCCGGCCGCACCGGCAAGCCCCAGCTCCTGGGCGATGCCCGCGAAGATGAAGTCCGTCTCCAGGTAGGGGATGTACGTGTGCCCCTGAGGTGAGATGAGCACGCCCTCGCCGAGCCCCTGTCCGAACAGCCCTCCGCCTGAGATGGCGTAGATGGACTGAACGAGCTGGTAGCCCTTGTCGAACGGGTCCTGCCAGGGGTCCAGCCACACGGAGATCCGGTCTTGGACGTGCGGCACCACGTGGTAAAGGGCGTAGGCGCCGAGAGCGAAGAGCACCCCGCCGACGGCCACGTACGGCCATCGGGCGGTCGCCACCCAGAGCATGGCGAGGAAGATGGAGAAGTAGAGAAGGCCGCCGCCGAGGTCGTTCGTCTGGAAGAGGACGAGCATCGCTCCGCCCCAGATGACGAGCAGAGGCCCGAAGTGCTTGGGAGACGGCACGCCGTAGCGGCCTCCGCCCATCGAGAGCATCTCCCGGTTGTCCCGCAGATAGCCGGCTAGGAAGATGACGAGGAGCACCTTGGCGAACTCGCCCGGCTGGAAGACGATCGGGCCGATGTCGACCCAGAGCGAGGCGCCGTTGATGGTTCGGCCGAGCCCCGGGACCGCGGGCAGGATCAGGAGCCCGATCGCGGTCAGGCCCAGGACGTACTTCACCTGGTCGAGCGTCCGATAGTCCTTCAGGAAGAGGGCAAGGGCGGCGAACGCGACGAGCCCGACCACGACCCACCAGCCCTGCCGGAACGCCAGGTCGGGGTCGATGCGGTAGATCATGGTCAGTCCGACGGCGGTCAAGAGCCCGGTCAGCGGCAGCAGATATGGATCCGCGTACGGAAGGGCGACCCGGACGATGATGTGCGCGGCGACGAAGAGCGCGAGGAAGAACGCCGCGTAGGAGAGGGAAGCAGTCGAGACGACGTCCTGGCGGGCGATGTAGACGGCGGCGAATCCGGTCGCGGTGAGAAGACCGACGACGAGGAGATTGAGAAGCTCCCTGTTGCGAAGAGTCAGGGGTTCGCCTCTTCCTCGTAGCGCGCCAGCCGGGCACGCGCTTCGTCGTAGGAGACCATGCTGTGGTCGAAGAGGCTCGCGCGCTCGGCTTGGGTGAGCTGCACGGCTCGGAGCCTGCTCACGTACCGGGCGCGGTAGAGGTCGATGCCTCCGCCGAGCCCCCACGGAACGCCCTGGTAGACGACGACGTAGCCGTCCTCGTCCGCGCCGATGAAATTGGCGCGCGAAAGAGCCCAGAAGGCCGCAGAGACCACGCCCAGGACGAAGAGGATCCCGAGAAGCGACAACACGATCCGTCGTCCCCAGCGGCCCTTCTTCTTCGGAGCGCGCGCCGGCTGGGTTTCCGGCTCGTCGAGCGCCGGCCCCCAGGCCTCGGGCATTCGCTCTTCCGTCCGTTCGAGCACGGCCGCTGGGACGGCCGTGCCTATCGTCGGTGCTTCGAGCCCGGTGAGCGTGTCTTCGAGATCCGACTCCCCGCGTCCGTCCGGGCTTGCCACCGCAGTCTGTTCGAGCTCTTCCCCCCCGGCCTCGAGCGAAAAGAGGACGACGGTGATGTTGTCCTCCCCACCGGCTCGATTCGCAGCCTTCACGAGCGCTTTGCTCGCCTGCTCAAGCGTGTCGGAGCGACCGATGACGCCGAGGATCTGCTCGTCCTCGACCATGGTCGTGAGGCCGTCGGAGCAGAGGAGGAATAGGTCCCCCGGCTCCGCCTCGACGCTGAACGTGTCCACGTCCACGTCCAAATCCGTCCCGAGGGCGCGCGTGATCACCGAGCGCTGCGGGTGTGTGTCTGCCTCCTCAGGAGTGATGCGGCCGCTTCGCACGAGGTCGGCGACCAGGGAGTGGTCGTCGGTCAACTGCTCGAGCTGTCTTTTCCGGATGCGGTACGCCCGGGAATCTCCCACGTGCCCCACGGCGACAGTCGAGCCGACCACGAGTGCCGCGGTGAGCGTCGTGCCCATGCCGGAGGCCTGCGCGTCCGTGCGCGCTCGCTCGTAGATGCGGCGGTTCGCCTCCTGGATGATCGCGGCGACGCGCTCTTCGGGGTCGAGAGCGTCTGCTTCGTGGAACTCGCGGAAGACCTCCGCGGCAAGGCGCGACGCGACCTCCCCTGCCTGCGCGCCGCCCATTCCATCGGCAACCGCGAAGAGCGGCGGCTCACGGACGAAGGAATCCTCGTTGCGCCGGCGCTTGCGGCCGGCGTCGGTCACGCCTGCGCTGTCAACGATCCTCATCGCTCGAACTGAAGCTCCGTGTCGCCGATCTGGATGACGTCACCCTCACGCAGGAGACGGCGGCCGTCCAGCCGGGCGCCGTTCACGAACGTTCCGTTGGTCGAGCCGAGATCCAGGATCCATACCCCGTCACGTTGGGATTCGATCCGAGCGTGGTGCCCGGATGCGAAGTCATCGCCGGGAATCGCAATGGTGTTGTCCTCGCCGCGCCCGATGGTCAGCGGCACTGCACCGGCCACGAACGAGCGGCCCTTCTTGAGCACCTTGCTCTCGACCACGACGAGCTTGCCGCCCGACGGCGAGGGGTGCTCGGCTGCGAGTTGAGACGGAGCGAGGATGAAGCTCTCCTGTGGCGCGGCGCGCATATCCCGGCCCGCCGAGCGGATGACGCGCCAGATGAAGAGGTAGAGCAGGACGAGAAAAGCGGCCTTGAGAGCGAGAAGGACCGGCTCGACGTTCATTTCGTCTGTTCGAAGACGACCTCCGTTCGCCCGAGGACGACCTGGTCGCCGGGATCGAGCCGAGCCCGGTCGACGCGCTCCCCGTTCACTTCCACTCCGTTGGTCGAGCCGAGGTCAGCGATCCACCAGCCTCCGTTCTCGAGGAAGACCTCCGCGTGCCGCCGCGAGACGTTGGGGTCCTCGATCGTGATGTCGCAGTCCCGCGAACGCCCGAGGCTGACGCGCTCCGTTTTCAGCTCGTGACGCTTGCCCTGCACGTTGAGGATGGCGCGCGGCTCGTGAGCCAGCCCGAGTTCCTGCGCCTCGTTCGCCGACACGGCGGCAGTGGCCGCGATGGGAGGCTTGAACACCTTCGTGGGGCTAGGCGCGGGGGCTTCCTCCATCTCCTCGGGCTCGACGGCTTCCGCCTCCGCCGCGACGCGCGCCCCGCCGCGCGGTTGCACGAGACGGGTGGCGATGCCGAACTCACCGATCTCCAGGTCCTCGTCCTCCTCGAGCAGGACACGCGGTGTCGAGAGGAGGGAATAGCCCTCGCGACGGGCGTGCTCCGCGAGGTAGTCGGCGAGCTCTGTGAGGAGTGACTCCTCGTAGCTCGCGAATTGCTCGCGGTCGGTCGGCGAGAGATAGAGGACGTACTCGTTCGGGACGTAGACCCGCGAGATGGAGACGGTCTTGTGTTCGTCCATCTCCTTGGCGAGCTTGCGGGCAAGCTCGACCGGCTGGACGTGCGAGCGGAAGGCACGCCCGAACACACCCTCGACGAGAGACTCGATCCTGTGCTCGATGCTGCGAAGGACGTTCACTGGCGCGATGGGGCAATCATGCCCCGCCGCACTCTAACCACGCATTCTCAGCACGGGCACGGCGAGCGCGACGGTCGCAATCCAGATCCAGAGGACGAGCGGGAAGGCGGGTACGGCGCCCGCGGGGGCGAGCAGCGCGGCGGCCAGGAAAGCGGCTCCCCAGGCGGCGACGCCCCAGAGCTTCTTGTCGCGGGCGAAAGCGGCCAGACCTGCAGCGGCTGCGAGCGCCAGCGCCTCGATCCAGAGGGCCGGATGATCGCCGAGGAAGCCGGTTAGAACGGCAAATGCATCGTCGGGACGCGGTGACGCGGAGAAATCGAGCCTACGCGTGTGACCGCCTGCGAACGGAAGCATCCCTTGGCTCAGGCCGGCCACGGCGATAGCGGCGAAGACCGCGCCTCCAGCGAGTGCGGCCCGCCGGACGGGGTCACGGGCGCGGAGCAGCAAGACGGGGAGTAGTGGGAGTGCCTGTACGGCTGCGAGCGCCGGCCCCAGCAGAAAGAGGAGACCGGAGCGTGCATCGCGGTAAAAGAGGAGAAACCAAGCCGCAGCGAGCGCTGCGTACACGAGGGCCAGCCCGAGGGACAGGTTTGCAAGCGGGAGCAACGGAGCGGCCAATGCGAAAGCGAATCCGGCGGTGGGACTTGCGAGACCCGCGAGCGCGGCCAGCGCAGCGATGAGCGCGGGCCAGCCAGGTGGGAAGAAGGGTAAGAACCAAACCGCAGCGCCGGCGAAGACCCCTGCAAGCCCCGCCGGCCCGGCGCGCTCGGCGAGCGTCGTCCTGGACATGACCGCGCGGGGCCGCTCCCCGAGCTCGTTCCACGCGGCGCGGAGCCGAAGCGCGGCGTCCTTCGCCTGGGGACGCTGACCGGGGGCGAGAGAGAGCATCCGATCTACGGCGCTCGTCAGCTTGCGCGGCAGATCCGGGCGCAGTCGTGCCAGCGGAGGCGCACCCGCGCCGATTCGCTTGGCCGTTTCGAGCGGTGAGAAGGCCGAAAAGGGGTGCCGTCCAGCAAGCGCTTCCCAGAGCAGCACGCCGACCGACCAGATGTCGGCCGCGCCGGTTGCCTCCCGGCCGTCGAGCCGCTCTGGAGCGATATATGCGAGCGTCCCCGGGACGTCGCCGGCTGCAGTGAGCGTGTCTGCCTCCTCCAGCTGCGCCAGGCCGAAGTCGAGCACTCGGACTGAGACTTCGTCGCCGTCTTCGAGCATCACGTTTGCCGGCTTGACGTCGCGGTGGACGACTCCCTTGGCGTGAGCGTGGGCGAGCGCCTCGAGCACCTGCGCGGCCGCCTCGACCGCGGTCGTGTCGTCGAGCTCGCCGTAACGCAGTGCTTGGCGAAGTGTGCGGCCGGCGATGTACTCGTACGCGACGTAGACGTGTCGGTCGTCCCGTTCGAGCGCAAGAGCGCGGAGGCAGCGCGGGTGGCGCAGCCGGGTCGCAGCCTCCACCTCCCGCTCCGCACGCGACCCGGCTTTGCCTTCTCGGGGGACGACTTTGAGCGCTACGTCGCGGGCGGATCGCTCGTCCCGAACGAGCCAGACCGAACCGGACCCGCCGCTGCCGAGCGGTCGCAGAGGCCGG
>DASXSE010000106.1:0-19847 GCA_036506175.1 Gaiellaceae bacterium
ATCCGCCAGCTCAGTCTCGTCGCGTTCTTGATGGCAGAGCGGCGGCCCCTGACCGCCCGGGACATCAAGTCGACGGTCGAAGGCTACTCCGAGATGTCGGACGAAGCGTTCGCGCGCCGCTTCTACTCGGACCGCAGCGAGCTCATCAACCTCGGGGTTCCACTCCACTCGCAGCGGGACGAGTTCACGGGCGAGGAGCTGTACACGCTGCGCTCGGAGAACTACTTCCTGCCCGCGCTCGACCTGAAGGAAGACGAGCTCGCGGCGCTTCAGACAGCCCTCTACCTCCTCGAGGGCCAGTTCGCCTACGCCGAGCCGCTGCGCTTGGCGCTTCAGAACCTGGCCCTGGGTCGCCCGGGCTTCGTGGAGGAACCGACCCAGACGGCCGTCCGGATCGAGGTGCGCGACCCGGACTATTCCGTCGAGATGTCTGGCCGGCTGACGAAGCTCGAGAACGCCATTTCGAAGCAGCGGACAGTGAAGTTCACCTACTGGTCTATCCACAGCAACAAGACGAGGGAGCGGACGGTGAACCCCTACGCGCTCCTCCCTGAGCAAGGCTCGTGGTATCTCATCGGACAGGATCTCGGCGAGAACGCTGAGCGCACGTTCCGCGTCTCCCGCATCCAGGGCGACATTCGGTTCGCCACGCGCCGGGAGCGCGACTTCCGCGCTCCGGAGTTCGATCCGAGCCCTTATCGCGGCCGCCAGCCCTGGCAGTGGGGCGAGCCTGTGGGGGAGGCTGAGATCGAGCTCGACCCCGACACGGCCTGGTGGGCCGAGCGCGTGATCGAGCGGGGAACGGTCGAGAACGGCGTCCTCACCACCCCCTATGCCGACCTCGGCCAGCTCGCGGGCTGGGTGCTGCGGCAAGAGGGCCGGGCCCGTCCGCTCTCGCCGCCCGAGCTCGTGGACGAGGTGCAACTCGGCCTCGCGCGCGTGGTCGACGCCCACCAGCGCGAGCCGAGCAAGCCCCCGCGGGCTTCAGCCGTCAAGCGTCAGGCCGACGCCCTCGACCGTCCGGCCGGGCCAGTAGCGCCTGAGCGCTTTGGAGTCCTCCAAGCGCTCCTGGCGTACCTGCTCAGCCGCTGCGGCGAGAGCTCCTCGGCGGACATTCCCGCGGAAGAGCTCGTTGAGCGCTTCCACATCCCGCCCGACCAGCTGGACGACCATCTCCAGCTCCTCAACCTCGTCAATTTCGGCGGGGGCTGTTACGCGGTCTACGCGGCCCTGGAGGACGGCCGCGTGCACGTCGAGAAGGAGCTCTTCGGAGACACGTTCAGGAAGCCGCCGCGGCTGACTCCTCTCGAAGCGCGCGCGATTCAGCTGGCGCTCGAGTACGTCGGCCCGTCCATCGCAGCCCAAGCCCATACGCCGCTCGACCGGGTACGGCGGAAGCTCGCCGAGACCTTCGGCGAGTTCGACGTCGACACCGCGCCGCGCCGCTCGGCCGTGAGCGCCGAGGAGGAGCTGATCGCCACCTTCTCGCGCGCGATCGTCGAGCAGCGTGTGGTCGAGATCGAGTACGCCGCCGTAGGTGAAGAGATGAGCGTCCGCGAGATCGAACCGCATGCGCTCGAGCGCGAGCTTCCCTGGTGGTACGTGCACAGCTGGGACCGCACGCGAGATGCGCAGCGGAGCTTCCGCCTGGACCGCATGCGGCGGGCGGAGCTCCTCGACGAGACCTTCGAGCTCCGGCCAGGCCTCGTGCCGCAGAAGCTGCGGGACACCGGGACTGCTCGCGTTCTCTTCTCGCCGGTCGTGGCGCGCTGGCGAATCGAACGCGGTGCGACGCCCCTCTCGCGCGGCTACGCGCTGGAGGACGTCCGCGTAGGCGGGCCGGACTGGCTCGTCGGCGAGATCCTCTCGTTCCGGGGGGAGGCGGAGGTGCTCGAGCCAGCGGCCCTGCGCAAGGAAGTCCTCCGACGGGCCAAGCGGCTCAAGAGCGTCCTCGGCAAGAAGCCCGTGCGAGCGCGCGGCTGAGCGCAGCTAGCCGTTGCTCCTCTACGACAACCCGGATTCGGGCAACTGCTACAAGGTTCGCCTCCTTCTCGCCCATCTGGGGATCCCCTATGAACGGCGCGAGCTGTCTGTGGAGGACAGGTCGAATCGCGGCGAGGTGCTGGGCGGATTGAATCCCGCCCAGCGGGTGCCCACGGTCGTCTTCGACGATGGGCGCTCGCTGGGTGAATCCGGCGCGATCCTCTGGTATTTCGGCGAGGGGACAAGCTTCGTTCCCGAGGACCGCTACGAGCGCGGCCAGATGCTCCAATGGATGTTCTTCGAGCAGTACGACCACGAGCCGGCGATCGCGGTCGCGCGCTTTTGGCTCACACACGGGCGCGCCGCCGCGTTTGCCGACCGGATTCCCGAGAAGATGGAAGCGGGCCACAAGGCCTTGCGGGCCATGGAGGTCCACCTCGACGGGCGGAGGTTTCTCGTCGGCGAGGGCATGACGCTGGCTGACATCGCCCTCTATGCCTACACGCACGTGGCCAACGAGGGCGGTTTCGATCTCGCTGCATATCCCGCGATCCGCGCGTGGCTGGACAGCGTGGCCGCCGAGCCCGGCCACGTCCCGATCACCGCCTAAAGCTAGCCGTTCGCCAGGCGCCCGGCCGCCCAGCGGGCGTGCTCGCGAATCATCTCGTCCGGATCGTCGCAGTAGGCGCCGACGGCATCGGCGAGGGCAGGATCGCCCGAGTTCCCGGCTGCGACCAGCGCATTCCGCTTCAGGTACCGCGCGTCGTTTCGCGGGAAGTAGAGACGGTCGTAGCGTTCCCGCAGCTCGTCGTGGGGCGTGTCGAGCCAGTCGAGGAGCGAGACGACGGGCTCTGCATCCGCCGGGAGTTCTTCCCCGCCGCGCCGTTTCTCGACGCCACGGTTCCAAGGGCAGACGTCCTGGCAGATGTCGCAGCCGTACACCTGCTCGCCGAGCGCGGCGCGATATGGCTTTGGGATCGCATCCGGCGCCTGCGTCCAGTACGAAAGACAGCGCGTCGAGTCGAGCACGCCCGGCTCGTCCAGTGCGTGGGTGGGACAGGCGTCGATGCAGCGGGTGCACGACCCGCAGTCCGCCGCCAGGGGCGCGCTCGGCTCGATCTCGGCGTCCGTGACAAGCGTGCCCAGGACGACCCATGAGCCAAAACGGCGGGTGATCAGGAGCGTGTTCTTACCGTAGAAGCCGATGCCCGCGCGGGCGGCCCCCTCGCGGTCGACATGCTGGTTCGCGTCGACGAGGACGCGGTAGCGACCGCCAATCCGCTCTCCGAGCTCCGTCAGCTTGGCGCGGAGATCCGCGTAGTTGTCCCTCCACGCATAACGGGGCAACCTTCCTTCACCCGGAGCTGTTTCAGGGCCAGGCACGTAGTACGACAGCGCCGCGGAGACGACGGTGCGCGCACCCGGCAGCAGGGTCTCGGGATGACAGGAGACCTCGGGCTGCGCCATCGTGAACCGCATGCGGGCGAAGAGACCGCGCGCCTTGCGCTCACGGATGTCGTTCTCAGTACCTTCGTAAGGCTCTGCCGGTGCAGCGCCCACGACGTCGATCCCGAGCTCGCGGGCGATGCGCTCGAGCTCCCGCTGGGTCATGAAAAGACCGTAGCACCGCGAAATCCCAAGGTTAGGATGCGGTCGTGAAGGCGGTGCGCATCCACGAGGATGGCGGTCCCGAGGTCCTGCGTTACGAGGACGTCGACGATCCCTCTCCGGGCCCGGGCGAAATCCTCATTCGTCTGCACGCGGCGTCGCTCAACCATCTCGACTGCTGGGTCCGCCAGGGTCTGCCGTCGGTCCCCAAGCCTCGCATCCTCGGCGCCGACGGCGCCGGCGTGGTAGCCGGCTTCGGACCAGGCGCCGATTCCTTCTCGGAGGGCGACCGGGTCGTCATCAACCCCGGTCTCGACGACGGCGCGCGCATCGTCGGCGAGCACATGGACGGCACACATGCGGAGCTGGTCGTCGTTCCAGCTGAGAACGTCTACCCTATTCCGGCCGACCTCTCGTTCGAAGAGGCCGCTGCCTTCCCGCTCGTCTTCGAGACGGCCTACCGCATGCTCGTCACGAAAGCGGATCTCCAGGGGGGCGAGTGGGTGCTCTTGTGGGGAATTGGCAGCGGAGTCGCCTCGGCCGGCTTCGTCATTTCGAAGGCCCTCGGGGCGCGGACGATCGTCACATCCTCGAGTGACGAGAAACTCGAGCGCGCGCGCGAGCTGGGCGCCGACGCCGCGGTCAACCATGCGACCGACGACGTGGCGGCTGTGGTCAAGGAAGCCACCGATAGGCGGGGGGCCGACGTCGTCGTCGAGCACGTCGGAGAGGCGACGTGGAAAACGTCCCTACAGGCCGCCGGGCAGAATGCGCGCGTCGTCGTCTGCGGCGCCACGAGCGGCCCGAATCCTCCCGCTCAGCTCCATCGCATCTGGTGGAAGCAGCTGACCATCTTCGGTTCCACGATGGGGACGAAGGAGGATTTCGAGGGGGCGTACGAGCTCATCGCGAACGGCGCCGCGAAGCCCATCGTCGACCGTACATTCCCGCTCGAAGAGGCAGCGGCCGCGCACCAGTACCTGGAAGCGGGCCGCCAGTTCGGCAAGGTCGTCTTCGAGATCCCTGGCTAAAGCGAAGCTGGCGGCTCTGGGAGCGGCGCTCGCAAAGGAGGCCAGCGAGCGAGCCCGAGACAGTACAAGAGAGGTACGGCGAGGGCGAGCTCGCGCAGGATCCTGCCGCGAGCGTCGTCAGGCGGCGCAGAGCCGGGCTCTGCACGGCGGCGCCCGCCGGCCCAGAGCCGCTAGCCGAAGCCGAGAATGAACTTGGCGTCGTCCGACATCTTCTCGGGCGACCACGGCGGGTCCCACGTGAGCTCGGGCTCCACCTGCTCGACCCCGGGCATCTCGGCCACCGTCTCTTGGATCTGCTGCTCGATCATCGGGCCGACAGGGCACCCCATCGACGTGAGCGTGAAAGTGACGTGGACCTTCGGTCCCTCCACTTCGACGTCATAGAGGAGGCCCAGCTCGACGATGTCCATGCCGAGCTCCGGGTCCTCGACGGCCCGCA
This sequence comes from Gaiellaceae bacterium, assembly GCA_036506175.1. Classification (GTDB taxonomy): domain Bacteria; phylum Actinomycetota; class Thermoleophilia; order Gaiellales; family Gaiellaceae; genus JAIBJP01. The sequence continues at coordinate 5,062 of DASXSE010000106.1, forward strand.
GAGCTTCGAAAACGTCTTCGCGCGTAGGCATGGGAGTGAGTCTAGCGACTTGGTTACCTTGGGTACTCCGCCCCGCGAGCCAAGGTTTTATCGCTATTGCCGGTGGGTATTATTTGCCCATGAGCCTCGCCGGGCTCGAAGCCCCTCCAAGCCCGCGCGAAGAGCTCGAGCAGGCGGTCGAGGCCGTCGACCACTCTGACCTCGCCGCGTCGCTCGAGCGCGTCGTGCGCAAGCTGCCGCTCGCGATCTCGGTCGAGACGGCGGCCCTCCGTCTGCGCGACAGCGACGCGGAGGGCAATCTTCACCTGGTCGCCGTCGAGGGATCGCCGCCCAGCGACCGCCTCACGCTCCTCTTCAGCCCTCAGACGATTGCCCAGGCGCGGTCGATCTTCGTCCTCGGGCACCGACACACGCTCGGCCGGATGATCGGCGCCCGCTGGCTCCGCGGGGAATGGCTGAAGGACGATGGGGAGCCGATCGGAACCCTCACCGTGGCGTCCCGGACCGAGCGACGCCCGGACGATGCTGCCCTCGTCCTCCTGGCCGACATTGCGAGACGGCTGTCCGCCCGGCTGGAGAGAGCCGATCGCCGGGTGACCACGCTGGAGCTCCTTGCCCGCCAGGTTGCCAGCAACTCGATCTTCGTAGCCGAGGATGCGCCCGAAAGCGTCCGTCGGGCCCTGCGCCCGCGCGAGCTCGCCATCCTCACGCTGTACACCGACGGCCTCAGCGCCCAGGAGATCGCGGACCTCTATGTCATCTCGACGCACACGGTCCGCACGCACATCAAGAACGCGTACCGAAGGCTCGGCGTCCATTCGCGGTCCGAGGCCGAGGAGTTCGTCCGCTCCCAGCGCGTGCTCGAACTGCTCTAGTAGCTAGCCGAGCAGGCGAACTTCCTCGCGCCGCTCGCGGGCGAAGAAGTGGATCCCGTCCACGAAGCGCACCCAGTTGTGCCGGGTGCACATGACGATGGAGTGGGTGCGGGCGCTGTCGGCGAGGAAGCGCACGCCGCGGAGCAGGTCGCCGTTCGTGACGCCCGTGGCAGCGACGATGACCTCGCCGGGGGCGAGCTCGTCCGTCGTGAACACCTTGTTGACGTCCTCGATTCCGTGCTCTTGAGCGGCCTCGATCTCTCCCCGCGTGGTAGGCCAGAGCTGTGCCTGCAGCTCGCCTCCGAGGCAGCGGAGGGCGGCGGCGGACAGGAGCGCCTGCCGGGCCCCGCCGATCCCGATCGCAAGGTGGTCGTTCGTGCCGCGAATCGCTGCGGTGATGGAGGCAGTCACGTCGCCGTCCTGGATCAGCTTGATGCGGGCGCCCGCTGCCCGGATCTCTTCGATCAGATCGTGGTGGCGCGGCCTGTCGAGGACGATCGTCGTGATGTCGCGCGTGTTGCGGCCGAAGGCGTCGGCGATCTCCCGAACGTTGTCCGCCACGGGCCGACTCAGGTCGATACGGCCACGCGCGACCGGGCCGACGGCCATCTTCCGCATGTACATCTGCGGCAGGCTCGGAAAGCTGCCCTGTTCGCCGACGGCGATCATCGCCATTGCGCCGTAGTCGCCTCGGGCGACCACAGCCCGGCCCTCGAGCGGGTCCACGGCGAGGTCGACACCCTCTCCCCCGCGTCCAACGACCGTCCCGATCGCGAGCGGGTCGTCCTCGACCTCGCTGCCGACGATGATGTGCCCTTCGATCTCGAGGCCTTCGAGCCCCTCGCGCATCGCGTCCGCCGCCGACTGCTCCGCTCCCTCGACATCACCCCGGCCGAGCCAGCGCGCACTGGCAAGGGCGGCGGCCTCGGTCACCGCTGCGTAGGCGTCGCAGCGGCAAAGCGTTTTCACCTGCGTGCTCAAGCCCGGACGCGCTCGACGTCGCCGAGCACGAGGTCGATGACGCGATCGACCGTCCCTTCGACCTTCTCGTTCTGGATCACAGGCACGTTTGCCTTGGCGGCACGCTCGACGAGGTAATCCTGGATCTTGCGGATCTCGGGCAGGGCGCGGAGATACTTCTGGAAAGGCCGGAGGCCTTCCTCGTCACGGGTCCAGAAGTGCGCGGCATGCTCCTCCTCGTCATCGATGGCGAGGAGCACCTGACAGATGACTGCGCCCTCGACGGGCGGGATGAGGCCAGGCACGAGATGAACCCCTTCGAGGGCGAGCGAATAGCCCTCCTCGATCGCGCGGGCCAGGACCGCCTTCACGCCGACGAGGACGTTCCGTGTCTGCTCGAGGAAGCCGATCAGAAGGGCGTCCGATTCGACTCCCTCCGGGCCGGCCACAGCCGGGCCGGCCTCAAAGCTCGAGTAATGAATCGAAGGCATGAACTCACGGGAGAAGAACGCGCGCATGGTCTGACGCACCACGTCCGTCGACGTGACCCGCGTGATGCCGAGGCGGTGCGCGACCTCGGTCGCAACCGTGGACTTTCCAGTTCCGGTGGCGCCGCCGACCAGGACGACCAGCGGCATCTCGAGCTTGTGGAGCGCCTCGAGCGCCGATTCGGACGCGGTCGACATCAGGGCGGAATCAGGCGGGTGGCGGTCGGTCATACGGGCACTCGGGGTGCGAACCGCTCGGCCAGCTCGAGAACCAGCTCCTCGAGGTCGTGGTCACCGCGGAGTGGGCGCAGGTCGTTGTCGCAAAGCACGAGATCGACTCCACGCTCGGCGGCGGTCTCGGCGACGACGTCGATCGCCGCCGCTTTCAGCTCGACGAGATAGACCTCGGCCGAGCGAGCCTCCACGGAAGCAAGGTCGGCGCGAAGCTCTTGGCGCCTTCCCAGGTTGCCGGAGACGAGCACGACCTCGGCGCCGTGCTCGCGTGCGAGATGCTCGCGGAGCCGCGCATGCACGCCGTCCGGCGCGGTGGAGAAGAAGGCCACGCGCCGGCCCCGCACCTGGTCGGGCTCGACGGGTTGGGGCCGGAAGACACTTTCGACCACCGGCAGGCCGGGCTTGACGTGGTCGATGGCTGCGCGGAGCCGGTTCACATGGACGTCGGTGGCGAGCGGCTCCTCGCAGCCTGTGAGGACGACGAGATCGGAAAGGAGCAGCCGATAAGCGCCCATGTAGCCGGTCAGGGTCTCGGCGTCCTGTCCAGCGCCCGCGGCGAGGATGCGCGCGCCCGTCTCCACCGGCGGCAGAGCCGCGCCGCTGCCCTCGAACAGGACCAGATCCGGCGCTAGCGAGGCCGCGAGCCGCGCCGCCGGCTGCAAGTTGGAGAAGAACGGCGCCCCTGCGAAGCCTCCGCCGCACCTGCGGGCGCCCACCGTGGTCACGCGGGCCATGGCCGCGTCCTCCAGGTAATCCGACGCTGCGTGGACGCCTGAACGGGAGAGAGCGAGCAAGTCCTCCAGCGCAGGCTCTCCTTCGACGACGACGGGCTCGCGTGGGCCGCCGCGCCCCATTGCGACGATCACGACCTCGCGGTCGCGGGCGAGGATGCGCGCGACGTGGCCGGCAACGGCGGTCTTGCCGACGCGCTTGCCCGTTCCGATCACCGCGAGGGCCGGCAGCTCGAACGGCTCGAAGCGCACGGGATCGAAGCGGAAGTCGGCGCCGAGGTAGGAAAGACCCGCCGCCAGCGTGCGGCTCGCGAGCTCGAAACGGCGCCGCGGATCGACGACCGGCTCGTCGGAGAGATCGACCACGGCCTCGGCGCCTGTCGCCTGGATGCCTTCTTCCAAGGTGTCGTACAGGGGAACGCCGTAGTCCTCGTCGCCGCGCAGCTTCTCGGAGCCGCCGACGAGAACGGCGCCCAGGATCTCGTGCGGCAGCGCGACGAACGCCACGCGAACGACGTCCGGGTAGTGCTCGCCGTCAATCAGGGCCAGACCCTTCACTTGCTCCTCACTTCGTCCTCGATTCGCGTCGTGTACTTCTCGAACTCGAGCGTGTCCGCCGAGAACTGAATGATGCGCTCTTGGTCGTGGAATGGGTACTTCCGCCAGACGTCGACGTGCCTGCCGTCGATCTCCAGCAGGTTGTAGCAGGGTCGGGTGTTTCCTCTCAGGCGCAAGGTCGAGACCGTGCCGGCGTTGACGATGAAGATGTTTTCCAGCCGCCAGGCGTACGGAACGTGCTTGTGGCCGGAGAGGACGAGGTTGACCTTGGCGCGCTGAAGCGCTTCGAGCGCGTCACCGGCGTCGTAGACGACGTTGCGCTCGCGCCCGGTTCCCGGTACGGGAAGCAGGTGGTGGTGGAGGACGAAGATGCGGAAGTCGGCTTCAGGCGCGAATTGCTCCTGGATCCAGGTGTAACGACTGCGCCCGATGTGCCCGTGATCCAGGTCGGGCTCGGTCGAATCGATTGCGACCACCGAAACGCCGTTCAGGTGAACGACGGGATTGCGATTGCCGAAGAGCTCCTCGAAGTGGATATAGCCGACGTTCCGGGAGTCGTGGTTCCCCGGGATGACGACGAGCTCCTGGCAACTGAGGCGGTTGAGATAGCCCTTGGCCTCGGCGTACTCCTGCTTGAACCCGTACGCAGTCAGATCACCGGAGCACACAACGATCTGGGGCTCGAGCTCGTTGATCTCCATGATCGCGCGCTCCATCAGATCCGGCACGAAATACGGGGATCCGCAGTGCAGGTCGGAAATGTGAGCGATTCGAAACACGCGCCTCCCTCTGGAGCCGTCGTCGAGCCCAGTCGAAGTGTAATGCGGGGTCGTCCGGGCAGATTGCTACTCTCAAATGCGGATGGCCTCAGAAACCTCCGATTTCCAGGCAAGTTCGGAGATGGATACCCCCCGGTTCGCCAACCAGGCCGAGGTCGAATGCGCAAGTCTCCTTGACTTCTACGGACTCGATTGGGAGTACGAGCCGAAGTCCTTCGTCCTCGAGACAGACGAGGACGGCCGGATCATCGAGGCGTTCACGCCCGACTTTTACTTGCCTGAGCAGGATCTTTATCTCGAGGTGACGGTGATGAAGCAATCCCTCGTCACGCGCAAGAACCGCAAGATTCGAAAGCTGCGAGCGCGGTATCCAGACATCAGGATCAAGCTGTTCACCCGGCGCGACATCGAGCGCCTCGCCCAGAAATACAAACTGAACATCGCCTCATAGAGCCCCCCGACCCTCGGATTGGCGAGGTTTACCTCTCCCGGGAGGAGATCCACGCGCGGGTCACCGAGCTGGGCGCGCAGCTGACGGCTGATTACGCCGGCCGCGAGCCGATCCTCGTCACCGTGATGAAAGGCGCCTTCATCTTCCTCGCCGATCTTTCGCGGGCATTCATTGGGCCGCACGAGCTCGACTTCGTCGTTTTGGCGGGCTACGACGGGGCCCTCGGCGGGCGGAAGAAGGTCCGGCTGATCAAGGATCTCGACCTGCCGATCATGGGGCGCGACGTCCTGATCGTCGAAAACGTCATCGACACCGGTTTGACCATCAACTACCTCGTGAATACGTTCAAGCTCCGACGGCCGCGAGACATCGCGGCGTGCACCCTCCTGGATAGGCCGTACCGGCGACTCGTGGACGATCTTCCGCTGCGCTACGTGGGTTTCACCGTGCCTGACGAGTTCTACGTCGGCTACGGGTTCCAGCTGGACGGCCGCTTCCGCGGGCTGCCTGACATCCGCGTCGTCCATGGTCTTTAGGTTTTCGGCGCTGCCGAGCGGGGGTGAAGACCCCATGGAACGCGAGCCCGAGGTTCAGCCGTGTCCGACTCCTGCGGAACGCCGCGCGTTCCGCCTGCTCCCAGTCGTCTGGAGCGTCGTCCTCGTCCTCGCCGGCATCATCCTCTACGCCGTCTTCCGCTAGCGGCTAGCGGTATCTAGAGGTAGTTGAGGGGATTGACCGGCGTGCCGTTCACGCGAACTTCGAAGTGCAGGTGGCAGCCCGTGGAATGGCCCGTCGAGCCGACGGCGCCAATCACCTGCCCCTGGGAGACGTGGCCGCCGCTTACGTAGATCGCGGACTGGTGGCCGTAAGCGGTCGCCAGGCCGTTCCCGTGGTCGATGATGACGAAGTTGCCGTAACCGTCCATCCAGCCTGAGAAGACGACGGTCCCCGAAGCCGCCGCGTGGATAGGAGTCCCGCAAGCCGCCCCGATGTCGATGCCCTCGTGCATGCGGCCCCAACGCCAGCCGAAACCGCTCGTGATGGGCCCGTTGACCGGCCAGATCAGCCCGGCAGCAGACGGCGCGCCCGTGCCCGAGCTTCCACCTGACCTGATCTTCGAGGCAATCGCCGCGCTCGCCGCCTGCATCGCCGCCAGGTCTTCCTCGTCCGCATGACGCTCCTGCCGGACGTTGGCGAGGATCGCCTGCTTGTCGGAACGTGCGGCGGCTAGCGCGGACCGTTCGGCGACCAGCTGATCGCGCGCGGCGCGCTGCTCCTCCGTCTTCTTCGCCAGGATCGCCGTGGCCTGGGCGACCTCCGCTTTCGTCGTCGCAGTCAGCTGGCGCGCGACCCGCATCTCCCCCTGGAGACGCTTGATCGTGTCCGCGATTCGCTTGTCTTCCTGACCGATCGTGTGGAAGTAGTCGAGCTGCTCTAGGAGATCGGAGAGGCTGTTCACCTGGAGCAGGATCTCGAGCTCGCTCGCCTCGTCCGTCTCGTACAGCTGCACGAGCCGCGCCTCCAGACGCGCCTGCGCCTCCGCATGCTCCCGAACCAACCGATGTAGCGTCTCGGTCTGATCACGGAGACGCGCTTCGAGGCGAGCCAGCCGGCTCCGGTGGACGGCCAGGTCGTGCTCGAGCGCGTTCACCTTCGCGGTCAGCGTGTCGATGTCGCCGGCCAGGCCATTGATGCGCGTTGACGCCGCGGAAATGTCACCGGTGAGGACTTGCTCTTTCGCCTTCGCCTTCGCGATCTGGTCCTGCAAGCCGGAGATGTGGGCGTCGAGTGCGTCCTTCCGGTTGGACAGCGATTGCCCGAGTGCAGCGGGAACGGCGAGCGCGATCACAGCCGCCGAAGCGACGAGGAGCACGATGATGCGGCGGGGGATCGGCACCGGCTGAGAGTTTCGCCGGGCGCGCGGACGTCCCTGCGCACCCAGCGGGAAGCGTTTTACCTGCTGGAAGCCCGGTGTTTTACATCAAATTGCGGGGATTTTCCAGCGAGAAGCGTCCCTGCCAGGGCTTAGCTCTTCCGCACCTTTTTCTTCGTTTCAGGCATGGGCGGATGCTCCGGAGCAGGTACCGGATCGTCCGGGGAGGGCTCCGGAACCGGTTCGGGCGTCGGTGGGGTGCCCTCGTCGGGGGGAGGCCACGGCTCTGGAATGCGCGGCGGCTCGGGCGGCTGCTCGGCCTGGATCCGCTCGGTCGCCTTCATGGCGGCCTGTGCGCGCTGTACGCGCTCGTCGGTTTGTCGAATGAGGGCTTCGATCTCCGCCTCCTTCTCCTGAATGCGGTCGACGACCCCTTGAACGGACTCCTTCGCCGACTTCGTTCCCGCTTTGTCACGGTAAAACACGGCATGTCCGAGCTGGTACAGGGCCCGGCCTCGCTCAGCCTCGAGCTCCGCGCGCTCCCGCCGTGCACGGAAGAGCTCCAGCTGACCCCGTGAGCGCGCGGCCAGCGCCGAATGGGTCGCTGCGACCCGCTCACGGAACCCCGCCAACGCGTATCGCGCCGCCTGTCGTTCGGCCTCGCGCTGCGAGAGGAAGAGGATGCCCGCGCCGAAGAGAGCAACGAGCCCCCAAGCCCAGAGGCCTCCCGCCAGCAGGATGACGGCACCTATTGCGACGAGGACGACGATGACCATGAAGGGATCCGGGGGCCAGCGGCGCCGTGCTCGCACCATCGTGGCCCCGTCCTCGGAGCTCAGCGAGCGGCCGCACTCCGGACAGAAGCGGCTGTCGGCGGGCATCGACGTGCCGCAATGAGGACAGTCACGCATGAACGTCTTCGCGGACGGTCGGATCCGCCTCCTTCGTAGGCCCGAGCGCCTTCAAAGCCTCGGCAGCCTGCCGCCGCAGCGGCCCTACGAGCCCTCGGTAATCCGCGTCGGAAATTTTCCCCGTCCTGTGGTCGAACTCGAGCTCCTTCAGAGCTGCAAGTGCCCGGTCCCGCTCCTCCGCCAAACGCACGCGCTCGCGTTCTGCGGGCGGCAACTCGGCCAAGCGGTCGTTCTCGGGCGCCGGCTCGCGCAGGAAAGGGCGCGCCACGAAGGCGACACACGCGACCGCCAGCAGCACGGCGAGGATGAGCGCCGCCGTCCCCACGTCAGGCAGGTGCGTAGGCGAACCTGCGGGCGAGACGCCTCTGCTCGCGCGCATCCGGCCACATGGCGATCAGCGATCCAGCCAAGAAGACGATGCCTGCGAGCCAGATGAGGTTGACGAGCGGATTCACGAGCACTTTGACGTGCACCGACCCGTCGGGATAGAACCGGTCCGCGATGACAAAGAGGTCCTCGGCTCGCAGCCAGTCGGAGCGGATCGCCACCTCGTTGGACGTCTGCTGCTCCGCGAAATAGCTGTTCCTACCTGCAGCGAGGGTCCCGAGGTGCTTTCCGTTCCGCGAGACGGCGACGCGAGCGCGCCGCTCGAGCGCATTCGGGCCGCGGCGCTGCACGCTCTGGAGATAGGTGACGTCGTAGTCGCCTACGCGCAGGGTGCTGCCCGGCGCCAGGCGCGCATCCTGCGTCTTCTGGTACCCGCCGATGCCGACGGCGCCGACCAGCAGGAGAACGATCGCTGCGTGCACGACGTAGCCGCCGTAGCGACGGCGATTCCTGCCCACGAGGCCTGTGAATGCGCTGAGCCAGCTTTCTCCCGCGAGCGCGCGCCTTGCACGCGTCCCGCGCGCGAATTCGAGGACGATGGCGCCGAGAACGAACGCCGCGAACGTATAGCCGATGAGTCCCGCCGGGCTCGAGCCGGCGCCCGCAATCAGTAAGGCCACGCCTGTAAGCAGAGCCACCCCGGCCGGCCAGACCATTGAGGCGCCCAGCGCCCGAAGCGAGGCTCGCCGCCAGGCAACCAGCGGCCCGACCCCCATGAGCAGGACGATCGGCAGTCCGAAAGCGATGGCGAAGAAGTCGTAGTACGGCGCGCCCACGGTGACAGCGACGCCGCGGACGGCCTCTGACACGAGCGGATAGACGACGCCCCACAGCACGGTCAGGGCCAACGCGACGAGGAACAGGTTGTTGTAGAGAAAGGCGGCCTCGCGTGAGACGAGCGACTCGAGCCGTGTCGGCGAGCGCAGGATCGGCAGCCGCAGGAAGATCAAGGCCGTCGACGCAGCGACCACGACGGCGATAAACGCGACGAACCAGGCGCCGATCGACGACTGCGTGAAGCTGTGAATGGAGTTGATGACGCCGCTTCGGGTCAGGAACGTCCCGAAGAGCGAGAGCGCGAACGCGCCCGCGACGAGCACCGAATTCCAGACGCGCAGCATGTTCTTCTTCTCCTGCACCATGACCGAGTGGAGGAACGCCGTGGCCACGAGCCAGGGCATCAGCGCCGCGTTCTCGACCGGATCCCACGCGTACCACCCGCCCCAACCCACCTCTTCGTACGCCCACTTCGCGCCGAGGAGGATGGCGAAGCCGAGGAACGTCCACGAGGCCAGCGTCCATCTCCTCGTCGCGATGATCCAGCGCTCGTCCGTACGCCGTGACGCGAGCGCAGCCATTGCGAAGACGAACGGAATCGTCAGGCCCACGTAGCCGAGATAGAGGAGCGGTGGGTGGGCCATCATGTACGGGTTTTGCAGGCTGGGATTGAGCCCCGCCCCATCGGCGGGAGCGGGCGCCGTCGTGAACGGTGAGGCGACGAAGACGAGCAGGAAGGCGAAGAAGCTGGCCAGCGCCGCGGCGATCGGCACTGCCCAGGGGAGGACGTCGCGGGTGAGACGACCGTTCAGGGCGACGGCCGCCGAGGCCATCCCAGTGAGCACGAGCAGCCAGAGAAGGAGCGAGCCCGCCTGGCCACCCCAGAAGGACGCCGCCGCATAGCGCAGAGGAAGCTCGCGCGAGGTGTGATCCGCTACATAGACGAACGAAAAATCGTGGCGAACGAGGGCCGCGAGGAGGACGGCAGCAGCGACCAAGACCGCGGCAAACGAGGCGAAAACTGCGTTGCGAGCCGATTCCAGCAGCCTGCGACGGCCGCGGAGGGCCGCGTACGCGCCGCCGATGGCCGCGTAGAGGAGTAGCCCGAAGGCGACGACGAGCGCAGCGCGGCCGAGCTCGGGCATCAGTGATCGTCCCGGTGACGTTGCCGCGTTACTGGCGCGCGAGAAGCGAGGCAGGCGCGGACGCAGGGAGCCCGCGTATTGAATGAAATACGTGGGCGACCGAGGACAAAGACTGCCGACGCTTTGCAGCCGCCCAGGAACCCGGTGGACGTCGCCGGGTCGATCACTCTAGGCGCTCTTTTTGGGCGGCGCGTACTTCGAAGGGCACTTCGTCACGAGCGAGTCACGCTCGCCGACGAAGACGCCGTTGCGCATCGTCCCGCTTATGGAGATATCGCGCCCCGGCCGGAACAGATCCGGCACCGACCCCTTGTAGACGACCGGCACTGTCGCTGTACCCCCGATATCCCGTAGCCGGAACCGCAGTCCGCCTTCGTAGGGATCCCCGCGCACCGGCGCCAGGACGACGCCGGCGAGCGTCACCGTCCCCTGATGCTTGGCCAGCTGGCTCGGACGGACGGAGGGTGTCGAGCCGCCCGCGATGCTCGTGTAGAGGAGAAAGACAGCGAGAGTTGCCGCCACCGAGAGCGCGATGACGAGACGTGCCGGACTGCGCCTCCGAGGCACAACCCGAGTCTAGCGGGGTTTTTGGGGCCTCACCCGCCGGTACTGCCGCGTCACTGGCGCGCGAAAAGCGAGGCAGGCAAGGACGCAGGGAGCCCTCGTATTGACCTCAAATACGGGGGCGACCGAGGACGACGCATGCCGATGCTTTGCAGCCGCGAGAGGCGCGGATGGTGCCCGCGGGTGAGGCCCCGTGCCTAGGCTTCCGGGAGTGGCGCGGGCTTACGCGCCGGGATGCGGTACCCGTGATCCCGGCAGAGCGAGCCGGCGTCGTCCTCCGTGAGGGCATCGCAGTAGCCCTTCCCGTACGCCGCTCGCAGGAAGGCTGCGACGACCTCGAGATTCCATTCGCCGACTCCGCAAGCCTCGCTCCAGAGGTCGGCGAGCCGGAGATCGATGTCCAGCTCGAGAAGCTCGATGCGCGTCGGTCGCTTCGCCATGGAGAAGACCGTACTCTTGACATCGGACGGCATGACCACCCGTTTCGGACCTGCCCGAGTGCCAAGTCGCGAGAGCCCGGAGGCAGCTGTAGAGCTCCTTCTGGAGCGGGGCTACAGCGCCTGCGAGGTCGACTTCGAGGGCGGTTTTTGGATGAAGCCCGAATGGGACTGGGCCAAGCACTTCGGCGAGCTCGCGGCCGAAAGCGGAATCGCCCTCTCGGTCCACGCGCCTATTGCCGCGATTCTCGGCCACCTCCCGGGAGACGAGCAGAAGCGCAAGCGAGCCTTCGGCATGATCGACCACTCGGCCGGCGTCGCGGTTGCGTGCGGGGCGGAGCTCATGGTCGTCCATCCCGGGTATCTGCTCGGCCGGGAGCGAGAGGCCGCGCTCGAATCCGTCGCCGACGATCTCGCTGCGCTTCGCGAGCGCCTCGAGCCGAAAGAACGGACGGTGGCCTTCGGCTTGGAGATCATGGGCCGTGTGCGCGAGCTCGGAACGCCGGAGGATGTTTTCTGGCTCTCGGCGCGCTTCGACTGGGTTCGCCCGGTTCTCGACTTCGCGCACCTGCACGCCGTGACCGACGGCGCTTTCGTGGACGAGGCGGCCTTTGCAGGAGTGCTCGAGATCGCGGACGGAATCCTGGAGCCAGACGCCCCATTCCACATCCACTTCAGCGATATCGCATACGCCAACAGGAACGAGACGAAACACCTGCCGTACGGCGAGGGAACCCTGCGCGCGGAGCCCTTACGCGACGCGCTTGCGCGGTTCGACCGGCCGGCAACTGTGATCTCGGAATCGCCGGGCGACGAGAGTCACCAGGCGATCAAAGCGATCCTGCTCGGGTCGAGGAAGCGTGGCGTGCAAGGCCGCGCGCCTCGACGCCGCGTATCCCCTTAGAACTGAGGAGCCAAATGGACTCTCGGAGTATCGCGCGCATCTTCGGACTTCTGTACCTGATCACGTTCGTCACGTCGATCCCGGCGTTAGCTCTTTACCAGCCCGTCCTGGACGACCCCGTCGGCTACGTCGCGAGCGGCGGCTCCGACAACCAGATCCTTTTCGGAGCTTTCTTGGAGCTGCTCCTGATCATCGCGAACATCGGCACGGCCGTCGTCGTATATCCCCTTCTCAAGCGTCAGAACCACATCCTTGCGCTCGGCTACGTCACGGCCCGCATCGTGGAGTGCACGTTCATCCTGGTCGGCATCCTCGCCGTGCTGTCCATTGTGACGCTCTCGCAGCAAGACGCGGGCGGGGACGAAGGCGCCATCGCCTACACGCTCGCCGCGCTCAAAGACTGGACGTTCATCCTCGGGCCGGGCTTCATCGTCGGCCTCGGAAACGGGCTCATCCTGGGGTACCTGATGTACACGTCCGGGCTGATGCCGTCGCGCCTGGCCGTGCTGGGCCTCGTCGGAGGCCCGCTCATCTGCATTTCGGGAATGCTGGTCATGTTCGGCGTCGCCGATCAGGGCGGCGCGCTGCAGGGCATCGCCACCATTCCCGAGTTCCTCTGGGAGCTGAGCCTCGGCCTCTACCCGCTCATCAAGGGATTCAGGCCGTCTCCAATCATGGCCGCGTACGACAGCGAGGTTGGGGTCAGAGGAAGGGCCGCAGCCGCTCCCGCCTAGCCGGATTTGGCGGTGTTTGCCGTTAGGATCCTGCGGTGGCTCTGTTCGAGCGCAAGACCGACGGTGAGGCGACGACTGCGCCTCCGAGCGGGCCCGGCCGGGCCGTGACCTTTCAGTCCGCCTTCAGCCGCATCGTGGCTACCGGCGGCATCATCGGCGCGGGCACCGGCGTGGCCGCGATCATGGGCTCGCAGGACGTCGCCGCCTGGATCATCGGCATCGTCGTCTCCGGCCTGTCCGTCCTCCTGGCCGCAGTCGTCTGGTCTGCGAACCGACGCTAGGAAACCAGCCGGAATGGATTCTCGCGGTCGACGAGCGCGATCGTCCGCTCATCGCCGCCGTTCCGCCAGTCGCCGCCCAGCTTCTCGTCGAGCTTGGCCTCCAACTCTCCGTTGGCCGCAAGCTCCTGGACGATGTCGGCACCGCCGATGAGCTCGCCGCCGACGAAGACCTGCGGAATCGTCGGCCAGTTCGAGAGCGCCGATAGCTCCTGGCGGATCTGCGGATCAGGCAGCACGTCCACCGTCGCGAACGAGGCGCCGACAGAACGCAGCGCCTGGAGAGCGCGGTCCGAGTTGCCGCAGTAGACCTGCTCATGCGTCCCCTTGATGAACGCGACGACGGGCTCGCGCTCGATGGTCTCCTGGATGCGGTCTCTCAGCTCGCTCATCACTCTCCTCGGGTTGTGATTCGAAGCTCGTGGATGGTGCCGTCGGCCAGCGGCGTCGCCAATGCGTCGTAGACGAGCCGATGCTGGTCGACGAGCGACAGGCCGCTGAACCGCGGACTGACCACGGTGACGTGGAAGTGATCCCCACCGCCGGTGCGGTCGACGACCGCGAGCTCGCGGGCATCAGGGAAGGCATGGCGCAGCAGGCTCTCCAGCGGGGGGGTCACGTCCACCGAAGATAGCAGCGCCCCGCGCGGCGTTCAGTGGATGTGCAGGTTGACGCTGAGCAGCACCAACGGCCAGAGGATGACGGCGAGGACCGCCGAGATCACGTCCTTGGCCGTGTCGACGTTCTTGTAGTAGTCGTGGGTGCCGGCGATGACGGCGCCGATGACGAGATAGACGATGCCGATGAAGTTGATCCGCACGACCCGGTTGTTCCCAGCTTCGGGAAGCCGAAAACGGCGGCGATCAGCCGTGCTTCTTGGCTTTGTGGTGCTTCCGCGGCTTGGCCGGCGCCTTCTGCTTCTTCGGCTTCTCGACCTGCGTCGAGGTGCCGAGCACGTGTGGCGAAGGCGGAATGGGCTCCCATGCGCCGATCGCGTTGCCTGCAGACAGGACGGCGCCGCCGAAGAGGGCGGCCAGCAGAGTTACGTAGATGACAACGCGCACCATCGAAGGACCTACATATGGAAACTCGGCGTGGGAGGCGGCACGCGCGTCACCCATAAGGGGGGACATGAAATCGAGCTAGGGCACGCCGTCGACGGGAGCAGGCGCATTCGAGCTGACGTCTTCCACGGTCCCCGTGACCTGAGCCACGGAGTCCCCGACCTCGGGCGGCACCGAAGGGATGGGCGACGGCGGAGGAGTGGGAGGCGGTGGCGTGCCCGCGCTGCCGCTCGAGGGCGGCGGAGGAGCACTGGCAGGCGGAGTAGCCTCGGGCACTGCGCCGGCCGTCGAGGCGACGGCCCCGCGTTTCACGACGCCCGTCACGACGGAGAAGGCCGTCTTCGAACCGTGGGCGTTGGCCGCGCGCACCATGAGACGAAGCGTCGAACCGACGTCCGCGAGTGCCACCTGGTAGTTCTGCGCCGTCGCGGTCGGGAGCGTGATGCAGTTCTTGCCTTCTCGGTCGCAACGCTGCCACCGGTACGTGAAGGAGCTCGCCCCGAGCCAGCCGCCGCTGCGGCCCTCGAGAGTCTCGCCCGAGCTCGCGGCACCGACGATCTTCGGGCGCGACGTATTCACCGGGGCGACGAGCCCGAGGGCGGCAAGCGTCCTCAGCGCGTTGACGCGCCCGTACTC
>DASXSE010000107.1:0-3466 GCA_036506175.1 Gaiellaceae bacterium
TCGTTCTCAGGTGATTCGACGCCCTCGAGGATCACTGACTCATCGCCCATGGAGCCACCGACGAAGCCCTCCTGGCCGGGGCGAGCCGGGGTGCAGCCTTTGCGGATGACCCAGTAGTCGCGGCCGAAGTGGTTCTCGCGCCACGCGAAGTTGTGGTGGTTGTGCACCTCGTGGACAGAATCGGTGCCGAGGATCTCGAGCACCTTCGCCACGACCACGTCGCGGCCCGCGTAGGCGTACTCGCCGGCCAGCTGCATTGCGGAGGCGTACGACTCCCCGAGCTCCGATCCGACCTCGAACAGCACCGGTGGGGAGTCCATCTCGCCCTCGCTGGCACGAGCATCGAACGGAAGGCCTTGCGCGAGCGCGAGGAAGCCCGAGGCCGTCTTGTAGCCGAAGCCGCGCGACCCGAAGTGGACGCCGACCCAGACGAATCCCTCCTTGTCCTCCATGAGATTGACGTAGTGGTTACCCGAGCCGACCGTGCCGAGCTGTGACTCCGCCAACTGGGCCAGCTTGCGCTGGGGTGCGAAATCGGCGTTCCGGATCCGGTCGAGGACGGGGTGGTCGGTCCGCTCGTGCGCAGGAACGCCCATGCCGAACGAGATCCGGCGAGTGATCTCGCCCATGAGCGCCTCGACGCCGCCGAGTGCCTCGAGATCGGCGCGCGTCGCGGGTGTCCTGACGGCCTTGTTCCCGCAGCCGATGTCGTAGCCGACGCCGGAGGGGGAGATATAGCCCTCGTACGCGATGCCGCCTCCGATCGGCTGCGAGTAGCCCGGATGATGGTCGGCGCAGAGCACGCCGAGCTCGGCGTCGCCCGCCTCCATGCAGCGCTCGAGCTGCTTCAGGCTCCGCTCATCGACTGGCCCGAACGTCTTGATCTTCATCACCCGTATTTTTTCTCGCCTCGCGTCGAGCGGGTGGCGGATCCGCTGGGGGAGCCGCGGTCGACTGCACGGTCATCCGGTCGGCGGATAGTGCGCGGCGCCTGCGATCGGAATCGTCTCGACAGCGATGACGCCACAGGAGCTGGCCCGGGAGCTCGGCATCTCCCCTGCGTCGTTCGCAAAAGGAGGCCAGCGAGCGAGCCCGAGACAACGCGCTGACCGCGCGTCTAGTCACACGGGGCGAGCTCGCGCAGGATCCTGCCGCGGCGTCTAATTGAACGCGGACGCGTTGAAGCCGGGCTTCGCCCGGCAAAGCCTGCCGTCCAGGGGCCTAGCTAGCGCTCATCTGGGCCATGGCTGCTTTGGCCCGCTCCTCCATCTCCTCGGGCGGGACGTCTTCGACGTGCGTCGCGATCGACCAGGAGTGCCCGAACGGATCCGTGATCGAGCCGTAGCGGTCGCCCCAGAACTGGTCCTGGACTTCCATCGTGATCGTCCCGCCCGCGTCCACGGCCTTCTTGACGATTGCGTCGACATCCTCGACGTACATGAAGATGCTCGCGCTCGTGCCGCCGAGCTCCTTCGGCGGCTTCGTGGAAGCCTGCGGGAAGGGATCGGAGAGCATGATCTTCGAGTCCCCGATGTCGAGCTCGGCATGGGCGATCATGCCTTCGGGGCCGTCCATACGGACGGTTTCCTTTGCGCCGAAGACCTTCGTGTAGTACTCGATCGCCGCGGCGGCGTCGCCCACGGCGAGGTACGGCGTAACGGTGTTGTAGCCCTCCGGAATCGGCTTCGGTGCCATTTTTCGAGCCTCCCATCAGTGTCGGTTTGGGCTAGCCCGATGCTAACCCCTAGCGCTCTCTCGTGTTTCGGTAGGGTCCCTGGGTCGCACGGGTAGCGCCGCAGGCCACGGGAATAGTCGAGGCGCACGCTCGTTCGGGATGAGATGGATCAAGTGAGAAGCACGCGGTCATGATCTCGGACGCCAGAACGCGCTGGCTGGCGCTGTACGTCCTCTGCCTCGGCGACATCATGATCGTCCTCGACGGGACGATCGTGAATGTGGCGCTGCCGTCAATCCGCGCCGACCTGGGCTTCACCCAGACGTCGCTCGCCTGGGTCGTGAACGCATACCTCCTGACGTTCGGCGGCTTCATGCTGCTCGGCGGCCGCCTCGGCGATCTCTACGGGCATCGGCGGCTCTTCCTCATCGGGATCGGCGTCTTCACAGCCGCCTCTCTCGCCTGCGGACTGGCGACGTCGCAGGGACTGCTGATCGCGGCACGGGCTGTGCAGGGCTTCGGCGGCGCGATCGTCTCGGTGGTCGTCCTCTCGCTGATCATGATCATGTTCACGGAGCCCGCAGAGCGCGCCAAAGCCATGGGCGTCGTGGGCTTCGTGCTCTCCGGTGGCGGGACTGCCGGCGTCCTCCTGGGCGGCATCCTCACGGATCTCCTCAGCTGGCATTGGATTTTCTTCGTGAACATTCCGGTCGGCGTCGCGGTCTTCATCCTCTCGATCTACCTCTGCCCGTCTGTGCGGGTGCCAGCCGCGAACCGCCGCCTTGACGTCTGGGGAGCGATCACCATCACCGGCGCGCTCATGCTCGCGGTCTACGCGATCGTGAAGGGCAACGAGGTCGGCTGGACCTCAGGGCGCACGCTCGGATTCCTGGGTGCGTCCTTGGCGCTTCTGCTCGTGTTTCTCGTCATCGAGGCCCGTCATCCGGCTCCGCTCGTGCCGCTGGGCCTGTTCCGTCACCGAAACATCTCCGTGGCCAACATCGTCGGCGTCCTCATGGCGGCGGCGATGTTCGCCATGTTCTTCTTCTCGGCCCTCTACCTGCAGCTCGTGCTCGGCTACAGCCCGCTCGAGGTCGGCCTCGCGTTCTTGCCCGCAACCCTCGTCTGGGGAGCTTCCTCGCTCCTCCTCTCCGACCGCCTCATCATGCGCTTCGGCATCAAGCCTCCGCTCATCGGCGGGCTCCTGTTCTTCATCTTGGGGCTGCTCCTCTTCGCGCGGGCGCCCGCAGACGGGAGCTTCACCATGGACGTCCTCCTGCCCATGCTCTTCTTCGGGCTTGGCGGCGGGATCACGTTCAACCCACTCCTCCTCGCCGCTATGGGTGACGTCGAGCCTCAGGACTCCGGACTCGCGTCGGGCGTGGTCAACACAGCTTTCATGATGGGCGGGGCCCTCGGTCTTGCAGTGCTTGCCGCGATTGCGACAGCACGGACGGACACGCTGCTCGGCAACGGCGACGGCCAAGCGGCTGCGCTGACCGGCGGCTATCACGCCGCCTTCATGGTCGGCGCTGCCTTCGCGCTCGCCGCAGCCGTGATCGCCGCCCTCGGGCTCCGCTCGGTTCCCGCCGGCGCGCCACACGCAGCCGAGGAGCCGGCCCCCGCAGGCGCCGAAGCGCACTAGGCGATGACAGCAGCTGCGGCGACTACAGCTCGAGGGCCCGTCGGGGAAACGCGCCAGATCCCGTTGTGCTTCGTGTGGTTCATCCTCACGCTCGGGATCTACGGCTTCTACTGGGTGTACAAGACGCAGGAGGAGGTCAAGCGCTA
>DASXSE010000108.1:0-2418 GCA_036506175.1 Gaiellaceae bacterium
GATCGTGGCCGAGCGCCTGGCAGCCTCCAGGCGCTCTTCGCCGTCAGTTCTGAAAACAAAAGACCTGCGTTTGCAGGTCTTTCATGGAGCTAGCCGGACTCGAACCGGCGACCTCCTGGGTGCGATCCAGGCGCTCTCCCAGCTGAGCTATAGCCCCGCGCGACCCAGTTTAGCGGCGGTCAGGACGCGGGCTGGCTCTGGCCCTGCTTCTCGAACAGCTTCCCCGCGGCGATCGTCGCGGCCATGTCCTTCGACTCCTCGCGGTAGACGGACCCGTCCTCGAACTGGATGACGGGGTACTTCGCCTGGCCGCTGAGGCGCTCGATCTCACCGCGCTTTCCACGTCCGGGCCAAGGTCCGGGGACGATCTCGTACGCGATGCCTTGCTCGTCGAGCGACTTCTGGACGCGCCAGCAGGGGTGTCCGCCCTTCACCCATAGGTTCTTGCACCGATAGAGCTTGATGGCCACGGGCCTACGATACCGCCGTGCGGGCCGTCGTCCTCGACCAGGCGGGCAACCCGCAGCTCGCCGAAATTCCTGAGCCCAAAGGGAAGGGGAAGCTCGTGCGCGTGCTCGCTTGCGGGCTCTGCGGCAGCGACGTGGAGAAGATCGGCAGCGCGCCGAAGGGAACCGTGCTCGGGCATGAGGTCGCCGGCGAGCTTCCCGATGGCCGCCGAGTCGCGCTCGTCCACCACCTCCCGTGCGGCAAATGCGAGCGCTGCCGGGCCGGTCACGAGTCGACGTGTGAGGAGTTCCGTCCTGCCACGATCGTGCCCGGCGGCTTCGCCGAACGGGTCCGAGCGAGCGACTGGATCGAGATTCCAACGTCGATGACAGACGCCTTGGGCTCATTCGCCGAGCCCCTGGCGTGCGTGCTCCGAGCCGTCGAGCGCGTGCCACGCGGACGCGTCCTCGTCCTTGGCTGCGGCTTCGTCGGCAACCTGTTCGTTCAGGTGCTGCGTCGCCGGGGCGACGAGGTCTACGGCCTCGACATCCGCAAGGAGCGCATGGAGCTCGCGGGCGTGAAGGCTCCTCGCCGGGAAGTCGACGCTGCCGTCCTCGCCGCTCCAGGAGGCGCGGAGACCTCGGCGGCCAAGGTCGCTCCCGGAGGAACGCTCCTCGTCTTCGCGTCGGCGGGGACACTCGACCTCGACCCGGTCTACCGCCGGGAACTGCACGTCGTCGGCTCCCGCTCCGCCACGCCCCGCCACCTCCTCGCAGCCGTGAACCTGCTCCCCGAGATCCAGCCTCTGCCGACGACGGTGCTCCCGCTCGCGAAGTTCGACCAAGGGCTCGAGGCGTACCGAAGCGGCGACGCCTTCAAGGTCGTTTTCACGCCGTGAAGGCGGTCCTGTTCTACGGGCCGGGCGATTTGCGGGTCGAGGAGGTGGCGCGACCGGAGCCCGGGCCCGGCGATGTCCTCGTCCAGGTCGAGGTCGCGCTGACGGACGGAACGGACGCCAAGGCGTTCCGCCGCGGTCATCCGGTCCTCCTGGGCGAGCTGCCGAGCCCGTTCGGCCATGAGTTCTGCGGCGCCGACGTCGGGACCGGGAGGCGCGTCGTCGCCGCCAACTCCGACGCGGACGAAGAGCGGCGAACGGGCCTCACGCTTCTGAACGGCGCCTATGCCGAGTATCTACTTGTCCCGGAGCGGATCGCGAGCGTCAATCTCCTGCCGGTTCCCGACGGGCTCCCTTCGGAGGTCGCCGCGATGGTCGAGCCGCTCGCCTGCTGTCTACGGGGAGTCGAGCTCGTCGGTATCCGAGAAGGCGACCTCGTGGCGATTCTTGGCGCAGGGCCGATCGGCCTGATGCTCTGTGCGTGCGTGCGCGACGCTGGCGCGCGCCCCGTTGTCGTCGGTGGGCGGCCTGAACGACGGACGCTCGTCCCGCGGTTCGGCGGCCAGGTTGGGACAGCCGAAGGCGCCGACGTGGTTATCGAAGCAGCGGGCACGGCGGACGCCTGGCGAGACGCGGTCCGGCTCGTGCGCCCGGGTGGCACGGTCGTCTTCTTCGGCGGCCTGGAGAGCGGGACCGAGGTACCGATCGACGCAACGCGCGTCCACTACGACGAGTTGACGCTGCGCGGCGCTTTCCACCACACGCCGAGGACCATGCGCGCGGCGCTCGCCTTCCTCGCGAGCGGCGCCTTTCCGTGGGCAAGCCTGATCACGCACCAGGTCGGGCTCGACGAGCTGCCGGCGCTCTTCGCCGACCCGCCCCGCGACCTTCTCAAGGCGGCAGTAATTCCTTAGCTGCGCCGGATCAAGGTGACACCGTCGCGCACCGTCAGCATCACGCTCGTCACGCGAGAGTCGTTCCGGACGTGCTCGTTGAAGGCGCGGATCGCAGTGGTCCCCTCAGACTCATCCGACTCGTCGAGCACGCGGCCGCTCCAGAGCGTGTTGTCAGCGGCG
>DASXSE010000109.1:0-3707 GCA_036506175.1 Gaiellaceae bacterium
GTCGGCGACCTGAAGGTCGAGCTCCTCAACCGCGCCGGGCCTGACGACGCCGGTCGCCACCGCCTCGACCAGCCTCGGCCGCAGGTGGCCGAGATACCAGGCCCGCAGCTCGGCGCGCGCTCCGAGTCCCATCGATTCGGCTCTCTTTGTCATCTGGATCGACCTTCGAGCAGGAGCGTCCAGTGCTCGATCGTGTCGACGTGGAGGTGCGTCTCGTTCCAGGGGTCGCGTGCGAAGTTTGCGCGGACGGCGTCCCCGGACTCGGCCTCGACGGCGTGCACGACGCGGTGCTCGTCCGCCAGGGGCCCGCCGAGGACGATGAACCCCTCCTCGACGAGGCGGTCCATGAACGCCGCGTGTGCCGTGACGAGGAAGGCGGGCATCTTCGTCTCAGCTGCTCATCGCGGCCATGGCCGACTTGGCGCGTGCGGCCATCTCCTCCGGCGGAACGTCCTCGACGTGAGTCCCGATCGACCAGACGTGGCCGAACGGGTCCCTGATCGTTCCGAAACGGTCGCCCCAGAACTTGTCTTCGACCTCGTCGGTGATCGCGGCGCCCTCGTCGACCGCCTTCTTCACGACGGCGTCGACGTCCTCGACGTACATGACGATGGCTGCGGTCGTGGAGCCGGCGTCGTTCGGCGGCGTCGTCGACGCGTGTGGAAAGGGATCGGCGAGCATCACGACCGAGTCGCCGATCTCGAGCTCGGCGTGGCCGATCTTGCCATCCGGGCCGTCGATGCGCGCGCGCTCCTTGGCGCCGAACGCCTTCTTGTAGTACTCGATCGCCTTGGCCGCATCGTCCACGGCGAGGTACGGGATGAGCGTGTGGTAGCCCTCGGGCACAGGCTGCACTGACATTCGGTCCTCCCTCCGTTCGTGATTGGCGGTGCGGACGCTAGCGGGTATTCCCGACACGTTCTGTCGTGTTCGTGAAATAGTTTTGCCGAGTGCGTGCAAGCCGTCTCGTCTCTTTCCTGCTCGTGCTGCAGACGCGCGGGCAGCTGAACGCGGTCGAGGTCGCCGAGCTCCTCGGGGTCTCGGAGCGAACGGTGCAGCGCGACGCGCAGGCGCTCGCGGAGGCCGGCGTCCCGATCGTCTCCGTCCGCGGCCCGGCGGGCGGTTACCGGCTCGAGCGCGGTTACCGGACGAAGCTCACAGGCCTCGATGCCGCCGAGGCTGAGGCGCTCTTCGTCGGGCCTGCAGCGGAGCTCGGCCTCGGTCGCGAGCTGGCTGCCGCCCGGCTGAAGCTCATCGCGTCCCTGCCCGCGGAGCTGCAGGAGCGGGCCGGGCGGGCCGCGCGACTGTTCCACGTCGACATGCGCGGCTGGTTCCGCGAGGAGGACCGCGTCCCTCACCTGCCGGTGATCGCAGGGGCGTTGTGGCGCGGCCGTCGGCTCGAGATCCGCTACCGGGAAGGCGCGGCCGTCGTCTCGCGGCGCCTCGACCCTCTCGGGCTCATCCTCAAAGCGGGTGTCTGGTACCTGCTCGCGCAGCGCCGGGGCGAGGAGCGTGTCTACCGCGTATCGCGGATCGTCTCCGCACGGGAGCGCGCTGAGTCGGGCATTCGGCCGCGAGACTTCGACCTCGCCGCCGCGTGGGCCAGTCGTTCCGAGGCGTTCGAGCGGAGCCGACCGCGGATCGAGGTCACGGTGCGCATCCCACGGGGGCAGGTCCGATACATCCGCGCAGCCCGCGTCGTCGAGGACGGCGAGCGGCCGACTGTGATCGCGCAGTTCGAGGGGCACGAACACGCCTTCCGTGCTCTGCTCGCCTACGGCCCGGAGGCGGAGGTGCTCGCTCCGCGCGAGCTGCGTGAGCGAATCGCGACCGCGGCAGCCGAGACGGTCGCCGTCTACGCGGGCGGCGCTTCGTAGGAGGTCGACTCAGTGGCCGGAGGCAGACGTGTCCATCCCGGCCCCCAAAGGGTGCGGATCCCCGACTCCTATGACTTTGACCTGCAAAACGCCAGTTTTCAGGGACCGCGGAAGGGGCCATCATCGCGTCGTTCTTGGACCCCCGGGCGCGCCGACGCCGTGATGGTGGGGGAAGGCCGTCCCCCCCGTTGTGGCAGTACTTCGTGCGAATGGCAGGAAACAGCAGACGAGTCCATCGCTGCCCCCAAAGGGCGCGAATCGCGGACACCCAAGCATTTTCCCCTGCAAATAGCCAGCTTCCTGGGGACCGCGACTGGGGCCATGATGGCGATCGCGGACCCCTCTGGCCGGCACCCTCTTCGCCGCTAGCCTCGCCGTGGTGGTAGGCGAGGGCCATGCCCCCGTTGTGGCGGTACTTCTCGCGGCAGCAGAAGCCAGACGAGTCCATCCCGGCCCCCAAAGGACGTGGATCACGGACCCCCACGGACTTTCCCCTGCATAAGAGCATGTTCTAGGGACCGCGGGAAGGGCCATGATCGCCTTGTCGGACCCCTGGCAAGCCGAGGTCGGATGGTGGGAAAGCCCATACCCTCGTTGTGGCAGTACTTCTTGCGGCTGCGAAAGTTCAGGCGAGGCCGTTAGCCCGTAGCTCCGCGAGCGCCGCCCCTGTCTTCCCGAGTTCGAGACCCATGCCTCGGAGGACCCCGTCGGTCTTCGCGAACTGGATCTGGTCGTACTGCACTACCTGCACGCGGTTGCCCGAAGGATCGAGGAAGTCGAGAAAGCGGCCCGGCAAGATCTCGGCGCCCTCAGCTTGCAGAGCGCGACGGGTCGCCTCCTTGTCGTCCACGACGAGGCCGAAGTGGCGCTGAGCATCGCGCGGCTTCGAGCGCCCCTTAATTAGGGCGATGAACTGGTCGCCGATCCCGATGAAAGCCGCGGAGGCTAAACGCTCGCTGATCTCGAGCTCGAAAAGCCGGCCGTAGAAATCGAGCGCTGGGTCGATCTCGTCGACCTCGAGCGCGACGTGGTTAATGCCGACGAGGCGCGGGTGGGTCATTCGGAACCCTCCTGGGTGTTCAGGGAAGGATGAGATGGCTGTCGCCGAACTCATGCCAGAGGTAGCCGTGCTTGATCGCTGCGTAATAGGAGCGCTCGAGGAGCTCGTCGCCGGTCACCGTCCGCAGCATCTGGAGATGGGAGGCCTCGGGCTCGTGCCAGCCGGTGAGCAGACCGTCGACGGCCCACAGTCCGCGCTCGGCCGTCACGACCAGGTTCGTCCAGCCCTCGCCGGGCGTGAGGCCGTCGCCGGGCCCGGCGACGGACTCGAGCGCGCGGACGACTGTGGTACCGACGGCGATCACCCTTCCGCCCCAGCCGTGGACGGCGTTGGCAAGCCGAGCGGTCTCCTCGGGCACGCGATAACGCTCGGGATAGGGCGGCTCGTGTCGCTCGGGCGACGAGACGCCGGCGTGGAGCGTGATAGGTGTGACGAGGATGCCGGAGGCGGCGAGCCGGGTCAGCAGCTCCGCGCTAAGTGGGCGGCCTCCGCTTGGCATCTCCGCGCTGCCCGGCTCGAGGGCGTAGACGGTCTGATAGGCCTCGAGCGGCCAGGGCTGCGGCACGTAGCGGTAGCGGATCGGTCGTCCCTGCCGTTCGAGATAGCGCTCGAGCGGGTCGGGCAGCCGCAGTCGCGCGAGCCACAGGCGGTCGCTGCTCACATAGCGGGCGAGGATGTCTGCGCGCCCTCCGGCTGGCAGCTCGAGCTCGTCGCCCGCCCGAGCCTCCGAGAACGGGGAGTCTCCCAGGCGAAGCTCGACGACCCAGTGG
>DASXSE010000110.1:0-2855 GCA_036506175.1 Gaiellaceae bacterium
AGCCGCAGACCGCGTAACCCAAGCCGTTTCGGGTCACACTTCGAACGGGCCTCTTCGGAGGCCCGTTCACTTCTGTGTGAGAACTGCTTCCGCCTCGATCTCGAGGAGCCAGCGGGGATCGACGAGGGCTGCGACGATCACTGTCGTGTTCGCCGGGCGGATCTCGCTGAAGGCCTCCCCGTGAGCGCGTCCGAATCCTTCGAAGTCGGCCACCGGGGTGAGGTAAGCGCGCGTGCGGACGACGTCGGCGAGCGACCCGCCGGCGGCCGTGAGCGCGCGCCCGATGATCTCGATACAGCGCTTTGCCTGACCGTAGGAGTCCTCAGGCGGATCGGCCCCGTCGGGCATGATCGGCGCGCAGCCCGCGATGAAGACTCGGTCGCCCGTGCGCACCGCCCGGGAGTAGCCGACCACGGACTCGTACGGTGAGCCCGACGAGATGAGCTGCCGTTCCACGCGGCTAGTATCGCCCGGCTTTGGACGCGCTCGCGCAAATCGACGGGTGGCCGCCCGAGCACGCGACCGCAGGAGTCGTTCGCGGGGCGGAGACCTGGACGCACGGCCTGACCGGGCTCGAGCTTCATTGGGCATCGGTGACGAAGCCCGTCACGGCGCTCGCGACGCTCGTCGCCGCGGAGGAGGGCATCGTCGATCTCGACGAGCCCGCGGGCCCCGAAGGCTCCACTCTCAGGCATCTGCTCGCGCATGCGTCCGGGCTTCCGTTCGAGGGCCGGCGGCCGATCGCGCGACCGGGTCTACGGCGCGTCTATTCGAACACCGGATTCGAGATCGTGGCCATCTTGGTCGCGGAGCGCGCCGAGATGCCGTTCCACGAGTACCTGCGAGCGGCGGTTCTCGACCCGCTCGGGATGGATCGAACCGAGCTTCGCGGTTCTGCCGCCTCTGAGCTCTTCGGCCCACTGGACGACCTCCTCGCCTTTGCACGGGAGCTCCTGGCGCCGCGGAGCGTCGCTCCCGAGACGCTCGAGGAGGCGACCAACGTTGCGTTCCCCGGCCTCGCCGGGATCCTTCCCGACTTCGGCCGCTACGAGCCGAACGACTGGGGGCTGGGGTTCGAGCTTCGGGACGCGAAGTCGCCGCACTGGACCGGCGGATCGAACTCCGAGCGCACGTTCGGGCACTTCGGCGGCTCGGGCACCTTCTTCTGGGTCGACCCAGCCGTCGGCGCGGCCTGCTGTTGCCTGACCGACCTCCAGTTCGGCGCGTGGGCGAAAGAGGCGTGGCCGGCATTTTCGGACGCCGTCCTCGCGGAGCTACGATGAAGTCGCGATGTGGACCTGGATCCTCATCATCGCCTGCTACGGCTTTGCGGCGCTCTTCCTGCGTCTGATCGGTGGCTTCAACGCCGCCGGTGACGCGATCGCCAACTGGGGTAAGCACGCTTCCCGGCGGCGAATCCGGCGCGAGGGCCACACGCCGCAGTCGTACGCTGAGTCCCGCCTGAAGCGCTAGCTGAGGACCGCTTCGTAGAGCGCCCGGTCGCACGTAGCGACTGTGGCCGGCATCAGCGCCGTGACAGGGCCTTCGAACGTGTCTCCGGGGCGGAGCATCCCGCTCGGGCCGCGGATCATTCCGCTGAGGACGACGCCGAAGCGGCCCGTCGCGTCGAGCCCCTCACCGGGGACGAGCTCGCGCCGTTCCATCTGCTCCCCGAGCCGGGTCAGGCGCTCCCCCGGGACGCCCGCGAGCTCGGCGATCCGAGCCAGCTCGTTAGCCGTCGCCGACTGGTGCCTCGGCATATCCTCGATGGTATGAGAGAGAGCCCGCTCCTCGCCGGTTGGAAGACCTGCCCGCGCTGCGGTAGCGGGTTCGAGCACGAGGAGAGAGCCGTCCACTGTGCCAGCTGCGGCCTCACCGTTTACGCGAATCCGGCCCCGACTGCGAGCGCGCTGCTCCTGGACGATGACGGGCGCGTTCTGCTTGCACGGCGCGCCGCCGATCCAGGCGCCGGTCTGTGGGATCTCCTCGGCGGATTCATCGACGAGGGAGAGGAACCCGTTGGCGGCTTGCGGCGTGAGCTCGAGGAGGAGACAGGGCTCGCGATCGACGTCCGCGAGTTCTTCGGCGGCTTCCCGGACCGCTACGGCGAAGACGGCATCTTCACGCTGAACCTCTACTGGACGGCCCGTATCGCCGGCGGTGAGATGGCGCTCGATGACGAGCTCACTGAGGTGCGTTGGTTCGGCCCGGACGAGCTTCCCCAAAGTGAGGAATTCGCGTTCCGCAACACCGTCGAGGTGCTTGACCGCTGGAAAGCGGCCGTTAGGTCAGCGAAACGCGAAAAATAGGCCGTTCGGCCCATGTAGGCCCGCCGATCTCCTGCCGATAATCGGGCCACCTTGTCCGAGCGTGGTTTCCACCTCATCGACGACGACTTGAACGAAAGCTGGCTCGAGTCGTTCGTCGCGCAGGGGCTCGACGAGGTCGAGGCTTACCTCCGCAAGCACTCGGACTTCCAGACCTTTCTCGAGGACAGGGACTAGCTGACGCGGCTGCAGCAGGGGGCAAGGCCCCCTCATCATTAGCCGGCTGCAGAAAGCCCCAGCGAGTGCTCGAGCATCGCCTTCGGCTGCGCGCCGATGGCGGCCGCCTTGGGCTGGCCGCCCGAGAAGAGAATCATGGTCGGGATGCTCATCACGCCGTAGCGGCGGGCGAGCTCGGGTTCCTCGTCGATGTTCACCTTGACGAGGCGCAGGTCGTCAGCACGTTCCTCGGCGATCTGGTCCAGGATGGGCGCGACCGCGTGACACGGTCCGCACCATTCCGCCCAGAAGTCGACGAGGACAGTCTGGTCGCTGTCGAGAACTTCCTCTTGAAACGTAGATTCCGTGATT
>DASXSE010000111.1:0-23773 GCA_036506175.1 Gaiellaceae bacterium
GACGGCTTCGGCCCGGCTGCGACGAATCTGTCCTACCTCCAGTCGGTCGACGACCCAGCCGACCTGAACGCCACCAATCCAAACCGCTTTTGGAAGCACGTCTATGCCCCAGTGGGCCTCGGTCGGGCTCTCGGGACAGCCGCGCCACGCGACGTCACTGTGACGCGCAATGGGTCAGGGCGAGCCGATCAGGTAACCGTGACGACGAGCGCCGGCTCGTCGCAGCTGTCCGGGTTCACGGTCCGCTCGCGGCTCGGTCTACGCTCGACGCGCTTCTGGGCGGTCGTGCAGAAGTTGGACGCGAGCTCGGCACGCAGCGCGTGCAAGAAGACGGTCACCCTCGATGTGTTCGTGCGCGGGGCGTCCAACCTCGTTCTCGAGCGCAAGCTCGTCACGGCGACCTCGTGGTCGGACGTGCCGCTGACGACAGTCGACGAGACTCATTACACCGCGACGCAGAAACCGTGCGTGTCCGCCGACTACCGAGTCCGGACGCGCTACAGCGCGAAGCCCGTCGTCCGCCACCTTGTGTTCCCGAACATCGGAATGGATCTCAACGTCGGCGCGACCGGTCTCCACGGTTCCGTCAACCCACTCCTGCCGGGCCGCACCGTTTTTATCCAACGGCACAAGTCGTCGGGTTGGGCGACCGTGGCGACCACGGCGATCAAATCCGACGGAACTTTCCGAGCGCTCTTCCACGTGGTCGCGGGCGACTACCGAGCGCGAGTCGTCCCGCCGTCGGGCTCCGGCCTCGTGACGGGCTACAGCCCCGTTCTCCACGTCGTAATCGGTTAGGTCAGCAGCTCTTCGTCGGCCACGTCGCGGATCTTCCGCGCGGGGTTGCCGACCACGACCGCACGGGCGGGGACGTCGTCGAGGACGACCGCTCCGGCGCCGACGAACGCCTCCTCCCCGACCTCGATTCCGGGAAGGAGGATCGCGCCGGCTCCGACCCGCGCTCCACGCCGGACGGTTGGGCCCTTGCGGAGCTCGTGCCGCCGCTCGGTCCGGCCCATGAAATTGTCGTTCGCGGTGACGACGCAGGGCGCGATGAAGACGTCTTCCTCCAACGTCGAGTACGCGGTCACGTACGCGTTCGCCTGGATCTTCGTACGCGTACCGATCGCGACGTCGTTTTCCACGAAGGCCCCGCGCCCGATGACCACGTCGTCAGCGACGTCGCAGCGCTCGCGGACGCACGCTTGGTCGCCCACGATCACGCGGTCACCGAGGCGCGTGCCGGCGAAGACGACTGCTCCCGCGAGAATGCAAACGCCGTCTCCGATCGTGAGCGCCGTCAGCTCGTCGCGTGAAGCAGTCGAGCGTTTTCCCAGCGTGGGATGTTTCCCGAGGACGGCGAAGTCGCCGATCTCCACGTCGGCGCCGAGCTGGGTCCCCGGATAGACCGCAGCCGTCTTCGAGATGCGTCGCAACTACACCCGTTCTCGTTCGAGTGAGGCCT
This sequence comes from Gaiellaceae bacterium, assembly GCA_036506175.1. Lineage (GTDB taxonomy): Bacteria > Actinomycetota > Thermoleophilia > Gaiellales > Gaiellaceae > JAIBJP01. Next base: position 1,466 of record DASXSE010000111.1, read on the forward strand.
GCAACTGCTCGAGTGCTCGCACCACGGCGAGCCCTTCGTGCGCGGCTGCGTAGCGGTCACCCTTGCCGCGGAGCAGCTCGAAGAAATGCTCGCACTCGAGGCGTAGCGGCTCGTCGTTCGCGACCTTCGGGATCGAGATGTCGCCCGAGCGAGTCTGCCATTCGCTCCAGGTATCGGCAGGTTGCTCTGGCGCCTGGTCGTAGACCGTGACCTTTCGCTCCGGCTCCATGTCGTCGAAGACCGCCATCTTCTTGTCCCCGACCACGGTCATCCGCCTCATCTTGTGCGGGTCGAGCCACGAGAGGTGCATGTGCGCCACGATCCCCGAGGGAAAGCGGAGGTAGCAAAAGACGACGTCTTCCACACCCGGGTTCAGGAACGACTCGCCTCTCGCCAACGCCTCCGACGGCTCTTCGCCCACAAGATGGAGGATCACGGAGAGGTCGTGGGCGCCAAGGCTCCAGAGCGCGTTCTCGGCTTTGCGGACCTTGCCGAAGTTCTGGCGGTTCCCGTAGACGTAGAGGATGCGTCCGAGCTCCTCGGAGTCGACGAGGTCCTTCAGCTTGGCGACGCCGGGGTGGTAGAGGAGCAGGTGGCCCGGCATGAGGACGAGACCGCGCTCCTCCGCCAGCGCAACGAGCTGCTCGCCGAAAACGGAGGAGAGCGCAAGCGGCTTCTCGACGAAGACGTGCTTTCCGGCGAGCAGGGCCTCCCGAGCAAGCTCGAAGTGTGTGACCGCTGGCGTGGCGATCGCGATAGCGTCGAGCGCGTCGTCCTCCAGGAGATCTGCGTAGCGCGTCGTCTTGCGAGCGTCGGGGAAGCGCCCGCCGTATTCGTCGAGGCGAACCTCGTCTCGATCACAGATCCATTTAAGCGCGGCGCCGTCCAGCTCGTCCAGGTTCCGGGCCAGATTGGGGCCCCAGTAGCCGAGGCCGACCGCCGCGAGCTTCAGAGTTTCCATACGCGGCCGTTCGCCGACCCGTTGCGGCCCGTGGCATTGCGGAAGTCCACGACGAGGCGGGAGCGCTCGGCCAGCTGGTCGTAGTCGATGCCCGAGTGGGCGGTCACGATCGCCACGCAATCGGCTTTCTCCAGCGACCCGTCCAGCTCCTGCGAGGACAGGCCGTGCTCCGGCAGCGACGGCACGTGCGGATCGTGGTATGAGATCTCCGCGCCCTCTTCCCGCAGGAGCTCGATCAGCTTGAGGGCGGGCGATTCGCGCAGATCGCCGACGTCGGCCTTGTAGGAGACGCCGACGAGGTGGATGTGGCTCCCCTTGACGGCCTTCTCCTGCGAGTTGAGTGCGCGCGTGATCTTCTCCAGGCAGAAGTAGGGCATGTTCTCGTTCACCTTGCCGGCGAGCTCGATGAACTCGGTATAGAAGTCGAACTCGCGCGCCTTCCAGGCGAGGTAGAACGGGTCAACCGGCAGACAGTGGCCGCCGAGGCCGGGGCCGGGCTTGAAGCTCATGAAGCCGAACGGCTTCGTCGCGGCCGCCTCGACGACCTCCCACACGTCCACGCGCATGCGGTCGCACAGCTGTGCGAGCTCGTTGACGAGCGCGATGTTTACGGAGCGGAAGATGTTCTCGAGGAGCTTCGTCAGCTCCGCAGCTTCCGGAGAGGAAACCGAGAAGACGTTGTCGATCGCTCGGCCGTAGAAGTCGCAGGCCCGCTCGGTGCACGCCGCCGTGATGCCTCCAACGACCTTTGGCGTCGTCTTCACGGTCCAGTCCTCGCGCCCGGGGTCGATGCGCTCCGGCGAGAACGCCAGGTGGAAGTCCTTGCCCACCTCCAGCCCTCCAGCCGCGAGGATCGGCAGTACCTCCTCGCGCGTCGTGCCCGGATAGGTCGTCGACTCGAGTACGACGAGTTGTCCCTTACGCAAGCGCGGCACAACCTCTTGGACTGCGCCGAGGACGATCGAGAGGTCGGGCTCGCGGTTCGCCGAAAGCGGCGTGGGTAGCGCGATCACGATCGAGTCGGCTTCTCGGAGGGCGTCGTAATCCGTGGTCGCCGTCAGCGTGCCTGCGTCGACCAGAGGGGCAAGGGCGTCACTGGGAACATCCTCGACATGGCTCTCGCCGCTGTTGATGGCGGCGACCCGTTCGGCGTCGATGTCGACGAGCACGACGCCGACGCCCGCTTCAGCGAAACAGCGGGCGAGAGGGAGGCCGACGTAGCCGGCGCCGATGATGGCGAGATCGGGCTTCACTGGCGTTGAATCGTACAAACGAGGTCAGCGATTGAATCGGCTGCGTGGCCGTCTCCATAAAGGGGCGGATGCTCGGTTTCGGGGGCCGCGGACTCCGCGGCGGCAATGATTTCGGTCGTGTCGGAGCCGACGAGCCGGTTCCAGCCGAGCTCTACGGTTTCGACCCACTCGGTGTTCTCTCGGAGGGTCACGCACGGGACCTCGTACCAGTACGCCTCCTTCTGCACGCCGCCTGAATCTGTGAGGATCACGCGTGCCTGCGACGCAAGCGCGGCGAAGTCGATATAGCCGACCGGCGGCCGCGGATGCACGTGGCCGGCGAGCCGGTGGCCTTGCTCCTCGATAGCACCGGCCGTACGGGGGTGGAGCGGGAACACCACCGGTTCCTCGAGCGCGTTGAGCGCCTCGACGATCTGGCCGAGCGCGGGTGCCCGCACATTCGACTCCCGGTGCACGGTGACCAGGGCGTAGCCCCCTGGCTTGACGCCGATGATCTCCAGGGCCTGCGAAAGCTGGCGAGCGATTGGTGCCAGGCGGAGGTTCGCGTCGAGCATGACGTCGCCCACCTGGTGGACTCCTTCCGTGATGCCCTCCGCCTTCAGGTTGGCGACAGCGATGTCCGTGGGGCAGAAGAGCAGCGTCGAGAGGCGATCGACGATGACTCGGTTCAGCTCCTCCGGCATCGTCCGGTCGAAGGAGCGGAGGCCTGCCTCAACGTGGGCGACAGGAGGTCCGATCTTCGACGCGGCGAGTGCGCCGGCAAGCGTCGAGTTCGTGTCCCCGAAAACGAGCACAGCGTCCGGGTTCTCCTTGACGATGGCCTGCTCGATACCGGGCAGCATTCGTGCCGTCTGCTCGGCGTGGCTCCCCGAGCCGGTCTCTAGCCTGTAGGCCGGCGGCTCGAGCCCGAGCTCGTCGAAGAAGATCTGCGACAGCTCCAGGTCGTAGTGCTGCCCTGTATGGAGCACGAGTTCCTCCACGTCCCGCTCCTTGAGCGCGAGAGAGAGCGGGGCCGACTTGATGAACTGCGGCCTGTTGCCGACGACGGAAAGGATTTTCACCGCGGCGGCGAATCTAGCTGGTCCCTGTGACGCTCAAGATCCTCCTCGCAACCGCCCCGCTCGTTTCCCGTGGCTACGGCGCCGGGAAGACGCTCGCCTGGTACCTGAACTGGCGCCTGCAGCGCGTCTAAGAGCCCAGCAGGCCCTCGCTACAATGCGCTTCCGCCGGGCCGTTAGCTCAGCTGGTAGAGCAGGGGACTCTTAATCCCAAGGTCGCAGGTTCGATCCCTGCACGGCCCACCTAGCTATCCATGCGGAAAGCTGCGCTCTAGCAGCGCTTTCGGAACGGCCGTTCGTCCAGGCCAACTTCCCGCCAAGTCCCGCCGAATCCCGCCGATTCGGGGCGCGACTGGCGCGCAGTGGGGCGCGCGCTTTGAGAGCGAATCAGAGCCGATGAGAGCGAATAGCCGGTGAGCACCTGGGCGCACTCGATCGCGATTGCTGCCTACGTCCGCGAGCAAGGTGCGCGTTACTCAGGCGATATCCTCGCCCCTTCTACATCGGCGAATCGACGCTGCGCCGTCGCCGGCCCGAACTCGAGCGCCTCGGGATCGTCTTCGTCCAGCGTGGCCGCGGCTCGTTCTACGTGACGGCCGAGCTGGCAGAAGAGTTGCCGAGCACTTACCCAGCACTTGCGCTCAAAACAGCGCGTTAGCAGGCGCCGCTGGCGAGCCACGAGGACACAGTGATGTCCGCTCCGCCTGCTTCGGTCACCGCGGGAGCGGGTTCGGGCCGGTGGCGGTGACCAGCCGCTGCGGCACCCAGTCGTCGACGTGGACGAAGCCTTCGTAGCGCCCTCCCTCGTCCTCGACGACGTCGAAGAAGGAGCGCCGGTAGAACTTCACGTGAGTGAAGTCCTCGAACAGCACGTAGACCGGGTCGACGGCGGGGCTCTGGAACTGCTGCCCAGTCAGCGCGGCCCGATGCACTCGTGAGAACTCGTCGAACTCCTCACCGACGACGACGCCGAGGTGCTCGAGGCCCATCCGGTAGACACGCTGGTGAACCGGCGGGATGAGCTCGATGCGCGAGACCGGAGTCCCGTCGAGGACATCGAGCGGCTCGGCGAGGACGATCTTGGAGATCGGACGCCCGTTCCAGACGCCCTCGAGGTTCGCCCTCGCATGGCGCTCGAGAAGCGTGCGCTGGTGGACGTAAAGGTCCCAGTCGGCGACGCGGACTGCGAGGTGGCTGAGCGGGTAGGGCGCGATGTCGATGCCGCGGGCAACAAGACGGTCGCGCTGCATTGCCGCGAAGCCTCGATAGTCCCCGATGATCTCGGCGATCGGATCAGACGTCGCCACGTGGCATCCTCCTCCGCGATCGTACGAGATGCACGGCCGGGCACACGGTACCGGGTTGGTCATGACCAAAGGTCGCACGGCTCCGCTGGGAGAAGCGCGCCCGCGGATCGCCCATCCGCGGCAATGGCCGATTTGCAGGTCTGAGCGCCAGACGGGCGCCCCCGGAAAGCGCCCGTCAAGCTGAGGGGTTGGCGTTTCGATTTGGCCTAACCCGGCGGGTACCGAAAGAGGTAGAGTGGTCTTACTGGCTCTGCACTCAGGACCCGGCCCAAAGCCCGCATAACGACACCGACGCGCTATAGCGCGCGAGGCGAGGAGCTTTAGGCGAACGGATTCGTCTGTGGGGCCAGACTTTTGCCAGTCTCCTACGGCCGTCTAAGCCGACGCCTCAATCTGCGCCAGCCGCGCGGTCGTGTTGGCCGGCTCGAGGTAGGCGTCGAGGAGCTCGGCGGCGCGCGCGATCCTGCAAATGACCGCCTGCCGCGGACAGCAAGACCGTAGGCCGTGTGGTTGATCAAAAGCGGTGTGCGGCCCGGGACGGCTCTAAGCTTTCTGTACGGCAGAGCCCACGATCCAGACGACGACGATTCAGCCGCTCCTTCGGCGCTCACCCGAGCGCGAGCGGCTCGAGCGCCAAGCGCGACTGCTCGCCTGGGGCGGGATCGCCTATCACTTCGTCGAGTTCGCAATTGCGCTGGGAGCCGGGATCGCGGCCAGCTCGATCGCGCTTATCGGCTTCGGCGCTGACTCGCTGATCGAGGCGCTCGCCGGCTTCGTCGTGCTCTGGCTCTTCACCGGCGCCCGCGTTGGCTCGCCCGCAGCTGAGCGCCGGGCTCAGCAGCTGATCGCCGCGAGCTTCTTTGTGCTCGCCGCCTACGTCGCGGTCGAGTCGATCCGGACGCTCGCCGGCGGCCAGCACCCGCAGGCGAGCTGGATCGGGATCGGCCTAGCCGTCTTCACGACACTGACGATGCCGCTGCTCGCCTACGTGAAACGGCGGGTCGGGCTCAAGCTCGGGTCAGCTGCCACCGTCAAGGAGGCGTCGCAGACCCAGCTCTGTGCCTATCTCTCCGTCGCCTTGCTGATCGGGCTCGTCCTCAACGCCGCCGCCGGCCTTTGGTGGGCCGACCCCGCCGCGGCGCTCTTCATCGCAGCCGTCGCCTTCAAGGAAGGGCGCGAAAGCTGGCGTGGCGAAGGCTGCGCCGACGGCTGCTGCTAGCCCCATAGTGGGCCCAGGTTCGATCCCTGCACGGCCCATCCGAGCGCGGGAGAACCCCTGGTTCCCCCGGAGCCCCCTCCTTGACATCGCTGGCGGAGTTTCCTTCGGTTGCGGAGCCGGCAAATTCGCGTCTCGATGCAATCGCCTTCTCCAGATGCCGACATGAGCCGCGCGCGCCATGCCGCGCGAGGCGGCCGGTGTTGCAAAGCGGTTGGTGCGCGTGCATATCCTGCGAGCAATGGATTACGAAGCCGTCTTGGGACCCGAGGAGCTTCTGTCGGAGCGGCCGTTCACCGATCCCGACAACACAGTGCGCGAGGTGGACGTCATGCAGTTCATGCTCGAGGAGGAGCGCGAGCTCGCGAAGCGCTGGGCCGATTCGGGCGACGCGGCCCCCGACGGCGTCGTGATGAAGGAGCCGGACGAGGACGGCCGTCGCCACTTGCTGGTCGTCCCCAACGTTCGTGCGCTCATCGAGGCGGCCGAGTTCACCGCGGTTGGGTTCTTCGGTCGGCCACGCGACGAGGTCGATCATTCAGTTCTGTTCGGTCTCGAAGACGAGCTCGTCGACCGCATGGGGCGCTATAGCGACGCCGGCCTCCTGAGTTACTACGACGTCGAGCTCATTGCACCGAAGGGCACGTACGGCAATCTGATCCTCTTCTCGACACCCGAGGTGCCGCCGGAGTGGTACCGGGACAAAGTTCACTCCCGCGCGGTCGAGCTCTCACCCGGCCACTACAAGCAGGTTCGCCTGCACAAGGGATCGGTCACCGGGTCGATGCTGGGTGGCTGCAGCATCACGGTCGAGCGGACGAAGTACTTCGACTTCACCGGGTCGGAGATCTGGCACGGGCTGCGGCGCTTCAACGGCGCGTGAGCCGTCTCCACACGCCGTTCTGCGACCTGCTCGGAATCGAGTACCCGATCTTGTGTGCTGGGATGGGCGGCGTCGCGGGGCCGGATCTCGTCGCCGTCGTCTCGAATGCCGGCGGCCTCGGCGTCCTCGGTGCGAGCGTGACGCCGGAGCGGATTGCCGAGGGCGGTGCAACAAGACCTACGAGGAGTGGGACGCGGCCGGGAGACCTCGGAGGGGCAGCGTCCCGGCGAGGGAACCTCGATCGGGACGCGCGTCATGTGGGACGGCCAGGTCGCCGAGTGGCCTCGCTATGCGACCGGAGCGGCCGGACCCGAGTTCGAGGGCGACCTCGACTATGCGCCGCTGTGGGCCGGGGAGTCGGTCGACGTCGTCAACGACGTGCGGCCGGCAGGTGAGATCGTTCGTGACCTTGTGCGCAACGCCGAGACGGCGTTAGCGGCTCAAGGCAGCGAGTAGATGTTGAGGATTCCGTCGGTCCTATGGTCGTTCGAGTTCCCCTCGGGAAGCGCGATGCGACCGTCGATGACGATGGGGCTCGACCAGTGGCCCGCACCTGCAGGCAGGTTCGCGAGCTGTTCTCCCGACTCGGGGTCGTAGACGTTGAGCCCACCGCCATCCGGGTCGTAGACGTAGAGCAGGCCGCCGGCGAGGAGCGGGCTCGTCCCCGCCGCCTCGTTTTCCCATTGCACCTCGAGCCTGGCGTCACGGAAGAGGTAACCGGCCGTCCCGGCCGAGTTGGCGACGAACACCCACGTGCTGCCTCCGTTCCGCCAGACCGCCGGTGCGGTGAAGACGCCGGCGTCTCCTGGCGCGCGGCCGACGCTCGTTTCGAGGCCCTTCTCCCCCCGCGGAAGGGTCGATAGGTCGAGCACGCGCAGAAGCCCGTCCTTTCCTCCCTGAACTGCATAGTGCGGTGGGACATACACGGGCGAGGCGCTGGAAAGGTCGACGTCGCCGGCATCGAGCTCCGCTTCGTTCTCTGGCGTGTAGCTGGCGACAAGCTCGCCGGCGTCGGGGGAGAGCTCCAGCATGCTGTCGCCCCAGTTCGTCTCTCCGTTCCAGTCGGCATTGCCCGTGGAGACGAGCAGGTTTCCGGAGCCCGGCACGACGACGACTCCGCCGCGGCCCCAGATCGCCGAGCCGCTCTCGGCGCAGGACGTGGGGTCGATGATGCCCTCGCGGTCGCTGCAGAGCGTGTTGAAGACATTGACGATCCGCCCGGAGTCCGCGTCGATCGCCACCACATGTCCCTGATAGGGCGGCGCATCGCCGAAGTAGCCTCCGGTAGCCACGAGCACGTTCCCGCGAGAGAGGTTGAGTGGAGGCGCCGACTTCTCGTGCACCGGATCGCGTGTGATGGTCGCCGGCCAGCCGCCGGAACGGACCTCGGTTCCGTCCGCGAGCCGAAGCTTGTGCACGCGCCCGTCCGGTGAATATGTATAGAGGAAGCCCTTTTCGGGATCCGCGACCGGGCTCGATTGCGTGATCTGGCTCGTCCCCTCCCAGTGCTCGATGCCGTCGGGGGCGAACGTCCAGCGGATCGTTCCGGTCTCCGCGTCGACTCCGACCGCCTTTCCGTAGGAGGTTGTAACCACGAAGAGCCGCGGTGGGACGAAGATCGCCGAAGAATCAGCCGTTCCTGGCAAGTGCACCTGTCGACGTTGCAGCCGCTCGACGTTGTCGGCCGTGATGACGGTCGGTCCCGGAAACGAATTGCTGCGGGCGGCGTCGTACCCGAACCGCGTCCAGCCGTCACTCGGCGACGGCGGCGCCTCCGTTGTCGTCGGCGCCGTCTCGGATGTTGTGGCTGGGACCGTTGTCGGCGCACTCGATTTCCCGCGATCACATGCCGCGCTGAGCGCAAGGACGGCGACGGCGGTCCCGACGAGTCGGACGACTGCCATCTCGCGATGGTAGTGGGCGTTAGCCGATGCGGAGCTTCGTACCCTTCGGAAGAGTCAGGGAGTCGATCTTCGGGTTGAGAGCGAGGATCTGACCCAGGTCGAGGCCGTGGCGGGTGGCGAACGTCGCCACCGACTCGCCCTTACGGATGGAATCGACTTGCGGCGGGGCCGGGGGCGGCTTGACGACGGGGAGCGCGGGCTGGTGCTCGAACGCGGGGCGGACGGCGACGAGACCGACGGCCAGCGCCGTCACGTAGGCGGCCAGCGCCCCGAGCCGACTCGACCGGCGGAGGAACCCCTCCAGGTCGTGTCTTCTGATGCCGGGCTCGATGGCGGCCACAGTTCTCTCTTGATGCGCGTCCGGACGATTTGAAAACCCGTTCTCGGTACGCTGCCGCGCGTGCGGAGGCAGCGGACTCGCTGGGAGGAGGACAACGAGGCTCCGCTCAACCCCTGGGCCTTTCTCGTCGTCGGCGGCCTCGTGCTCGGCCTTGCAGCGGTCGTGCTCTGGTTCAGCTTGACCTGATGGACGCCGGGCTCGCGGGCAAGCGCGTCCTCGTAACCGGCGCGTCAGGGGGCATCGGGGGTGCTTGTGCCCGCGCTTTTGCGGCCGAGAAGGCTCAGGTCGTGCTCCATTGCAATCGCGGGCGCGAACGTGCGGAAGCGGTGGCCGCTGAGCTTGGCGACGCGCTTGTTCTTCAGGCCGACCTGACCCAGGAGGACGAGGCCGAGCGACTGTTCGCGGAGGTGCGGCGGCAGGTCGGCGGGCTGGAGGTCTGCGCCGCCGTCGCCGGCGTCTGGCCGGAGGAGGACGTGCCGGTCTGGGAACTGCCGCTCGAGCGGTGGGAGGAGACGCTTCGCGCGAACCTGACTCTCACCTTCCTCACAGTCCGCGGCTTCCTGCGGGAGGTCGAAGGCACGGGTCATGGCAGCCTCGTCCTGGTCGGCTCCACAGCGGGCGTGTTCGGGGAGGCGGGCCACGCGGATTACGCCGCCGCCAAGTCGGCGATCGTTCGGGGACTCCTGCTCAGCCTGAAGAACGAGATCGTGCGGGTCGCGCCACGTGGCCGTGTCAATGCCGTCTGCCCAGGCTGGACGGTTTCGCCGATGACGCGCTCTACGCTCGACGACCCAAGTGTCCTCGACCGGGCTACGCAAACGATGGCTTTGCGCAAGGCTGCCGAGGTGGAGGACGTTGCGCGCCAGGTCGTCGTCCTTGCATCCGACGAGATCTCGGGCCACGTGAGCGGGCAGGTCGTGCTTGTTGCCGGTGGGATGGAGGGCCGGCTGCTTCATCCTTGACATGCGCGCTGCCCGGATCGAAGAGTTCAGGAACCCGCCGGTTCTGGTGGACGTCGCTGAGCCCGAGCGCGGCGCGGGCCAGGCACTCGTCGGGCCGGTCGCTGTCCCGCTCAACCCGATCGACATCGCGACCGCCAACGGCACGTTCTACGGCGGCTCGCCCGAGACGCCCTACATTCCCGGCTCGGAAGGAGTCGGCCGCGTGCTCGAGGCCGATTCTGTCGAGATCGGTTCGCTCTTCTATTTCTCCGGAGACGGCCTCGGCCGCAAACGCGACGGCACGCTCGCGGAACGGACGGTCGTGGCGGAGGAAGTCATGTTCGCGCTACCGGAGGGAATCGCCCCCGAGCTGGCGGGTGCATGCGGGACAGCCGGTCTCGCAGGGTGGCTTCCGGTCACCTGGAGGGCGAAGGTGCGCCCTGATGACCGCGTTCTTGTTCTGGGCTGCACGGGGACCGTAGGCCTGGCAGCAGTGCAGGCGGCCAGGATCATCGGAGCGGAGCGCGTGATCGCAGCGGGCCGGCGTCCAGAGGGGCTTGCGCTGGCCGCCGAGCTCGGCGCCGACGCGATCGTCAACCTGGACGAGGAGGACCTTCCAAGTGCCTTCCGCGAGGCCGCCGGAGGAGACGGCCCGACGGTCGTCATCGACCCTCTCTGGGGCGAGCCCGCCGTCGCCGCGCTCGAGGCGGCCGCGAATGGAGCACGGATCGTGCAACTGGGACAGTCCGCGGGGCCGACCGCTGAGATCCGCTCGGCGACAGTCCGCGGGAAGCAGCTCGAGATTCTGGGCTACGCCAACCCGCAGCTTCCGCTCGAGGTCCGCCGAGAGGGGTACCGCGAGCTCGTCGAGCATGCGGCGGCCGGGCGAGTCAGTTTTCCGATCGAGACGTATCCGTTCGAGAAGACGATTGACGCCTGGGAGCGGCAGGCAAGCGGTTCTCCGGCCGCGAAGATCGTCGTGACGATCCCCTAGCCCTCGAAGATGCGGCGGACTGTAAGCTCGTCGGCCGGCTCGGTGAGGACGAGCACCTCGTCCCCCACCCGGATCGTCGACGAGCCGCGCGGCTGGATGGGGACGCCGTCGCGAACGATCAAGCTGATCCACGTGCTGTCGCCAATCGACAGGTCGCGGACGCGGCGGTTCGCCGCGTGGGTCTTCGGCGCGACCCGGTAATGGACGACGCCCTCAGGCTCCTCCTGCAGGCCGACGTAGAGCGAATAAGGCTCGAGCTCGTGCACACGCATCGGTATTCCGAGCCGCCGAGCTGCCAAGGGAACGGTGCTGCCTTGGACGACCACTGAGAACAAGACCACCACGACGACGATGTTGTAGATGCGGGGACCGCCATCGAGTCCTTGAAGCACGACGAATGTGGCGAGCAGGATGGGGACGGCGCCCTTGAGGCCTGTCCAGGCGATGAAGGTCTTCTCTGCCCAGCGCATTCGCATTGGCGCGAGCAGCGCGTAAACGACTAACGGGCGCACGAGTAGGCCCAGCAGCACGGCGAGCAGGATTCCGTCGAGCCAGATCTGGTTCTTCGCCAAGTCCGAGAAGTGGAAAGTGAGCCCGAGGGCGGCAAACACCGTGATCTCCGCGAGGCTGGCCAGCGCGTCCTGAAATCGTTCGATCTCGCGCTTGAACGGCGCCCGCGCATCCCCGATCAGGAGGCCGGCGACGAACACGGCGAGGAAGCCGGAACCATGGGCCAGCGACGCCACTCCATAGATCACCGACGCGGCGACCAGCGTTCGCACCGCGTAGAGACCCTCGCTCGGGAGAGAGACGCGTCGCATGAGCTGGAGGAGCAGCGCGGCGCCCACGATCCCGATCGCCAAGCCGACCACCATGTCGACCGAGAAGTCCTTGACGATCGTCCACACCGACGCGTCTTCGTGCGTGGCGAAGTCGAGCATGCCGACGACGAGGGCGATTCCAACCGGGTCGTTGCCGCCGGATTCGCCCTCGAGGATCGTCCCCGAGCGCCCCCCAACCTCCTTGTTCCCGAGGATGGAGAACATCACCGCGGGGTCCGTCGGTGCGAGCGCGGCGCCGAGGATCCACGCAACGGTCCAGTCGAAGTCGAAGAATGCGTGCGCAAGGACCGCCATCAGGCCTGCCGTGGCGAACGTCCCGACGACGCCGAGCAGCGCCACCGGTGCCGCAACTTGGCGGGTACGCCGCCAGCCGATCTTCATGCCCCCGTCGAACAGGATCACGATCAGTGCGACGACACCAATTCGCTCCACCGTGCGGATCGACGTGTGCTCCGCGAGGGCCGGAAACAGATCGGACGCCAGTGCCGCTGCGAGCAGGAAGATCGCCGGAGCGGGGATCGGGACCCGCTGCGTGACCTTCGTAGAAAGAAGCGCCAGCGTGAAGCCCACCGCGACGACGAGGACGATCTCGCCGAAATCGACGACTTCCGTCATCGCCCGGCATCCTTTCAGGGCACCATCGCCAGGCGTGCCGCGCGAATTTAAGAAGAAGGGGGTTCACGGGGGAAACATGGTTTCCCCCGTGCTGAAAGAAAGAGGGCGGCCGAAGCCGCCCTCCTTACAGCCGTCTCTCCTTTTACCTTACGGGCCGACCCGCCGGTCGTAATACGGATCGTCGCGGACGTACGTCTCGCGGCGCCACGGGCCCCAGCTACCGACGCTCGACCAAAAGATGAGCGACAGCAAGAGACCCACCGCACCGACGATGACGAGGATCCACCCGATGGTGTCCACGTCGATCGTGCCGTTCGTGTTCGCGTGGACGGCCAGGGCCAGGATCAGCCCGACGGCGATGAGGAAGATGCTTACGCCGATGCCCATATTTCATTGCCTCCTTGGGGTTCCTGGCTACAACGGTCGAAGCCACGACCTGGATACGGTTGCGTTAGGGTTGTCTCCGCTCGGTACCCGCCTCCTTTAGTGCGAAAACGCTCGATCATCCAGATGGTGCTCGTGGGCGTCGCAGTTGGCGGTGCTCTCGCTCTCGTCGCGATTCTCATCCCCTGGCTCCCGCCTGCCGATTCGACGCAGGCGCACAAGGTGGACGACGTCTACTGGTTCGTGACGATCATCTGCATGGCGATCTTCGCGCTCGTCGCCGGCGTGTCCGTCTACTCGGTCTGGAAGTTCCGGGCAGGCCCGGAGGACTTGGACGATGGCAGTCCGATCCACGGCCACACCGGCCTCGAGGTCGTCTGGACGGCCATTCCGGCCGCGCTCGTGACAGCAATTTCCATCTACAGCGGCGTCGTCCTCACGAAGATGGAGGAGATCCCGAAAGACCACCGGATCGTCCAGGTGTCGGGGCAGCAGTTCACCTGGTCGTTCCAGTATCCGGAGGCGAAAGTGACGAGCGGCCAGCTGACGCTCCCGGTGAATCAGCCCGTTGAGCTGAAGCTGAGCGCCCGCGACGTCATCCACTCGTTCTGGGTGCCCGAGTGGCGCGTGAAGAAGGACGCCGTTCCGGGGATCGAGACGAACGTGATCGTCACGCCGACGAAGGTGGGAACCTTCACGGTCATATGCACCGAGCTGTGCGGGCTCGGGCACGCAGCGATGCGGGCGAAAGCGGTGGTGATGACCCAGCAAGGGTTCGATGCTTGGCTCAGACTTCAAAAACGCTTGGCCACCCTGGGCGGAAGCGCGCAGGGAAAGACGCTCTTCACGCAGCAGTGCGGAACCTGTCACCGGCTATCCGATGCGGGTACCACAGGGGAAGTCGGACCCGACCTCGATAAGGTGTTGCCGAGCAAGAGCGCCGACTTCATCCGCGAATCGATTGTGAATCCGAACGCCGAGATCGCACCCGGATTTAGGCCCGGCGTCATGCCTCAGGACTTCAAGGACAAACTGTCGACGCAGCAGCTCGACAGCCTCGTCGAATACCTGCTGAAGACAGCGGGGAAGGCTTAGGACGATGGCCGTTCAAGTCCGAGAGCACGAGCACGTGGAGACGCACGGACCGCCACCGCGCCGCGGGTGGCGCCGCTGGACGGCAGGCGGCTGGCTGCGCGTGCTCTGGGTTGTGCCGCTCTCGTTCGCGTTCGCCACGGGACTCGTCATCGGCGCGCGCAAGGGCTTCGGCTACGAGCCGCTCTGGGATCTCCAGGTCCTGCTGACGGCGTGGCTCGTGATCGTCCCGCTGGGCTTCCTCGTCGCCATCGGCGGGTTCGACTACTGGGCCTACTGGGTGTCGGGCCGGCCGACGAGGCCCGAAGACCACTCCGGCCACGGGGCGCGCAGCTGGAAGGACTACTTCCGCGTCAACACCGACCACAAGGTCATCGGCATCCAGTACCTCGTGACGACGATCTTCTTCTTCCTCGCCGCGGGCCTGATGGCGATGTTCATGCGCGCCGAGCTGGCGCGGCCCGGGATGCAGTTCGTGGACAACAACACGTTCAACGGGCTCTTTTCCGTCCACGCGTCGCTGATGATCTTCCTGTTCGTCATCCCGGCGTTCGCGGGTCTCGGCAACTTCGTCATCCCGCTCATGATCGGGGCGCCGGACATGGCGTTCCCCCGCCTGAACGCCCTGTCCTACTGGCTGCTCCCGATCGCCGGCTTCATCATGCTCTCGAGTTACGTCATCCCCGACGGAGGCGCTTTCGCGGCCGGGTGGACGAACTACACGCCGCTCGCCGTCCAGCAACCGGTCGGAAACGTCTTTTTCCAGATGGCGGTCCAGTGGGCTGGCGCGTCTTCGATCATGACCGCGCTCAACTTCCTGGTCACGATCATCACCATGCGCGCGCCGGGGATGTCCTTCTGGCGCCTGCCGCTACTTGTGTGGGCGAACTTCGCGACCTCGACGCTCGTCGTCGTCGCGACGCCGTTCATCGCCGGCTCGCAGTTCTTCATCCTCTTCGACCGCGTCCTGCACACGCATTTCTTCACGCCGGGACCGGAAGGCGGCTACGTCATCGCCTATCAGCACATCTTCTGGTTCTACTCGCACCCGGCCGTCTACATCATGATGCTGCCCGGCTTCGGCATAGCCTCCGAGGTCATAGCCGTCTTCGCGCGGAAGCCCATCTTCGGCTACCGGCTGATGGCGCTCTCCCTCATGGCGATCCTGATACTCGGGTTCTCCGTGTGGGCGCACCACATGTTCGTCTCCGGCATGTCCTCGTGGCTGCGGATTCCCATGATGGTGACGACGATGCTCATCGCCGTCCCGACGGGCATCAAGGTGTTCAGCTGGCTGGCCACGCTGTGGGAGGGGCGCATCCACTTCAAGACGCCGATGCTGTTCGCGTTGGGCTTCGTCTCGATGTTCGTCATCGGGGGCCTCTCGGGCATCTATCTCGGCTCGATCCCCGTCGACATCCACGCGAGCGACACGTACTTCGTCGTCGCGCACATCCACTACGTCCTCTTCGGCGGCTCCCTCTTCACGATCTTCGCCGGCATCTACTACTGGTTCCCGAAGATGACTGGCCGCATGTACAACGAGTTCCTCGGGAAGCTCCACTTCTGGTGCACTTTCATCGGCTTCAACGTCACCTTCTTCCCCATGCACTGGCTGGGCCTCCAGGGGATGCCGCGCCGCGTATCTGACTACGCCGACCGCTTCGGCAACCTCAACTTCGTCATCTCGATCGCCTCGTTCTTCCTCGGCGCCTCGACGGTCATCTTCGTCTACAACATGGTCGTCAGCTGGCGACGAGGGGCGCCCGCGCCATCCAATCCGTGGCGCGCGCTCACGCTCGAGTGGCAGGTGTCCTCACCGCCGCCGATCTTCAACTTCGACGAGATCCCGCAGGTCGTGGGGAGCCCGTACGAGTACGGCGTGCGCGGAGCGCGCCATGCGGTGATGAACGGTGACCGAGCCGAGGCTCCCGAACCCGAGAAGGTCACTGTCCATTGAGCGCCCAGCCGCGCCACATCCTCGTCGTCGCCAACGAGACGGTTGCGGGCAAGACGCTCATCGACGCGCTGAAGAAGCGGTCTGAAGCGGGTCCGATCCGCGTGACGGTCGTCTCACCGCAAAACGAGCCGCGCGCCGGCTTCGTGGTCTACGCGGACAGCCGCCGCTCGAGCGCCGAACGCCGCCTCCGCCGGACGCTCGACCTCCTCCACGAGGCGGGCATAGCAGCTCGCGGCGCCGTCGTCGACCCAGATCCTTTGCAGGCCATCAAGGACGCCGTGTACGAGTATCAGCCCGACGAGATCATCATCTCCACCCACCCCGGCCAGTTGAAGTCGAGCTGGCTGCGGGCGAACCTGATCGACAGAGCCCGGAAAGCGGTTAGCGTGCCCGTCGACCACGTCGAGGTCGATCTCGAGTCGCCGCGCGAGCGGGCGCACGTGCTGGTGATCGCCAACCAGACGATCCTCGGGGAGCCGCTTCTCGCCGCGATCCGAGAGCGAAATGCGGCCGGGCCCACCGATTTCACGCTGCTCATCCCCGCCGATGCGGAGGGGGCCGAGCGGCGCCTGCGTGAGGTCTGCGAGCGGATGGGGACCGACGAGATCCAGGCGACGGGACTCCTGGGCGACGCGGATCCCGTCGTCGCCGCGCAGAACGCCGTCCATGACGAGCAGTTCGACGAGATCATCGTCTCCACGTTTCCGGAGGCGAGCTCGGGTTGGCTGCGCCGGGACGTCGTCGGGCGCATCAAGAGCCTGGGGCTTCCAGTTCAGCACGTCGTCGTCGCGCCCGAGGAGGCGAAGGCGGCCGAGAAGGCCGCCACAGCGTGAGCACCGCGGCGCACGCCGAAGAGCACGCCGGACATCCTCCGGTTGCAAATCGCAGCTCGCGCGTCGACTCGCGCTTGCTCGGCATCTACTTCTTCATCGCCTCCGAGGTGATGCTGTTCGGGTCGTTCTTCACGGCGTACTTCTTCGCCCGCGTCGTCGCGCACAAAGGGCCTTGGCCGCCGCATCCATACGAGCTCCCGGTCTACCTGGCGCTCTTGAACACCATCATCCTCGTGACGTCGAGCTTCTCGATGCATTGGGCTCTGCAATCCATCAAGCGCAACAACCGCTCGGGTCTAATCGCCGGGCTCACGCTGACCTTCGGGCTCGGCCTCACGTTCCTCCTGATTCAGGCCCGCGAGTACACGCGCATCGGCTTCGCGCCGCACGACCTCGCCTTCGGATCGACGTTCTACGGTCTCACCGGGCTCCACGGCGCGCACGTGTTCGTCGGCCTCAACCTTCTGCTCTACGCGCTCATCCGCTCGGTGCGGGGACACTACGGTCCTGCTCCGCACGACCACCTCGGTGTCGAGATCCCCGGGATCTATTGGCACTTCGTGGACGTAATGTGGATTGTGGTGTACACCACGGTCTACGTCCTCTAGGAGGCCGTCATGAGGAACCCGATTCGGACGGAGGCAGAAGCCTTCTCGTTCGTGATCGTGTGCTTGGTGCTCTTCGGTGCCGTGGCGCTCGCAGGCGCGCTCGGCGACCGGTGGGTTGCACTCGGCGTCTTCCTCGCGCTTGGGGTCGGCATAGGCGTCGGCTTCTACATGAAGTCGGAGCCGAAGGTCACGGAGCCCGCGGTGTGGGACCGCCGCCGCGCCGGGCCGGGCGAGCCGAAGCGGGTGTTGGTCGTCGCCAACGAGACGGTGGCCGGACGCGCACTGCGCGGGGAGATCGTGCACCGCACGGAGGGCGGGCCATGCGACGTGCTCGTCGTCTCCCCTGCCCTCAACTCCCGCCTCCGCCACTGGACCTCTGACGAGGACGCGGCGCGCGAGCGCGCGCAGGCCCGCCTGGACGAATCGCTCGGAGCCCTCGCTGCAGAGGGCGTCGCGGCCCACGGCGAGGTCGGGGACGACGACCCGATGCAGGCGATCGACGACGCGCTACGGACTTTCGGTGCCGACGAGATCATCATCTCCACCCATCCTCCTGGGCGTTCGAACTGGCTCGAAAGCGAGTTGATCCGTCGGGCGCGGGAGCGCTTCGACGTGCCCATCACGCATGTCGTCGTCGACCTCGAGCACGAGCGCTCGAGGGCCACCAGCTGAGCTACGGGGCGGTCGTCGTCCCGGTCGTGGTCGCGCCGGTCGTGCCACCGGTCGTCCCGCCGGTCGCGCCACCAGCTGGCTGCTGCTGAACCGGCTTGCCGGCGACGGACGCGACGTAGGCCGCCACGTCGACGAGCTGCTGCTCGGAGAGCTTCTGAGGCTCTTCGTCGAAATGTGGCATCGGTGGCGCGGCAAGTCGCATCTGATCCAAGGTGATCTGGAAGAACGTGCTTTCGTCGAAGCTACCGCCGGCCTTCGAGCGGGCGGCGCGGAAGGAGTCGTCGAGGTTAGGCCCGACCGTGCCCGCTGTTGCCGCGTCGGCCAACGTGTGGCAACCGCCGCACTCCTTGGCGAACAGCGTCTTGCCCTGGTTCAGGTCGGCGCCCTTGGAATCGACCGCGCGACCCGCGCAGCCGGCGACCAGGAACGCCGCCGCGACCGGCACGAGAAAGAGGCGGCCCCAGTGCAACGCCTAGGTCTGCGCCTCTGCCCCCTGGCCGACGCCCTCGACTGCTTCGTCACGCGACCCGTAGATCGGAAAGACCTTGTTCAAGCCGGTTATCTCAAAGATCTTCGTGATGTTACGGTCGCTGCAGACGAGCGAGAGCCGGCCGCCATTCGGCCGCAGTCGCTTGACACCTCCGACGAGGACGCCGAGCGTGGTCGAGTCGATGAAGGTCGTGTCGCTGAAGTCGACGATCACTTCCTTGGCGCCGTGGCCGATCACCTCGAGGAGCTGCTGCTTGAACTCAGGGGCGGTGTAAAGATCGACCTCGCCCGAGAGGGAGATGACGTAGGCGTCGCTGCCGAGCTGGTCTGTCTTGACGTCGAAGTTCATGCGCCCCCTTGTCGTAGCCGCCGCGTACCTTAACCGCTCGGCTGAAGCAGGGAGCTGGACTTCAGCGACTGTTCGAGCAGCTGGATCTGCTGCTTGACCTGTGGTGCGCTCGGATCGTTCGGCGCGAGCTTCAGGAACTGCTTGTACGCGGCGATCGCCGACGTCGCGTCGTTCGCCTGCTGCGCGGCGATCCCGAGCGAGAGGAAGAGGCTCGGATCGTCGGGTACGAGCAGGGTCAGCTGCTCGTAGACACGCTCCTGCTGAGCCGCTGCGTTCTGCGCGCGGGTCTGCGCCCGGCCGGCGCGCGCGTCGGCCTCCGCGGCGAGGTCCTGAGCGATCGTGTTCTGCTCCACCTGCTTGAGGAAGTCGCTGCTCGGCGCGGCGAAGGTCCCAACGGCCGAGACCTGCTGTGCGTCGGCCTGCGCTGCGTCGTAGTCCTGACGTGCCTTCGCCGCCAGAGAACCCCAGAGGTTGGCGAGCTGGCGGAGCGTGTCCGTGTCCTTCGGCTTCAGCGCCGTATACGCCTGCAGTGCCGTGACTGCTTCCTGCAGCCGGCCGTGATCCTGGAGTGCGTTTGCGTAGGCGAGCTGGGCAGCGGCGTCATCGGGATTGGCGAGAGCCTTCTTGCGCGCGTCGTCGACGTTGGAAGTCGCGTTGTGCTGCCCGATGACCTCTCTGAGGATGTCACCGATGCTCGTGCCGCCCACTCCGGTCCCGACGCCGAACGCGACGAAGCCGATCGCGAACGCGATTGCGAGGAGGAGGAAGACCCACTTCGCCCGACGGCGAAGCTTGGGGAAGAACATGAGGTCTTCGGCGCTGCGGGCACTTTTCTGAGCATGCGAGCGCGCGCGTCTGCGGCGCTGCGCTTGAGCTCGTGCCAAATCACTCCTCCTTGAGATCGTCGCCCACTCGGTAGGCTCCGCGGCTGTGCAGGATACCGAGAAAGAAACGCCGCCCCTGTACCCAAAGATCGAGTTGCACGTGCATCTCGAGGCGACCGTCCGGCCCGAGACGCTGCTCGAGATCGCGCGGCGAAACGGCTACGCGCTTCCCGCCGAGGATGTCGAAGGGATCAGGGAGCTCTATCGCTACCGGGACTTCGACCACTTCATCGAGGTCTGGATTCTCACGACGAACGCGCTGCGTTGCGCCGACGATTTCCGCAGCGTCGTCGTCGGCTACGCAGAGGAGGCCGTCCGCCACGGGGCCGTTTACATCGAGGGGATCTTCTCCCCGATCGAGCGGACATGGCGCGGAGTCGATTGGGACGAAATCTTCAGCGGCTACTGCGACGGCGCCCAGGAGGCCCTCGAGGTTCACGGGGTCGAGGTCCTCCTCACGCCCGACATCACTCGCGGAGCCGAGCCTGAGGACGGCGTTGAGCTCGTCGGCTATGCGGCGAAGTATCGCGATCGCGGAATCGTCGGAGTCGGGCTCGGCGGCGAGGAAGCCCCCCATCCGCCGGAGAAGTTCGTCGAGGCCTTTGCGCTCGCCCGCGAGGAAGGGCTCGGTTCGGTCCCGCACGCCGGCGAAGTCGTCGGGCCGGCTTCGATCTGGGGAGCGATCGACGCGCTCCACGCGGACCGCGTCCGACACGGGATTCGTGCCGTGGAGGATCCGGCGCTGCTCGAAGAGCTTGCCGCCCGCGAGATCGTTCTCGACGTCACTCCCCTGTCCAACCTACGGACCGGGGTCGTGAGGTCGCTCCAGGAGCACCCGCTGCCCGAGCTCCTCGCAGCGGGAATTCCTTGCTCGCTCTCGACCGACGATCCCGAGATGTTCGACACCGATCTCACGCGCGAATACGAGGCTGCCGCCTCGTTAGGCCTGCATCCGAAGACGTTCTTCGACGCCGGTGTTAAGGGCGCGCTCTGCGACGACGACACGCGTGAACGTCTCCGTGGGATCGCGGAGTCGTTCGACTGGGACGCGGTCGCGCCGGTTACGACTCGGTACTAAAAAAAGCTTCGCGGCGCGCGGCTATCTGCGCGGCCCAGCGCTTCTCGAAGTAGACCGCGGTCCAGATCGAGATCTCGTAGAGCGCGAGGATAGGGACTGCCTGCAGGGCCGTCGTCACGATGTCGACGCCGGGCAGCAACACCGCCGCGATGATGCACATGCCGAAGCCGATGCGACGGTTGTGGCGAAGCGTGCTCGACGAGAGGATTCCGAGCCGCACGAGGCCGAGAATGAAAACGGGCAACTCGAAGAGCAGGCCGCACGCGAAGATGGTCGTCGCGGCGAACGAGAAGTAGGGCCGCGCCCGGATCTCGTTCTGGTACACGTCGCTGTCGAAGTTGAGAAGGAACGGGATCGCCGCCGGGAGGACGACCCAGTACGCGAAGGCCATTCCTCCGACGAAGAGCCCGGTGGCGACGGCCACGAGGCGCGCCACGACCTTCTGGCTCGTCTCCTCGAAGGCCGGCGCGAGGAACGACCAGAGTTGCCAGAGGAGGACCGGCAGCGCAATCGCGAGCGCCCCGTAGAGGGCGACCATGAACGACGTCGTGAACGCCTCCAGCGGATCCAGCGTGATCAGGTGGTTCTGCTGCGCTTCCGGGAGCGGCGCCTTCAGCCACTCGAGGATCGGCTTCCGGAAGATGTAGGTGACGGTGAAGGCCGCGCCGAGCGCGATCAGCGAGACGACCAGCCGGGAGCGGAACTCTTCGAGGTGCTCGACGAGCGTGACGCTCTCGTCGTGGCGCAGGCGACGCGGCAGGCGCGCCATCAGACTCGCCTAGCTAGAGACGCGTTCGCTCTCGGGCTGCGTCTGCGCCTCGGGCTGGGCCGCCTCGGGCGGCACCGGCGTGGTCGCGGTTGCCGTTGGCTGCGTCAACTGGGGCTGCTCGACCTCGTCAGGCGTGTCGTTGCCGGAGATCGAGTCCTTGAACTCGCGCATGCCGCGCCCGAGCGAGCGACCCATCTCCGGAAGCCGCTTGGGCCCGAAGACGAGGAGCAGCACGAGGATGATGACGACGGCGCCCGTCCAGCCGATGTTTCCTGGCATCCCGCCGAGGATAGCACGCTAGGACGAGCGGGAGGACGCGGAACGGCAGCCGCTACACTGAGTGTCACAAGGGCTTCTCGGAAGCCTTCTCTCGCCAAGTAACAGACTGTTACAAGCTTTGTCTCTTCTCGAAATCAAGAACCTGCACGTTGCGACCGAGGACGGCACGGAGATCGTCCGCGGCGTCGACCTGTCCGTCTCGCCGGACGAGGTGCACGCTGTCATGGGCCCGAACGGGTCCGGGAAGTCGACGCTCGCCTACGCCCTCATGGGCCATCCGGGCTACGAGATCACGGAGGGCGAAATCCTTCTGGACGGGGAGAGCATCCTCGAGATGGACGCCGACGAGCGTGCCCAGCGCGGGCTGTTTCTGGCCTTCCAGTACCCGCACGCCGTGCCGGGCGTCACGGTGGCGAGCTTTCTCCGCTCGGCCGTGAACGCGATTCGCAAGGCTCGGGCAGGCGGCGAGGACGACCCCGTCAAGGTGTCCGACTTCCGCAAGGAGATGCAGGCAGCCATGGAGGCCCTGAAGGTGCCGAAGGAAATGGCGGGCCGCTATCTCAACGAGGGTTTTTCGGGTGGAGAGAAGAAGCGCGT
>DASXSE010000112.1:0-3824 GCA_036506175.1 Gaiellaceae bacterium
CCTCGTAGCGGAGGCGCCGGCGAAGCCGGCACCTCCGCGGAGGCGCCGGCGAAGCCGGCACCTCCGCGGGCCGGGCAAGGCGCTCGCTTCGCGCGCGCCGCGCGCGCCTCGTGCCGCTACCCGTCCGGTTCGGACCTGGCCGGTGCCAGGCACCGTGACAAAAGCGTCACGAACCGTCCACAGCCGCCGGAGATCAGGCGCGGGCGAGCAGCACGCAGCCGTTGTGGCCGCCGAGGCCCATCGCGTTCGAGAGCGCGACCCGCACTTCGGCCCTGCGCGCCTTGTTCGGGACGTAGTCGAGGTCGCAGTCGGGGTCGGGGTTGGCGTAGTTGATCGTCGGCGGAAGCATCCGGTCGCGGATGGCGAGGGCGCACATGATCGCCTCGACGGCGCCCGCGGCTCCGAAGGTGTGGCCCATCACGGACTTCGTCGAGGAGATCGCGAGCTCGTACGCATGGTCGCCGAAGACCTCCTTGATCGCCTTCGTCTCTGCAGCATCCCCGAGCGGCGTCGAGGTTCCGTGGGCGTTGATGTAGTCGATGTCCTCCGGAGCGACCCCGGAGCGAGCGAGCGCCTGCCTCATCATCTCCACGACCCCGACCGACTCGGGATCCGGCGCGGCCATGTGATACGCGTCGTTTGAAGCCCCATACCCGAGCACCTCCGCGTAGATCTCGGCGCCGCGCGCCTGCGCCGCTTCGAGTTCCTCAAGGACGACGACTCCGGCACCCTCGGCCATCACGAAGCCGGAGCGCATGGCGTCGAATGGACGCGATGCCTGCGTGGGATCCCCGTTCGCGGCGGCCAATCCGCGCATGGAGGTGAACCCCGCAAGGATGAGCGGATGGATGCAGGCCTCCGTGCCGCCGGCGAGGATCGCATCCGCATGACCGTTCCGGATCAGCTCCGCGCCTTCGCCGATCGTGTGGGAGCCGGTGGCGCAGGCCGAGACGATCGCGTAGTTCGGGCCGCGGATCCCGAGCTCGATCGCGAGCTGGCCGCTGGCGGAGTCGACGAGGACATTCGGCAGAAAGGTCGGGGAAACGCGGTCGGGGCCACGCTCGCGGAGGATGTCCGCCTGCCTCATGAGCTCGGTGAAACCTCCGATCGCCGAGCCGAGTACGATTCCGACCCGGTCGGGGCGGAACCCGTTTGTGCCGGCGTCGGCGAGCGCCTCCTTGGCCGCCGCGAGCGCAAAGAGCACGTTGCGGTCGAGCCGCTTCAGGTCCTTCGCGCCCGCCAGACCGCTCGGGTCGAAATCCTTGACTTCGCCTGCGATGGTGACCGGGTACTCGCTCGCGTCGAACGCCTTGATGTAGTCGATCCCGCTTCGCCCGACGAGGGCAGCCTCCCAGGTCGCCTTGGCGTCGTTGCCGAGCGGTGTCACCGCTCCTATTCCTGTAATTGCGACTCGGCGCATGGTTCTCGTTAGCGTTAGACGGGCGAGGTGTCCAAAAGGGTTTCTCCCAAACTGCCATTTCCACCCATGGAGGCCGAGCTTGTCCGCGAGCTCCCGGAGTCGAACGGCTGGCAATACGAGCCGAAGTGGGACGGTTTCCGCGGGATCCTCGAGAACGTAGACGGCGAGCTCCACCTCTGGAGCCGGAACGCGCGCCCACTCCTGCGCTACTTCCCCGAGCTCCGGGCCCTCGGTGAGCGGCTTCCGCCCGGCTCGGCAGTCGACGGCGAGATCGTCGTCTCCCGCAGTGGCGCACTCGACTTCGACTCGCTCCAGATGCGGTTGCATCCGGCCGAGAGCCGGGTGAACAAGCTGTCAACCGAGATCCCGGCGGAGTTCGTGGTGTTCGACGCGCTTCTCTGGGACGGCGAGCCCATCCACAAGCTGCCGCTCGAGGAGCGCCGGAAGCGAGTGGAAAAGCTGCCGTTCTCGATCTCCCCTGCTACACGGGACCTGAAGGTGGCCCGCAGCTGGGTCGAGAGCCTCGAACGGGCCGGGTTCGACGGAGTCGTGGCGAAGCGGCTCGAATCGAGCTACGCGCCGGGCTCGCGTGAGGCCGTCGTGAAGGTGAAGCGGGAGCAGACCGCCGATTGCGTCGTCATGGGCGTGACCTGGAGCGACAAGGGGACGGGGATCGCGAGCCTGATGCTCGGCCTTTACGACTCCAAGGGCCAGCTTCGCCACGTGGGCACGGCGTCAGCCGCGGGGAAGCATCGCGACGACATCCTCGCGCGCGTGAAACCGTTGCTGGGAAAGAACCCGAAGCGTCTCCCGCGCGGCGAGCCCAGCCGCTGGCGGCGCGACGTCACGCTCGAGTGGAGCCCGGTGAAGCCAAAGCTCGTCGTCGAGGTGCGCTACGACAAGTGGCAGGGCCAGCGCTTCCGCCACGGAACGAAGTTCCTGCGCTTTCGCCCCGACAAGGAGCCCGAGGCGTGCACGGTCGACCAAGTGCGCCCGCGCCCGAAGAAGGGCGACCCTACAGTTGAGGGGCTTCTAGGCCGAGCTTCTCGAACCTCGGGACAAGGCTCGTCTTCCGCCGCCACATCCCGGCGTTCAAGTCGCCGAGCTTCTTGACGCGCGCCGGCATCGTTTCGAGCGTGAACGTGGCCGGATCGGATTTGGCCACCTCGGACCATTTGAGCGGGGCCGAGGCGCGCGCGTCCTTCGTCGGGCGGATCGAGTACGCCTGCGCGATCGTCCGGTCGCGTGCGTTCTGGCCGTAGTCGACGAAGACGCCTCGGCGGTCGGCGACCTTCCAGGTCGTTGTCGCCACCTCCTGGTCGTCGATGCGCCGTTCCACCTCTTGCGCCAAGGCCTTGGCGAAGCGCCTCACCTCGGTGAACGGCAGCTCGGGCTTGATCGGAACCTGGATGTGGAGGCCCGTTGCGCCAGATGTCTTCGGGAAGCTGGGCAAGCCGAGCTCGTCCATCACCTTCTTCACCACGAGCGCGATCTCGCGGACGCTCGACCACGGATTGCCCTCGCTGGGGTCGAGGTCGATGAGCATGTAGTCCGGTCGTTCGACGTCGTCCACCCGGCAATGCCAGGTGTGCAGGTCGATGCAGCCGAGATTGACTATCCACGCGATGCTGGCCGGATCTGTGACGACCGGGAAGTCCGCCGTCCGTCCGCTTCCCGGAAAGACGATGTGCACAGTCTCGAGCCAGTCCGGGTGCGGGTCCGGAACCCGCTTCTGGTAGAAGAAAAAACCGTCGACGCCGTCGGGGTAGCGGAGCATCTGCATGGGACGGCTGCGGATATGCGGGAGCACACAATCGGCGACCTCGAGGTAGTAGCGGACGAGGTCGCCCTTCGTGAGCCCGGGCTCGGGGAAGTAGATCTTGTCGAGATTCGTGACCTGGACGTCGCGGCGGCCGATCCGCACGCGCACGAGCCTAGCGCTCAACAGTGTCCTTAAATGGCGAGGCCCGCTTCGGCGGATGTATGGAGCCGCTAGTCCGAAACGGGCGAAATTCTCGCCAGACGCCGGGGGGTTATGTGAGGGGAGCCGGCAAACAGATCATGCGCTTCGCCTCGTGGCGGTGCCGTCCCCACGAAGGGTGATTTGGCCGAGGGCGCGCCGAGGCCGGAGGAAGGCGTTGTTACCATGGTTTTTCACGGAGAAGTGGCCGAGTGGCTGAAGGCGGCGCCCTGCTAAGGCGTTAAGGGGGTAATAACCTCCTTCGAGGGTTCGAATCCCTCCTTCTCCGCCTCAGCGTTCGAACCACTGCGCCGGAGGGGTGGCAGAGCGGACGAATGCGGCGGTCTCGAAAACCGTTATCCGTCGTTAGGCGGATCGAGGGTTCGAATCCCTCCCCCTCCGCTCAACCAAGCGGTTCCGGGTCAGGGAGCCGCTACGGTGCGG
>DASXSE010000113.1:0-1816 GCA_036506175.1 Gaiellaceae bacterium
CAGTACTCGCAGGTCGAGCTGATCCGCGACGCCGCGCGCGTGCACGACATCGGCAAGATCGGAACGAACGACGCCGTGTTGCTCAAGGCCGGGCCGCTCGACGCGGGCGAGCAGGCCGAGATGCGTCGGCACGTGGACATCGGTCATCGGCTCCTGCGCCATCTGCCCGAGTTCTGGGAGGGCGCGGAGCTCGTGCTCGCCCATCACGAACGTCACGACGGCAAGGGCTATCCGCGGGGCCTGCAGGGCGACGAGCTTCCACTCGAGGTCTCGGTCATCTCGGTCGCCGATACGTACGACGCGATGACCAGCGACCGCCCGTATCGCAAAGGTATGCGGTGGGAGCAGGTGCGCGCCGAGCTGCTCCGTTGCCGAGGCACGCAGTGGCGCGAGATCGCGGTGGACGCGTTCACCGCGATGATCGAGGACGAGCGCCGCGAGGCTGCCGCGCGTCAGCCGGTCGCGGTGCCGTCGAACGCACGCCCCAGCGAGCGCTAGGGCTGCATTCGCCGCGAAAGCGGCGACAAGGGCGACACGCATGCCCACCGTGCGCTGACATGGCGGTGGAGCCGGCCGACAGGCCGACCGGTTTCGATCGCAGCACGCGCCTCGCTGCCCCGCGGGGCCTGACGACGCTCGCGTGTTGGCTGGGCGGCTGCGCGACGCGCAGGCCGCGCAGGGACGGGGCGGAGGCCGAGGGACCGGTGGCGGCCACCGAAACCTAGCGACCGCTCGCCTTGACAGGCTTTTCGGCCCTGCCTACAGTCTTAGCAGTCAACCCGGGCGAGTGCTAATCCACACGACGGCCCCAGCCGGGCACCGGCACGGGCGAAAGAGAAGGGGGAATTCGAATGCCAGCAGTCGCAGAGAAGATCAAGCTCAAGCCGCTCGGATCCCGCGTGGTCATCAAGGCCCTCGATCGTGAGGAGACCACCAAGAGTGGGATCTTCCTTCCCGACACGGCGAAAGAGAAGCCGATGGAAGGCCGCGTTCTCGCGATCGGCCCAGGCGACCGTGATGAGGACGGCAAGCGCATCCCGGTCGAGCTGAAAGAGGGCGAGCGCGTCCTCTACCAGAAGTACGCCGGAACCGAATTCAAGCTCGATGGCGAGGAGTACCTGATCCTGTCGGAGAAGGACGTCCTCGCGCGCATCGAGGAATAGGGAGAGGGAAGTATGGCAAAGCAACTCGTATTCACCGATGAGGCGCGCAAGAAGCTGAAGCAGGGCGTCGACGTCATGGCGAACGCCGTGAAGACCACGCTCGGACCGAAGGGTCGCAACGTCGCGCTCGACAAGAAGTTCGGCTCGCCGACCGTGACCCACGACGGCGTCACCGTCGCGCGTGAGGTCGAGCTCGAGGATCCGTTCGAGAACATGGGTGCGCAGCTCCTCAAGGAAGCTGCCACCAAGACCAACGACATCGCCGGTGATGGCACGACCACCTCGGTCGTCCTCGCTCAGGCGATCGTGCACGAAGGTCTTCGCAACATCGCCGCGGGCGCCAACCCGATGCTCCTGAAGCGGGGCCTCGAGAAGGGTGGCGCGGCGGTCGTCGAGGCCATCAAGGCCGAGGCGAAGGAAGTCAAGGGAAAGGCCGAGATCGCGCAGATCGCGACCATCTCCGCCGCTGACGAGCAGATCGGTCAGCTCATCGCGGACGTGATGGACAAGGTCGGCCGCGAG
This sequence comes from Gaiellaceae bacterium, assembly GCA_036506175.1. GTDB lineage: Bacteria > Actinomycetota > Thermoleophilia > Gaiellales > Gaiellaceae > JAIBJP01. Next base: position 1,686 of record DASXSE010000113.1, read on the forward strand.
GGCGTCATCACCGTCGAGGAGTCCAAGGGTCTGCTGTTCGAGACCGAGTTCGTCGAAGGTATGCAGATCGACCGCGGATACATCTCGGCGTACTTCGTCACGAACGCCGACCGCATGGAAGCGGTCATCGA
>DASXSE010000114.1:0-18112 GCA_036506175.1 Gaiellaceae bacterium
CGCCTCCTCCGCGGAGACGAGCTCGAGGGGCAGCCCGAACGTCTTCGCCCACCCCGCCTGGCGGCGCAGTTCCTGCATGCGCTCCTCCGAGGACGCGAGCCGGAGTGACCCGACTTCATGCCAGCCGGTCTCGAGCCCGACCTCCTCCTCCAGCCGGCGATAGAGCTCGACCGAGTTCATCATCATCTTCGTCAGGCTGAGCGAGCCGCGCAGCTGGCCGACGAGACCCGCAGAGTGAAAGGTCGATCCGCTCGTCAGATCCGCGCGCTCGCAGAGGACGACGTCGTCCCACCCCACGCGAGTGAGCCAGTAGAGGATGGAGGCGCCGCCGGCGCCGCCGCCGACGACGACCGCCCGAGCCGCCTGCTTCAAGGGCGGAACCCTATGGACCTCGAGGAGCGCACGCTCGTACTAATGCCATGCGACGTGCCGTCCTCATCCTCCTCGTTGCCGGCCTGCTCGCGCCGACGGCCCGAGCCGACGGCGGCCCGAGCGTCGTCGAGACCGCCGGGCTCGGTGGAGTCGTGACACCGACCGGCTATCGCTACGTGATCGTCAACAGCCCGACGGTGGCGTTGCTCCTTCGGATCGCGCCAAGCGGCCGCATCGTCGCGGAGAAGTACCTCCCCAACCGCTTCGGGATTCCCGCCGTCGGCTACCAGGGAGCGCCCGTCGGCCTGTCCGCCGACGGAAAGACCCTCGTGCTCATCCAGTGGCGGGCGACCTACCCTCGCAAGAACACGGAGTTTCTGGTGATGAGTGTGCCCGGGCTCTTCGTCCGCCAGAAAGTAGTCCTCGAAGGCGACTTCGCATTCGACGCCATCTCGCCCGACGGTTCGCTCCTCTACTTCATCAACTACCTCTCGCCGCGCGATCCGACGAGATACGCCGTCCGCGTCTACGACGTCCAGAGCGGGGCGCTCCTCCCCGAGCCCGTCGTCGACCGTACTGAGCCTGACGAAGACATGCGAGGCAGCCCCATCGCGCGCGTCTCGAGCCCCGACGGCCGGTGGGCGTACACGCTCTACGACGGGGGCGGAAAGACGCCTTTCGTTCACGCCCTCGATACGGTTGACGCCGACGCGCACTGCATCGACCTCGATGCACTCGGTGGCCGCCAGGACCTGCCTTTCCTCCGGCTTCGATTACGCGGCGGGTTCCTGAACGTCGTCAAGGGAAAGCGAACGCTGCTCCTCGTCGACACCAAGAGCTTTCGCGTGAGCAAGCCAGAGACGGCGGTTTCCGGAGACGGTGATTCCGGCGCCTGGCTGCCGATCGGCATGGCGGCCGCGGCCACGATCCTCTTAGGCGCAGCGGGGGTCGTCTTCCTTCGCCGCCGGCGCCGGCTGGCACCGGCCTAGCTACTAGCTAGACCGCGGCGAGCGCCTCTCGGAACGCCGGCTCGGCGGCCGTCCGCTCGAGCCGCCCGAAATGCTCGTCCGCGTACGCGACGAAGTCGAAGTCGAGCTCGGAGATCCCTTGCTGGACAACGCCCCACATCGCCTCGCGGAAGTCCGACATGAAGCGCATCAGCCTGAGGGAGGCGACGTCCTCCGCGCACAGCTCCCCGAAGTACGCCCGCAGGAGCGCGTCGTTCTCTTCGTCGCCGAACTCGTGGTTGATCGAGAAGTTGGCGAGGTCGAAGAAGACGTCGCCCATGCCCGCGTACTCCCAGTCCACGATCCGGATGCGCGTCCCGTCGTCGATGAAGTTGGCGTTAAGGAGATCGTTGTGGCACGGACGGAGCTGTTGTCCGCCGCGGGCGTGCTCGATCTCGTCGGAACGCTCCTTCGCTCGGGTGTAGGCATCCGGCACGCGCACGCCGTGCTCCTCGGCCGTCGCTGCATAGTCCTCGACCACGCGGAAGGAGTCGAAGCGGCCCGGAATCTCGGGCCCGTCGTGAATCCGGCGGAGTGTCTCCGCGACGCGCGCCGCGTTCTCCGGACGGCGCATCTCCTCGGGTGGAATCGGTCGACCGTCGACGAACCGGGTGACCAGATAGCCCTCCGGCTCGACGAAGGCAACGACCTCGGGGCCCACTCCAGCCTCGGCCGCCACCACGGATGCGCCATGTTCTACGGAGCGGTCGATCCCGAGCAGCTCCGTGTCCTTGCCGCCGATTCGCAGGACGAACGCCTCGCCGTCCACCACGACCTTGAAGTTCCGGTTCGTGATCCCGCCGCCGAGCGGCTCGAGGTCGGGGCTCTTTCCCGGCCAGACGCGGGCCGCGATTTCCTCAGGTCGCACGCGGCGATACTACGGCCCGTGGACATCCCGTTCGTCAAGCACCCCGAATCGGTGACCATCGTGGCCGTCGAGGGAGACCAGCTCGTCTGCGTGCGACAAACCCGGCGTGGCGCCAACGGGCCGACCATCGAGCTTCCATCCGGGAAGATCGAACCGAACGAGACCGCAGACGAGGCTGCCAAACGCGAGCTGGCCGAGGAATGCGCACTCGAGGCTCGGGAATGGCGCGAACTGGGTCAGTTCTGGGCCGCCCCGGGTTACTCCACGGAGCTCGTTCACGTCTTCGTCGCGGGTGATCTCTCCCCGTCCGATGGCGCCGTGCTCGACGAGGACGAGGACGTCGAGACGGAACGGGTGCCGCTCGTCAGCGTGCTCGACCGGTTATCCGACGCGTCCTCGATCGCCGCGCTCGCGCTCTGGCTCGAAGAACGGTGAGCGCCGCGCCATGGCTCCGCGAGCTCGAGCGCTCGCTGGCGGGGGACACAGGCACGGAAAATCTTGCCGTCGGCTTGATCGTCCTCGCCACAATGGCCGGCGCCGACGTTCAGATCGATCCGGACGACGTGCGCGGAGCGGCGCGTCGCGCGCTGTTCCTCCTGGCTGCGGGCGGAGATCCCGAGCGCGGTCTTGATCTGGACGGGCGTGCTGTTTCGGCGCTTGCGGAAGAGCTGCGGACGGTCGACCGCCAGCTTGAGCTCGAGCGGGGCCTACTCGAACTACGGTTGCAGGTGCAGGGCCTCCCGCATACGAGCGAGGCGGTGCACGGGCTCATCGATGCACCGGACGTCGCGTGGCGCGCGTATGCGGCAGGACTCTTAGCAGACCAGCTGGGAAGCGATTAGCACCGCGGGGGCTCTGGGGCGGCGCTCGCAAAGGAGGCACGGCGAGCGGGCCCGAGACAGTACGACTGTAGTACGGCGAGGGGCCGCGAGCCCTGCATCGTGCGGCGAGCGTCGTCAGGCGGGCGAAGCCGGGCTTTGCCGGCTGGGCCGCCGACCAGAGTCGCCGCGTCGCCGCCGGGGTGCTCGCTGAGTACCTCGGCGGCGACGCTGAGTAACTAGACCTACTGGCCGGCGGGAGCGATCCCGGGCGCGACCTCGCCGACCCCCCGCTCGCGGGCGGCCATCTCTTCCTCCGTCATGCGGACCGGCCCCTTGAACCAGCGCCTGGCGGACAGTGCCCACCAACCGCCGAAAATCAGGCCGATCGCGGCGAACCAGATGACCGTGTAGTTCGTGAACTGCCAGTCGAACCCGTCCACCCACGGGAGGCCGATCTTGTACAGCGGGAAGATGAAGAGGATCGAGACGATCGCCACCCAGATGATGGAGATCGGGTCGAGCCACTTGTAATGGCGGCCGAGGGTCCAGGCCCTCGGAGCATCCCAGCTGTCGCCCTTCCTCCAGCGCAGGTAGACCGGGAGGATGAACGCGATGTAGAGGCCGATCACCGCGATCGCCGTCCCGACCGCGTAGCCGATGAAGTAGTTCCAGACGGCCGGGATCATCAGGATCCCGGCGAAGAGCGAGACGCCGATGACGGAGAAGACAGGTACACGATTCGGCGCGATCCGACGCCAGAGCTGGTGGCCCGGCACGGCGCGGTCGCGCGAGAACGCGAACATCATTCGCGAGGCCGAGGTCACGGAGGCGGTGACACAGAAGAACTGGGCCACCACGCAGATGAAGAGGAGAAACTCCGCCCAGCGCTGGCTCATCGACGTTGCCCAGATCCACGGGACGATCGGGAGGAGCGCGTTGACGGTCTTCAGTGCCTCGTTCGTGCTCGGAATCGCGAAGGTGACCGCAACGAGGAGTATGAAGCCGAAGACGACGGAGACGAAGACCGACGTCCACATGCCCACCGCCGCGCCGCGTGACGCTTTGTTCGTCTCCTCAGCCGTGTGTGCGGAGGCGTCGAACCCGGTGATCGTGTACTGAGCCATCAGGAGGCCGAGCCCGAATACGAACCAGAAGGCCGGGTTCCCGAACGACACCGTCGTCCCGCCGAAGCCGGAGTTGTTCACCTTCTCGGTGAACACATAGCTCAGCGACTGGTGGTGGTCAGGGACGATGATCAGCACGCCCACGACCACAACGACGCCGATCATGTGCCACCAGGCCGAGATCATGTTGAGGCCCGACGTGTAGCGGATGTGAAGCGCGTTGATCAGAACCGCCGCCGTCAGGAAGAGGGCATAGAGGATGTACGTCGACGCGTTGAAGGACGCGCCGAACCAGTCGTTGAGGTGCTGCGAGTAGTTGAACCAGTAGTCGAACAGCACCTGGCCGAAGACGGCGAGGCCGTAGCCGATCGCCGCTGTGACCGCGACCTGCCCGATGAGGTTGAACCAGCCGGTGGCCCAGCCCCAGCCTGGGCTACCCAGTTTCGAAGCCCAGTAGTAGAGGCCACCCGCGGTCGGATACGCCGATGCGATCTCCGCCATCGACAGGGCAATGATCGTCGACATGAGCCCGACCAGCAGCCAGCCCCACGTGACTGCAATCGGCCCCCCGTGCTCGAACGCGATCGTGTACGAGGTCAAGCATCCCGCGAGGATCGAGATGATCGTGAAGCTGATCGCAAAGTTGCGAAAGCCGCCCATCGCGCGGAAGAGCTCCTGCGCGTAGCCGAGCCCGTGCAAAACCGTTTCGTCGTCGCTCAGATCCTCAGGGCGTGCCGAACGCTCTTCGATGCTCATCCGCATTCCTCTCTGTCGATGGGTGCGGCGTATTTATGCTCTCGGCCCATCCCATGTGTCAACCAGTGAGGACTGCGTGGAACTGAAAGATCTCGAGAAGGCGATCGGCGACGGCTCGATCGACACGGTCATCGTCGCCTTCACGGACATGCAAGGCCGCCTCATGGGCAAGCGGCTGCACGGCGAGTTTTTCCTCGAAGGGCAGGTCGCCGAGCACGGCGTCGAGGGGTGCAACTACCTGCTCGCGTTGGACATGGAGATGGATCCGATCCCGGGATACGGCATCGCGAGCTGGGAGCAGGGATACGGCGACTTCGCGCTCGCGCCGGACCTCGCGACCTTGCGCCCGATTCCCTGGCTGGAGGCCACAGCACTCGTGCTGGCGGATGTCCTCTGGCACGACGGCAAGCCGGTCAATCCGTCACCAAGGCAGGTTCTGAAGCGGCAAGTGGAACGCGCCGCCGAGCTCGGCTTCCGCCCCATGTTCGGCTCGGAGGTCGAGTTCTATCTTCTCAGGGAGACGTACGCAGAGGCGCACGAGAAGCACTATCGCGGGCTGACTCCGTCGGTCCCGTACATCCTCGACTACCACATCCTCGCCACAACGTACGACGAGCCGCTCATCCGGCAGATCAGAAACGGGATGCAGGGCGCCGGGATTCGGGTCGAGACCTCGAAGGGCGAGGCTTGGCCGGGCCAGCAAGAGATCAACTTTCGCTTCGACGACGCCGTCACGATGGCCGACAACCACACCATCTACAAGAACGGCGCCAAGGAGATCGCGCACCTCAACGACTGCTCGATCACGTTCATGGCCAAGCCCGACCACACCTGGATCGGGAACTCGTGCCACATCCATTCCAGCCTGTGGCGCGACGGTGAAAACGCTTTCGCCGGCGAGTCCGACCTCTTCAAGCAGTACCTGGCGGGGCAGATCGCCTGTCTGAAGGAGCTGGCGATCTTCCTCGCGCCGACCATCAATTCGTACAAGCGCTACGCCGCCGGCAGCTGGGCGCCGACAACGCTCGCCTGGGGACACGACAACCGCACGTGCGGATTCCGGATCGTGGGCCATGGCCCGGGATTGCGCGCCGAGACACGGATTCCCGGCGGAGACGTCAACCCGTACCTCGGTTTCGCTGCTCTGCTCGCGGCGGGCCTCTACGGGATCGAGAACGGTCTCGAGCTGTCGCCCCCGCTCGAGGGGAACGCCTATGAGTCCGATGCCGAGCGCTTCCCGCACTCCCTGCGGGAGGCCGTCTCGGCACTGGAGAACGGGACAATGGCCCGAGCTGCGCTCGGCGACGACGTCGTCGACCACTACCTGAACTACGCGCGCACGGAGCAGCGCCTCTTCGACGAGGTCGTCACGTGCTACGAGCGGGAGCGAATGTACGAGCGTGGCTAGGCATCCCGTCATCGGCATCACGACGTACCTGACCTCGGCGCGCTTCGGCGTCTGGGAGGAGGACGCCGCTTTGATCCCAGCCTCCTACGTGCGTGCCGTCGAGGAGGCCGGGGGCCGCGCGCTTCTCGTGCCACCCAGCATGAACGGGATCGAGGAGACACTCGACGCCGTGGACGGGCTTCTCTTCTCCGGAGGCTCCGATCTCGATCCCGAGCTCTATGGGCAAGACGCTCATGCGCAGACGAACGACGTCGTGCCCGAGCGGGACCGGGCCGAGATCGCGCTCCTCGAAGCGGCGCTCGAACGCGACATGCCCGTGCTCGCGGTCTGCCGTGGCAGCCAGGTCCTGAACGTGGTGCGTGGCGGTGACCTGGTTCAGCACCTCCCGGATGTCGTCGGCGACGAGAAGCACAAGCACACGCCCGGCGTCTTCGCCGACCACGACGTCGACCTCGTCCAAGGCACGCGCGCGCAGGAGATCCTCGGCGACCACGCGCCGGTGAAGAGCCACCACCACCAGGGGTACGGACGGCTCGGCGAGGGACTGCGCGAAGCGGCACGCGCCGAGGACGGAACGGTCGAGGCGCTGGAGGATCCATCTCGCCGCTTTGCGCTCGGCGTCCTCTGGCATCCCGAGGCGGGCGAGGACTTCGCTCTCTTCAAGGCGCTGGTCGACGAAGCGGGCGACTACCACGAGGCCCGGCGGTGACACGCCTCTCCGTCCTGAATCCAGCTACCGAGGAGACGATCGTCGAGCTGGACGAGGCCGACGTCGAGCAGGCGGACGAGGCGATCGCCCGCGCGAAGTCCGCGTTCCCGACCTGGCGTGCGGTACCGCCGGCGGGCCGGGCGAAGCTGCTCCGGCGGGTGGCCACTCTCGTCGAGGAGAACGCAGAGGAGCTCGCCCGCATCGAGTCCGACAACGTGGGCAAGCCGATCACGGGCGCCCGGGCCGAGGTCGGCATGGTCGCGGAGGTCTTCCATTTCTATGCGGGGGCCGTCGACAAGCACCACGGCGAGACGATCCCCGTCGCAGGGGGGGTCGACTTGACCTTTCGCGAGCCCCTCGGGGTCGTCGGCCTCATCGTCCCGTGGAACTTTCCGCTCAACATCGCGAGCTGGAAGCTGGGCCCCGCGCTCGCCTGCGGGAACACCGTGGTGCTGAAGCCGGCGGAGCTGACGCCCCTGTCCGCGCTGAGGCTCAAGGAGCTGATGGACGAGGCCGGAATCCCTGAGGGGGTCGTAAACGTGCTCGTTGGCAAGGGATCCGTCGTCGGCCGCCGGCTCGTGGCGCACCCGCACGTGGCGAAGATCGGCTTCACTGGTTCCACCGAGGTCGGCCGCGAGGTCATGAAGGGGGCCGCGGAAACGATCAAGCGCGTCACCCTCGAGCTCGGGGGCAAGTCGGCGAACGTTATCTTCGACGACGCCGATCTCGAGAGGGCGGCGGCGGCAGCCCCCTATGCCGTCTTCGACAACGCCGGTCAGGATTGCTGCGCGCGCTCGCGGATCTTCGTGCAGAGGTCGGTCTACGACCGTTTCCTCGAGCTGCTCGTCTCCGCGACGAGCGGAGTGAAGGTCGGAGACCCCAGAGACGAGCAGACCGAAATGGGCCCGCTCATCTCGGCCGAGCAGCGCGAACGGGTGTCGTCCTACGTCGACGGTAATGTTGTCTTCAGTGGCAACGTTCCCGGTGGCCCCGGTTTCTGGTTCCCTCCCACTCTCGTGGAGGCCTCGAACGACGACCGTGTCGCGCGTGAGGAGGTGTTTGGGCCGGTCGCCGCCGTCATCCCCTTCGAGGACGAGCGAGAAGCGATCACGCTCGCGAACGCGACTCCGTACGGGCTCTCAGGGTCGATCTGGACGCGCGACGGAGCCCGCGCCCTGCGGGTCGCGCGGGGGATCGACTCCGGCGTCCTCTCCATCAACTCGAATAGCTCGGTGCGTGTCTCGACCCCGTTCGGCGGCTTCAAGCAGTCGGGTTTCGGCCGCGAGCTCGGAATGCAAGCCCTGGAGGGTTACTCCGAGATCAAGAACGTCTACTTCGCAACGGAGTAGCATTTGGACGTCACCGTGCCGATCGCGTACGGCTCACCGGACCTCCTCGCTCACCTCTCGGTTGTGTACGTCTGCGAGTGCGGGAAACAAGTGAGTGAGCATGGGCGCCACGCAGGTGAATTGCCGCCAGGTTGGGTGGAGACACGCGAAGGCCGCTGCCTCTGTGCATATTGCGCGTCGCGAGCCCCCGAGCAGGAAGAAGCGGGCCGGGCCGACTGAGCGTCGGGTCGGGCGTCGGACCCACTCCCTACCCTTTCCGAACGTGAAGCGTATCGTCGTCGCCGCTCTCGCTTTTGCATGCTTGGCATTTGGCCTCCTGCTGGCCGGATGCGGCGGTGAATCCAGCCCCGAGGCGACCATCGTCACGCCCGGTCAGGTCGTACAGAAGTTCAAGACATCGACCGGGAAGGAGCTGCAGCGGGCTGCCGTGCCGGACGAGGCATGGGAACAGCTCGGCCTGGGGCTGAACGAATCCCCGAGCGAGGTGGCGCAGTACGGGATCTTCTCGGTCTACGTAGGGAAGTCGGACCACCTGGCGGCGCTCGGGTCGCTGCTCCGCGACAAGACGACGAAGAAGCCGCTCGACCGCGGCAGCGACGGCGTCTACTGGGAGCTCGACTCGAACAGCGGGACGTGGATCGCCTACAAGCGGTACGGAAGCAACGTCGTGCTGGTCTGGTTCAGCGGCTCGAAGACACAGGCCGTCGACGACCGCTGGCGTCGGCTCGATCGCGTGTTCGCAGACCTGTCCAGTTAAGCTCGGCGTCCGCATGGGACGACTGGATGGCAAAGTCGCCGTCATCACCGGCGCCGCGGGCGGCATCGGGCGCGAAGCCGCGATCCTCTTCTCGGGGGAGGGCGCCAGCGTTTGCGTCGCCGACGTGGCCGAGGAACAGGGGGAAAAGACGGCGGCTGAGTGCCGTGACGCTTTCTTCCAGAAGGTCGACGTGACCAGCGCCGAGAGCGTCCAGGACATGTACCGCACCACCGCTGAGCGGTACGGCGGGATCGACGTTCTCTACAACAACGCGGGGATCATGCCCGCCGACGACAGCTCGATCCTCGAGACAGACCCCGACGCCTGGGACCGGGTTCAGGCGGTCAATACGAAGGGCGTCTACCTCTGCTGCAAGTACGGGATTCCGCATCTGCTCGGGCGCGGTGGCGGCTCGGTGATCAATGTCGCGTCCTTCGTCGCCCTTGCCGGGGCGGCGACGTCGCAGATCTCTTACACGGCCTCGAAGGGCGCAGTGCTCTCGATGAGCCGCGAGCTCGCGGTGGAGTTTGCACGGCAGGGAGTCCGCATCAACGCGCTCTGTCCCGGCCCGGTCGAGACGCCGCTGCTCATGCGGCTCTTCTCCGAGACTCCTGGAGCGCTCGAGCGCCGGCTCGTCCACGTCCCGATGGGCCGGCTCGCTCAGGCCAAGGAAATCGCATACGGGGCGCTGTTTTTGGCGAGCGACGAGTCGTCCTACGTGAACGGCGCCACGTTCCTCGTGGACGGCGGGATCACGGCCGCCTACGTGACCCCTGAGTAAAGGCAAGCCGTAGAAACGGAGCGGACCCTTGCGGGACGCTCCAGTTCACCGCTAAGCAGAGCCTTTACGGCGTCGCGATCTTCCAGAGACCACGGCCGTGGGTGGCAGCGAGGATGTAGCTGCCGTTCGGGCTCAGCCGCGAGCATCGCGCCCACCCAGACCGCACGCGACCGCCATCGCGTAGCTGTGCTCAAAGTTGTCCCTCCCGTGTGATTTCTCAGTCCCGGCCTCCCGCAGATTCAGGCCGCGGGGCCGCCGGAGAGTAGCTCCTTTGAGCTTGTTTCGCCGAACGAACCCCCCTCCTTAACTGGCGAAGTCCCGATCTCGCGGGACTTCGCTTTAGCAGGCCTGTAAGCCGGATTCTGTCGGGGGTGACCATCCGTCTAGGCCGCCGGTTTCCCGACGGCTCGAGCAGCGCACCCGGCTCCTCGGCGGGCAGCCTACGAGCGGAGCCTGTTCGCCTTGCACCGGACGGGGTTTAGCTAGCCGCCGCGTCACCGCGGCGCTGGTGGGCTCTTACCCCACCGTTTCACCCTTACCTTCGGCGTCTCCGGAGAGTACGTTTCGCCGCTGGCGGTCTCCTTTCTGTGCCACTTTCCGTCGGCTTTCGCCGCCTGGGATTTCCCCAGCGTCCTGCCCTACGGTGTCCGGACTTTCCTCGGACCGCTTGCGCGGCCCGCGATCACCCGGCCTGCAAGTCAAATTGTAGCCGCGATTCTCCCGTCGCCTGGAAGCTCGCCCCGCACTCGGGACACGCGATTCCGGTGCGCACGTGGAGCACGAACTCCCCGCACACGGGGCACTCCAGGCTGGCTCCGCGCATGAGCGCGAGGAGCTCCTGATCAAGTGTCCGGTTGAGTTGCACGAGCTCGCTCATCGCAGCGTCCTGAACACCCCCGTGACCTTCCCGAGGATCTGGACGTGATCCGGGTAGAGCGGATCGAGCGCGGAATTCTCAGGCTGCAGCCGGATGCGCCCGTTCTCCCGGAAGAAGCGCTTGACCGTCGCCTCATCGGCAGCCTCGTCGTCGCCGGCGAGCGCCACGACGATGTCGCCGTCGCGGGCGGTCTGCTGGCGGTGGACGACGACGTAGTCGCCTTCCAGGATCCCGGCCTCGATCATGCTGTCCCCCTTGACGCGCAGGAGGAAGTCCTCGTCACCGGCCGACAACGGCTCGGGGACGGCGAGGTAGTCCTCGATGTTCTCCTCGGCGAGCAGCGGTCCGCCTGCAGCGATCTCGCCGACCAGGGGGAGGCGTGCAGCCTGGTGCGCAGCCGAGACGGCGCGCACGGCAGCCGGCCGCTCGCGTCCGATGACCTCGAGGGCGCGCGGCTTGGTTGGATCTCGCTTCAGGTGGCCGGCCCGCTCCAGATTGGCCAGGTGGGCGTGGACGGTCGACGGCGAGGCAAGCCCGACCGCCTCACCGATCTCACGGACGGTCGGCGGGTACCCGTGCTTGTCGGCGTACTCGACGACGAAATCGAAGATCTCGCGTTGTCGCTTGCTGAGCATTCCCGCACCTCGCTGGTCGAACAGATGTTCGATACAAGGTAGCGGCGTGGGCGGACGGAGTCAACCGGGGGCTGCCGCTACAATTCGCTCCGCGCGCTGGTGGCGGAATTGGTAGACGCGCAAGGTTGAGGGCCTTGTGGGCGAATAGCCCGTGGAGGTTCAAGTCCTCTCCAGCGCACTCGGGGCACCTTATGGTGCCCTACTCCTTAGGAAACGACGAAGAGCTTCGACGCCGAGTGGCCCGACAACCAGGGCTTGCTCGTCGAACCCGTGTAGCGCCACCGCATGTAGTAGCGCCCGGCTCCGCGGAACTGGCCGCTGACCGCGGCTCGGCCGTTCGCGTCGAAATGCAGGTAGGCGCCGAAGTTCCAGCGTGAGCTCGACGCCGAGCGCCACTCGAGGTAGACGGTTTGGCCGGCCATGTTGGGGTGCGAGACGCCGAACACGTCGAAGACGACGTTGTGGCGGACGACGTAGTGGCCGTTCACCCTCCGCGCGCTCGAGGAGAAGCCGATCTTCGGATGGACGTAGACGAGATGGCTCGCGCTCTTCGCCGGAAGGTAATTCTCCCCGCCGAGATAGAAGGCGACCCACCGAAGCCGCTCGCTCAAGGCCCTGCCGAGGGTGACGCTCCAGTGACCGGTGCTGTCGGTCACGTCGCGCCACGCCTGTCCGCCGCCCCGGCCGTAGTCGACCTCGAGCCAGACGACCTCTCCGGCGAGCGGCGTACCGCTTCCGCTCTGCTTGAGGACTCCTGAGAACGTGACTGACTGGCCGAACATAATGGACTTGTTCTTCGTCGGGCTCGCAGTCAGGACGGTCGGCTGCCCCTGCTCCGGCGGAGCGGCCGGCGTATAGGCCGCCAGCTCCTGAGCGAACTGGAGCCCGTCGATCGAGCCCAGTCCCGTCGCCATGTCGTAGCCGGCACCGGCGGAGTACTTCCCGAGGGAGAGGATGTCGTTCGTCCCCGTGTCGATATCGACGAACATGGGGCTCGCGTTCGCGAAGCGGTCGTAGAGGAAGGGGCTCGCGAAGCCGAGTCGCTGTCCGCCGTTTGCGAGCGAGTACTCGTTTGCGTCTGCCGTGATCCCGGCCAACAGCGGAGCTGCGGCGCTCGTACCGCCCACCTTGAGCCAGCCGGAGCAAACGCTGGACGGCCAGGTGCAATAGATGATGTACCCGGTCTGCGGATCGGCGTTCAGCGCGACGTCGGGCACCTGGCGGCAGTAGCCGCCCGAAAGCCCGCATGGGTCGCCCGAGGAATCCGAGCCGACGACGTTCGCGGAGCTCTGCCACGACGGCATTCCCCAGAGCATCGAGAGACCGCCTCCACCGCTGCCGCCGTCGCTTCCGCCGTTCCAGACGACCTCGCTCCGGCCGCTGGAGAGGTCGAGAGTCGTGCCGCCGACCGCCGTCGCGAACGGCTGTGACGAAGGATCGTCGACCGCCGCACCGCCAGCGTACGGATAGCAGTCGGACGACCCGAAGTCGCCGGAGGCGGAGAAGACCGAGATTCCCGCGACGGCAGCGAGTTGCAGGGCGCTGTTCACCGCCGAGAGCTCGGAGGGAGGCAGTAACTGCTCGCAGAGGCCCCAGCTGATGCTGATGACGTGAACGTTCGTCGCGGCCTGGTCGGCGACGATCTGGTTCAGCATCGTGGCCATCGAGACGGTGTTCTTGGCCATGTAGACGTAGGCCGCGCCCAAGTGCGGTGCTGCGCCGAGGGCGACCTGGAGGTCGAGGACGACCTCGGGCTGGTCGGTGAGGTCGAAGGTCTGGTCGCCGACGTACTTGTTGGTGATCGGCGTGGTCAGGCCGAAGCAGTTCTTGAACTTCGTCACGTTCGAGGAGAGGTAGTACGAGTACTCGACGAACGCGATCGCCTCACCGTCGCCGTCGGCGCCGGCATCGAGAAGGGGTTCGAAGTCATACGCCCCGGCGGCCGCGAGGTCGGCGGGAAGATAGCCGCCGTGGGCACCCTTGTAAGCCGTCGGGCCGGTCGATGACGACGCGCAGGTAGGGGTCGGAGTCACGGCGCTCGGAGAGAGCTCCACGGCCGGCCGGTAGCGCGCGAATGTGTCGAGACCGTCCACAGCCGCCACCCGGCCGGCGAGCGGCTTGGGAAGCCGAAGCGGCCCATCGGAAGAACGGAACGCGCGGCCGCGGGCTTCGCGATAGCGGTTGAGGTGGACACCGAACGCCCGCTCGGCTGAGGCAGCGTCGCCTGTGAACGAGAGGGTCAAGCCCTTCGCGGACCGAAACCGCAGCCCCTGCGCGGCGAGATATGAGCGGACGGCCGCGATGTCACCCTTCGTCGGCAGGAAGAGAGCCTGGATCTGCCGCGCCGAGAGCGGTGCGCGTCCGCTGGAGCGCGCGGCGAGGTCGGCGAGGACGTCGGCGTTCCGCGGCTTCAGGGTGACGACGACATCGAGCTGCTGCCGCCCATCCACATGCCCCACCACCTCAGCGCGGGCGACCTGGCGGATCGCCGTGCCCGGCACAACGGCCAGGCCCGGTCGCGACGCATCGGCAAGCCCGCCCGCTCCGAGGAGGAGCAAGCAGGCGGCGAGAGCCGCAACGGCGTACCTGAGAGCTCGAGTCGGCACCAACAGAACCCGCTGCTGACAGTAGTCGCCGCCTGTGAGCGGGTGCATGACCCGAAAGGGCGATCTGTATGAGTTTCGAACTAGGTGAGGATCGCCGTCGGGCGCTCGGCGCCCTGAGTAAGCTTTCTCCAGGCCTCGTGCGGGAGCTTTGCGGACAGGCAATCGACGTAGCGCTCGGCTCGGGTGCCGGCTACGCGGATGCACGCGCGGTCGCCCGCCGCGTTCAGCACGTCGGGACGAAGAACGGCGAGGTCGAGGCGGTCTCCGACGGGGAGACCGAAGGGATCGGCGTCCGTGTCCTCGTGGACGGCGCCTGGGGTTTCGCCTGCGACCGCCGGCTCAACGAGGAAGGAGCACGCGAAGCCGCCCAGCGCGCCGTCGCGTTCGCGCGCGCAAGCGCGACCCGTGCCCGGCGGCGCGTCGACCTCGCGCCGATCACGGCCGAGAAAGGCGAATACCGGACGCCCGCCAAACGAGATCCGATCGAAGTTTCCCTTTCGGACAAGGTCGATCTCTGCCTGCGCGCCGAGGCAGGAATGAAGCACGAGAACGTGGAGATCACGGAGGCGAGCGTCCGCGCGCAGCGCGAGCAACGCGTGTTCCGCTCCTCAGAGGGCTCCGATGTCCACCAGGAGTTCTTCGAGTGCGGCGCCGGGATCGACGCGCTCGCAATCGGGGACGGGCGGGTGCAGATCCGCAGCTATCCGAGCGCCCACGGGGGTTCCAGCGCCCAGGCCGGGTGGGAGTACGTGGAGGGACTCGAATTGGAGCGGGAAGCACCCCGCGTCGGCGAGGAGGCAGCCGCATTGCTGCAGGCCGACCCGTGCCCCTCAGCGGTCACGACCATCGTGATCGACAGTGAGCAGATGGTGCTCCAGGTGCACGAGTCCGTAGGCCACCCGACCGAGCTCGACCGCGTATACGGGACAGAGGCCGCTTACGCGGGCACGAGCTTCCTCAAGGCGGACGACCTCGGCAGCCTGCGTTACGGGTCTGACCTGATGAACATCACGGCCGATTCGACGACCGAGGGAGGAATGGGGACGTTCGCCTACGACGACGAGGGCGTCCCCGCAGGTCGACAACCGATCGTCGAAGCCGGACTCCTGCGCGGTTTCCTCTCTTCCCGCGAGACTGCGGCCATGATCGGCGCGGGTCATGGCGGCTCGATGCGGGCCGACGGATGGAGCCGGATGCCGCTCGTGCGTATGACGAATCTGCACCTGGAACCAGGCGAAGGAAGGTTCGAAGACCTTTTGGCTGACGTCGACGACGGCGTCTACATGTGCACGAACAAGAGTTGGTCGATCGACGATAAGCGCCTCAACTTCCAGTTCGGGACGCAGGTGGCCTGGGAAATCAAGGGTGGAAAGCTCGGTCGGATGCTGCGTGACGCGACGTACATGGGAGTGACGCCCGTCTTCTGGGCCGGTCTGGATGCGGTGGCCGGTAAGGACGAATGGCAGCTCTATGGGCTGACGAACTGCGGAAAGGGCCAGCCGGGCCAGCACGCGCATGTCTCCCACGGGACGGCGCCGGGACGCTTCCGCAAGGTTCAGGTGGGAGTTCGGAACTGAGCGCTGTCGCCGACCGGGCGCTGGACCTCGCGGAGCGAGCCTGGCGCGCGGCGGAGGCCGATGAGGCCGACGCGGTCGCCCAGGTGGAACAATCCGGGTTCGCGCGGTTTGCGGCCTCGGAAGTGCACCAACCCACGCTCATCCGCGACGAGACGCTGACGCTGCGGGTCGTTCGCGACGGCAAAGTGGGCTGTGCGGTCACGAACCGCACGGACGAAGAGGGTCTGCGTGATGCCGCTCGCCGCGCGGAACAAGCCGCGGACAGCGCAAGACCGGATCCGGATTACGCCGGCCTGCAGCCCCCGGTGGACGTCCCCGAAGTCGAAGGGTTCGACGAGGCCACGGCGGCGCTCACGCCCGAGGAGCAGGCGGCTGCGGCATCAGCGGCAATCGAAGCGGCGCCCGCGTACGGCCTGTACGGCTATTTCACGAGCGGAACGACGGAGATGGCCGTCTCCTCGAGCACCGGTCAGGCGGTGGCGCAGACGATGACGGATGCAAGCGTCCTCGCGATCGCCGCTTCGGATGAGGAGTCCGGCTACGCGGAAGCAACGTCCTGGAAGGCCGGTGAGCTCGATCCGGCCGCAGTCGCCGACGAGGCCGCCGAGAAGGCGGCGCGCACAAAGGGAGCGGTGGAGCTCGAGCCTGGAGTGCACGCGGCAGTGCTCGAGCCGTACGCGTTCTCGGAGCTCCTGTGGTATTTCGCGTTCAGCTCGCTGAACGCTCTGGCGTGCCTCGAAGGGCGGAGCTACTTCTCCGGCCGCATCGGCGACCAGATCTTCCACGAGAGCTTCTCCCTGATCGACGATGCGCTCGAACCGCGCGGGCTGCCGAAGTCGTTCGACTTCGAGGGTGTGCCGAAACAGCGCGTGACGATCGTCGAAAACGGCGTTGCTCAGGACGTCGTGTGGGACCGCCGGACCGCCAAACGCGCCGGAGGAGGCCGTGTCTCCACGGGCCACGCGCTCGCGCCACCTGTGCAGGGATTCGGCGCGCTCCCGCTCAACCTTTCGGTCGCGGGCGGTGACGCGACCCGCGATGGGCTCGTCGAACGCGTCGGCGAAGGCATCTACGTCACCCGTCTCCACTATCTCGGGGTCGTCGATCCGCGGGAGGGAATCATCACCGGCATGACACGGGACGGCACCTTCCTCGTCGAGGGTGGGAAGGTGACGAAACCGCTCGTGAATCTCCGTTTCACGACGTCCTTTCCCAAGCTCGCAGAAACGATCCTCGGGCTCGGCAACGATGTCGAGCTCGTCAACCGGAGCGACTTCTACGACCAGCGCTACCCATTCGGTACGCTCGTGCCTACGGTGGCTACCGAAGCCTTCACGATCGTGGGAACCGGGTCGGGCCCGGGCCTCTGATGGCGCGCCCATTGCTTGTCGGGACCCGCAAGGGGCTCTTCACTCTCACAAACGGGGACGGAGGCTGGAAGGTCTCCGGGCCCCAGCTCAAGGGTTGGGAGGTCTTCCACGCCGTAGCCGATCCGCGGGACGGCGCCTTCTATGCCGCGACGAACAGCTTCGTGTACGGCGCCACGGTCCATCGGTCGGATGATCGCGGCGAAACCTGGACGCGCACGGAGGAGATCGGTCTCCCCGAAGACTCGGGCCTCACGCTCGAGAAGACGTGGCACGTCGAGCCGGGACGCGAGGGTGAGGAAGGTCGCGTCTGGCTGGGCGCGGCACCGGGAGTCCTCTTCAGGTCCGACGACTCGGGCGCCACTTGGCAGGTCGTGGACGGGATCCTGCGACACCCCACGCGGGACAAATGGAACCCGGGAGCCGGAGGCATGTGCTGCCACTCCATCCAGCTCGATCCCGAGGAGCCGCAGAGGATGTACATCGCGATCTCGGCCGCCGGGACGTTCCGGACCGAGGATGGCGGCGAGACCTGGGAGCCGGCGAACCAGGGTGTCGCTGCCGACTTCTTCCCTGACAACCCGTTTCCAGAAGTGGGCCAGTGCGTCCACAAGCTGCTCGTCCACCCAGCGAGGCCGGAGCGGCTCTGGCAGCAGAACCACTGCGGTGTCTACCGCTCCGACGACCACGGCAGGAGCTGGGAGCGCCTCGAGGGCAACGGACTCCCCAGTGGTTTCGGGTTCCCGATCGCTCTCGACGCCTCAGACGCCGACACCGCATTCGTCATTCCGGAGGAAGGCGCGGAGAACCGGGTGACCAACGACGGGCGGCTCGGCGTCTACCGCACCCGGGACGGCGGGGCGAGCTGGGAGCTGCTCACCAACGGGCTGCCGGCGCCTGCGTGGGTCGCCGTGCTCCGCGAAGCCTCGTCCTACGACGACGAAGGCGTTTATTTCGGCACGCAGAGCGGCTCGGTCTTCGTCACGACCGACGGAGGCGAGAGCTGGACCGAGGCCGCTTCGCAGCTGCCGCCGATCCTCTCAGTCGAGGCGGCGAACTGGCAGTAGTCCTCCTGCCCGGCATGCTGGCCGCCGAGGT
>DASXSE010000115.1:0-13920 GCA_036506175.1 Gaiellaceae bacterium
CCGGCGCGACGAGTCGTTCGCCCTCTGGATCGTCCCGCGCGAAGCGGTCGAGGAGATCCGCGAGCCGTACGTCGCGGAGGTCTTCGACCGCGACTACCGCCGCGTCGACGGCTACTCGCTCAAGGTGAAGCTGAAGGAGGCGCGTGAACGCGCAGGAACTTCTGACGCTCGCTGACGACGAGCTCATCCTCGGCTGGCGCAACTCCGAGTGGACCGGAATCGCCCCTTTCCTCGAGGAGGACGTCGCGTTCTCGTCCATCGCCCAGACCGAGATCGGCCACGCGCGCGCCTGGTACGAGCTGGCGGCGAAGGAGCTCGGGACCGATGCCGACTCGCTCGCCTTCGACCGGGATCCCAGCGAATACCTGTGCGCACCGCTCGTGGAGCTCCGGCTCGTTCCCGACTGGGCGCGCACGATCGCCCGCCACTGGCTCTACGAGCACGCGGACGCTATCCGCATCCAGGTGCTGTTGAACGCGGTCGACCGAGAAGTCGCCGGACTGGCCGAGAAGGTCGACCGCGAGGAGACCTACCACCGCATGCACGCGGACATGTGGGCGGAGCGCCTTCGTGACGAAGAGCAGTTCAGCCGAGCCGTGGAGGAAATCTGGCCCTACGCCCTTGGAGTGCTTCCGGAGGAACAACGTCCCCTTTTGTGCCAGGCCGTCGGACAGGAGCCCGTCGAGCCGGTCGAGCGCGGTGAGCACACGGACGACCTGGGCTCGCTCTGGGAAGAGATGACGATGGTGCGGCGATCGGTCCCGGGTGCGGCATGGTGACGGCCGAACGCGTCTGGGCGGCGCTCGCCGAGATCCCCGATCCTGAGATTCCGGAGGTCTCGCTCGTCGACCTTGGCGTCATCCACGCCGTGGTTGTCGAGGACGATCGCGTGCGAATCGAGTTCACGCCGACCTTCCTCGGCTGCCCGGCCACCGAGTTTATGCAGACGCAGATGGCCGAGCGGATCCGCGACCTCGGCGGCGAGCCCGAAATCGAGATCGCGATCGAAGGCTGGACGAGCGACCGCATCACGCCCGAAGGAAGAAAGAAGCTCGAAGAGTCCGGCTTCGCTCCTCCGACGGGCTCCGGGCCCACCACCCTCCTCCAGATCCAGACGGCAGTCCACCGCTGCCCCTACTGCAGGTCGACGGACACGCGCCTCGAGAACCTCTTCGGGCCGACGCCGTGCCGATCGATTCGCTACTGCAACGCCTGCCGTCAGCCGTTCGAGCAGTTCAAGACGATCTAAGCGACACTCGGCGCAAAATGTTCGCAGCCGCCACGCCGACCCCAAGTAGCAGGGCCTCGGGAATCGAATAGAACGCCTGCTCGAAGAACAACGGAAAGGTCTCCTCATATCGTGTTTCGGGGAACCCAAACGGGACAGCAAGGGCGATGGCGCCGACAGGAAACAGCAGAACCCACCAACGTGCGACCACGAAGCCGAAGACGAGATGCGAGGCGCCGACGATCGCAATGGCTGCCCAGGTCCGTGCTGTCTGCCCATCTAAGTCACCGCCGTCGACGACGGCGAACCAGGCAAGGGTGAGGAGGCCGTACCCGAGCGCTGACGGCCAGATTCGGGAGTTGCTGGTAGTGGGAGAGCTCATGGCGAACTAGATTCCGAATGCGTCTCCGAGCGGCGCGAGGAGAAGAGCCCAGGAGCAGAAGAGGGCTAGGCCGATTCCCACCACAGCGAGCGCCGCGCGATATCGCTTCCTCGTGACTAGGACAAACGCCGCCACCGTCGTCAGGAATGCTCCGACCGCGAGCGCGAGCTGCGCGTTCCACTGCCACGCGTCGAGCGTGTGCCACCAAGTCCCCCGCTGCACTTCAGGAGAGAGGTTTTCGTCGCAGGACTCGTCGCACTTCAGACCGACGAGAAGGAAGGCAAACAACACGCTGAAACCCGTACCGGCTGCGAACAGGAGGGCCTCGACACCGCCGGCGACTGCGGCGCCTTGGCTCCCCGTCGAGGCCATGTACATGAGCGGTCCGAATGTCCCAAGGACGAGCGCAATGAGCAGGACGAGAATCACTGGATCGCTCAGTCGAAGCAGCGGTTGTTCTGGACCTCGCACACGACGTAGATCCACCCGATCCAGAAGATCCAGGCGAGGACGATGGTCAGGAAGAACGTCGCCAAGGAGGCGCCGGCGATCGCGGCGGACGAGCGGCCATGGCGTCTCCCTACCGCCACGGTGATCCCGAGAGGCAGGAAGAGAAACACAAGAGCGAGAGGCTCCTCTCCGGGGTTTATGCCGATCGGCAGGTAGTTGCGGTCGGCCGAGAGAGAAAGCGCAAAGGAAACCAGCACCGATACGAGGGGACCAACGACCGTGACGAAAGCCAGCGACCACCTGGACATGTATCTCATAACTGCTATATAGCGTAATTGAGATACAAGTCAACCCCTCAGCTTCCGACGGGGACGTCCCAGAGGTAGACCCAGACGACGAAGGCGACGATCACAAGGACGAGCAACACGATCACCGCAGCTGCGATCTGCCCAAAGCCCCGGGTTGACATATATCGCATGGCTGCTATATAGCTTAATTGAGATATGAGTCAAGCCCCCAAACGAAGGCGGCTGTCGACCGAAGCCATCGAACGGATCCGCGAGCGCCTCGCGCACGCGGACGACGGCTGGTTCTTCGGGCAGATCGCGGACAAGGTCGCCGACCGCCGAAAGGAGCTCGGCCTTTCCCAGGCTGAGCTCGCCGAGCTCGTCGCGACGACGCAGTCCGCGATCGCCCGTCTGGAGAGCGGGGGCCGACCGCCGCGTATTGACACTCTGCTCCGAATTGCCGATGCACTGGACTGCGAGCTTCTGGTCGACCTGAAGCCGCGCACGAACACCAAGCGAGGTGAACTATGAGCACGGTCGCGCGCAGCGCACGGACCACCGTAGACGTCGAAGAAATCCAGACGACCAAGAGCGAGAAGCTCCTGGCCGTCGTCCTCGCGATCTTCCTCCTGATCGGAGCCGTGTGGACGTATCAGGAGCTCGACGACTGGGTGGCGCAGAAGGTCGCGCCCGTTCAGGT
The DNA here is from genome assembly GCA_036506175.1 of Gaiellaceae bacterium. Classification (GTDB taxonomy): domain Bacteria; phylum Actinomycetota; class Thermoleophilia; order Gaiellales; family Gaiellaceae; genus JAIBJP01. The sequence continues at coordinate 3,048 of DASXSE010000115.1, forward strand.
TCAGCTCAGCCCCACCGACCAGGCCGCACTCGCAAGGAGCACGGCCGCGAATCAGCGGTGGGCCGCGGCGCAAACCGACATCGCGACGGCGCAGTCGAACCTCGAGCTCAAACGAGAGGCGTACCGGACCGCCCTCGACGCCGGGCAGCCGGCGAAGGACCTGGAGCGCGAGTACAACGCCGCCCAGGAGGAGCTCCTCCGCGCGCAGGACGAGGCGAATGCCGCGCAGACGGAGGTGGCTGCCTCGGCGCCCGCAGCTCAGGTCGCCTACCGCCACCAGCAGGAGTCGCTGCAGGCGAAGACCGACCGCCACGAGCTTGTCGCGTTCCTGCTCAGGCTGGGTCTGGCCGCTGGCCTGCTGGGAGTCGGCTACTGGTTCATGGGCTGGCTCCGGCGGAGGCGCTCCCGCTACTTCCCCGTCGCGCTCGCCGTGGTCGGTTCGGCAGGCGTCCTCGCACTGATCATGGCCGGCGACTACATCACCGACTATGTCGACCCGGTCGAGCTTGGGCCGCTCGTGCTCGCCGTGGTCGGAATCGGCCTGACGCTACTCGCTTTCATGGCTCTGCAGCGCTACCTCGCCAAGCGCGTCCCGTTACGGCGCGTACGCAAGCGGGAATGCCCGTTCTGCGGCTATCCCGTTGGAGCCAGCGACCATTGCGAGGGATGCGGACGGCAGATAATCGCGGAGTGCTCGACTTGCGCCCAGCCTCGTCGGGTCGGGACGCTACATTGCGGCGCGTGCGGGCATGCCTGATCGTCCTCTGGACCGTCGTCGCGCTTAGCGTCGTCGCTGCCGGCTGCGGTGGTGGCGGCGACAATCGGCTGTCCAAGGAAGACTTCCAGCAGCAGGCGAACGCGATCTGCAAGAAGTACGACGAGAAGATCAAGGCGATCGGCACCCCCACCTCGCCTGCCGATATCCCGGCTTTCGTCGAGAAGGGGATTCCGCTCATCCAGAAGGGGATCGCCGAGCTGCGCGCGCTTCGTCCCCCTGCGGATCTCCAGGGCGACTACGACCGGATGCTGGATGAGACGGCGAAAGCGATTCCGGTGGCACGCAAGCTCGCCGACGCGGCCGCCAAGAAGGACGCGGCCGCGGTTCAGGAGGCGATTCAGGAAGGAAACGAGGCCAACACAGCTTCCGATCAGCTGGCGACCAAGCTAGGGTTGCCGCAGTGCGCCGCGGACTAGTCCTCCTCTTCGTCCTCGCGGTTCTCGGACTAGCTGCCTGCGGTGGCGGTGGAGGAGGCGGCGGCTCCTCGGCCGCCGAGTTCCGGCAGCAGGCCGACGCGATTTGCGCGAAGTACGAGGACAAGATCACCGCCCTGGGCACGCCGACCTCCCTCGACGAGCTGGGCGACTTCGTCGACCAGGCGGTCTCGATCATCGAGCAAGGCAACAACGAGCTGCAGAGCCTCGAGCCGCCCGACGAACTTGCCGACGACTGGGATCGCGCGATGCAGATCCAGGACGAGAATCTTCAGACGACGCACGACCTCCAGGACGCGATCCACAACCAGGACGACGCGAAGGTTCAGGAGCTCTTGCAAAAGCTGAATTCGGCCCAGGACGAGAGCACCCAGATCGCGCAGAAGCTCGGTCTCGAGAACTGCGGCCGGGACAGCGGAACCTCGACGGGTTAGCGACCGGTAAAGCGCGGCTCGCGCTTATCGAGGAAGGCGGCCAGACCCTCGCGAAAGTCCTCGCTCTGGACGGCAGCGGACTGCAACTCGGCCTCGAGCTCGAGCTGCTCTTCCAGCGAGGACAAGGCAGCTCGCTCGAGCAAGCGTTTCGTCATGCCGATTGCACGCGTGGGAAGCGCAGCGAGCATGGCTGCGACCTCCGCAGCTCTCGCCGCGAGCCGGCCGTCGTCGACGACCTCGGTGACGAGGCCCCAGGCGTGAGCGTCCCCGGCGGAGAGACGCCGCCCGGAGCAGAGCCATTCGAAGGCGCGCGCATACCCGAGCAGTCTCGTCACGAAGTAGGTCGCGCCGGTGTCAGGCACGAGTCCGATGTTGATGAACGCGGGGACGAACACCGCAGATGAGGCCGCGATTCGCAGGTCGCACGCGCACGCCAGCGCCAGGCCGGCCCCCGCGGCCGCGCCGTTGACAGCGGCGACCACGGGCTTTTCGAGAGCCCGCAGGGCGAGCGAGCTCGGGTTGTAGAGGTTGCGGAGCCGCTCGCCGACGTCCTGCGCTCCCTCCCTGAACTCGTTGAGGTCCTGGCCCACGCAAAAGCCGCGGCCGGCTCCCGTGAGGATCACCGCCCTCACCTCGGGATCCCCCGCCTCCTGTAGCGCCGCCCGAAAGCCCTCGTGCATCGCGCGGTTGAACGCGTTCAGAACGTCCGGACGGTTGAGCGTCACCGTCAGGACTCCCTCGTCCTTCTGCGTCTCGACTTCGGCCACTCGGTAGACCTTGCCCCCGCTGCTAGCGTGGAATCGGTGGCGGATCTTACGTTCATCTCATCCCACGAGGTGGCCGACGAGGAGGCTCTGGACGAGTACTCGCGAGCCGTAATCGCCGTCGCGGAGCGCCTCGCTCCCTCCGTCGCGAACCTCCGCATCTCGAGACGGGTTCGCGGCGGCCGCGTGATGGCCGGAGGCGGCAGCGGAGTCGTCGTCACACCGGACGGGTTCATGCTCACGTCGGCTCACGTCGTGGCCAACTCGGACGGGAAGCCGCGCGCGTCATTCGTCGACGGGCGTGAGATCGACATCGAAGTCGTCGGCACCGATCCGCTCTCGGATCTCGCCGTCCTCCGCGCCGAGAACGACCACCTGACCCCCGCCGAGCTCGGCGACGCAGAGGGCCTTCGCGTCGGCCAGTTGGTCGTGGCGATCGGAAACCCGAACGGCTTCGCCGGGTCGGTGACCGCCGGAGTCGTCTCCGCGTTGGGCCGGTCGTTGCCCGTTCGCACACGCGCCGCGGGCCGCATCGTCGAGAACGTCATTCAGACAGACGCCGCGCTCAACCCGGGGAATTCCGGCGGCGCCCTGGCGGACGGCCGCGGGCGGGTGGTCGGAATCAACACAGCCGTCGCCGGAGTGGGCCTCGGGCTCGCGGTGCCGATCAATTCGACGACCCGCAAGATCATCGGCGAGCTGATGAGCGAGGGACGCTTCCGCCGTTCCTATCTCGGCATCGCCGGCGGTTCTCGTCCGCTGCCTCCACGCCTCGCACGCGAGCTCGGCCGCGACGAATGCGTCGAGATCGTCGAGGTGGTGGAGGGAAGTCCGGCGGCGAAAGCAGGGCTTCGCCCGGAGGATCTGATCGTCGATTTGAACGGGGAGCCCGTCGAGGGCGTCGACGACCTTCAGCGGCTCATGGCGGGTGAGCTGATCGGTGCGAAGGTGGCTGTCAACACGGTGCGCGAGGGCAAGCTGCGCGCCCTGGAGCTCGTCCCGGTCGAGCTAGAGGTCTAGCTCCACCCGCGCACCGGCGTGCGCCTCGTGCTGGCCGAGCTCCAGGACGACCTGGACGACCAGAACCGCTGCAAGCGTCCAGACGACCACGAGGGTCGGCAGCGCGAAGCTGACCGCCAGGAGCACGATCGCGAGCACCGCCGAACCGAACCTCATGACGACGTCGGCGTCGATGAGCATCGGCGGAGTCGCCAGCTGGATCGCACCGAGCCCGACCATGCAGAGCGCGACGCCCGCGCACAGGATCCAGCTGGTGTCGTCGTACTTGTGATTCCCGGCGACGGCGAGGATCTGGAGCTTCACCGCCACGCCCATTGCGGCAATGCCGATGATGACGGAGAAGTGCGCATACGTGAACACGAGGCCGGCGGCTCGGCCGCGGGTGACGACCGATTGATCGAGATAGTCGAAGTAGATCCACCAGATCGCTGCGGCGATGAGAAACCCACCGGCCGCCGCCAGACTGGAGTCGAGCTCCCAACTCGTGTTGGCGACGCCGAGAACGACCGCCAGCACGGCCTCCCCGAGCACGATGATCGTCAGCAGCCCGTAGCGCTCGGGCAGATGACGGGGGTCGATCGGGGCTCCCGGGACTCGCTTCCAGGCGAAGATCGGCACGAGGAGCTCGCCGGCCAGGGCCACGCCCCATAGCCACCAGCGCCCTGGGGGCGGAACGAGGAGGGACGCGACCCAGATGAGGGTTCCAACCGAAAATGCAGTGAAGTACAGAGTGGCGAACGTCTTCGCCTGAGGGACATTCCGGATCGCGCGCGCGTAGAGGGCGAGGAGAACGAGCCGGACCGAGATGTAGGAAACGGCGAAGGCCTCGCCGCCGTCCTCGATCGCATGGGGCGTGTTCGTCGCCATCGCGGCGACGCCGAACATGGCGAGAAGGATGAGCAGCCGGTACGTGAGGTCGTCGGTGTCGAACCGGTTTGCGTAGAAGGTGAAGCCCGCCCAGGCCCAGATGACTGGGATGAAGAGCCCGACGTATTCGAGGAAGCCATCGAACGTCGGGTCCCGGGTGAGGTTCTGGCCGAGCTCCGCCACCGCGACGACGAAGACGAGGTCGAAGAACAATTCGAGCCAGGTCGCATGCCGCTCCTCGAAGCCCTCCTCGATCGTCCGCAGACGAGGCGGCTCGAGGAAGCGCGAAAAGTCCGGCACTACTTTCCTTTGAAGTCCGGCTTGCGCTTCTCGCCGAAGGCGGCGAGGCCTTCCTTCGCGTCCTCGGTCGAGTGCGCGAGGTGGAAGAGCTTCCGTTCGACGCCGAGACCGGCGGAGAGCGGCGTCTCGAAGGCGGCGTTCAGCGCTTCCTTCGCGAGACGCTGAGCGACCGGCCCCTTCTCAGCGATCTCGCGGGCCACGGCTTTTGCGTCCTCGAGCCAGTCCTCCGCGCCCACGACGCGGGCGACGAGCCCCGCTTGCTCCGCCTCCTCCGCGCTGAGAAAGCGCCCTGTGAGGACGACGTCCATGGCCTTCGCCTTGCCTATCGAACGGGCGAGCAACTGCGTCCCGCCCGCGCCCGGCATCACGCCGAGACCCGTCTCGGGCTGGCCGAACTGCGCCGTTTCGGAGGCGACGATGAGATCGCAGGCCATGGCCAGCTCGCAGCCGCCTCCGAGGCAATAGCCGGAGACGGCCGCAATGAGCGGCGTCCGCACGGAACGGATCGAGTCCCAGAGGTCGAGGCGGGCGCCGAAGTAGAGCTCGATCGTCGGCGTGTCGCTCAGCTCGTTGATATCCGCTCCGGCCGCGAACGCCCGCTCGTCGCCGGTCAGGACGATGCAGCGGACGGCCTCGTCGGAGTCGAGGTTCTCGAGCGCGCCGACGAGCTCCCGCATGAGCTCGCTCGAGAGCGCGTTCATCCGCTCGGGGCGGTTGAGGCGGACGACGGCAATCGGCTCGTCCCGCTCGATAAGGACTGTCATTTCTTTTCCAGGAACTTCTCGATCGCGGCACGCGGCTCGTCCGTGGCCATCGAAAGGGCGAGCCAGTCACGGGCGTGGTTGATCGTTTGGAACCACGCGAACTCGCGCCAGAAGTTGAGGTGCTGGCGCGCGTAGCGAGTCGTTTGCGGCAACTTGCGGGCGAGGCTCTCGACGATGCGGTCTACCTCGGCGTCGAGCTCCGCCGCGGGCACCGCCCGGTTCACGAGGCCCCACTCCTCAGCCTTCTTCGCCGGAAGCTCCTCGCAGAGAAGGACGATCTCTCGCGCCCGACGGTCGCCGACGAGGATCGGGAGCCATTGGGTGGCGCCCCCCGCGGGAACGGACCCGTGCTCGGGCCCGACATGGCGGATGAATGCGTCCTCGACCATCACGGCGAGGTCGCAGGCCATCTGCAGCTCGTTGCCACCGCCGACGCAGATGCCGTTGATGCGGGCGACGGTAGGCTTCCCGACCTCCCGTAGGCGGTCGTGCGCGTCCTTGAACGCCCCGAACCACTTCCAGTATTCGCCCGGGTTCCCAAGGTACTCCTCGCTCCACGACTTCAGGTCGGCGCCGACGCAGAAGGCGCGCCCGGCTCCCGTCAATACCACGACGCGGATCGAGTCGTCCCAGGAGGCGTCCTCACACGCGCGCGCGATCTCCCGCAGCATCCTGAAGTCGAAGGCGTTCAGCACCTCCGGCCGGTTGAGCGTGATCGTCGCCCGCGGCGGGGCCTTCTCGTAGACGATCCGCTCGAAGCCGAGGTCGGCTGGGTCGACCGGACTCGGGCGGTCGGGCTCGGTCATTCGACTTCTGCGAAGTGGACGTGGAAGGGGATGCCCATCTCGGCCGCGTCCTTCCCCGTGGCGGCAAACTCCTCGGTGCGCGCCGCAGCCTTGAACGCGTCCATGTCCGGGAAGTCCCACTCGCCGTAGTAGGCGAACTTCTGGCCCGTCGGCGAGCCGAAGACCTTCCCGTGCCGGAAAGTCCCGCTCTCGACGCGACGGCAGAGCTCGGCGTGCTGCTCGAAGCGCGCAGCATCGGGCTCCTGCTCGTACAGCACGAAGACCTTGACCATTACCGCCTGCGAAGGATTCCCGATTCCTGCGTCAGGCGCGAGGCGAGGTAGACCGGAATGGCGGACAGCAGGACGAGCGAGACGGCGACCACGTTCACGATCGGGAGCTGATTCGGACGCGAGAGGTTCGTATAGATCCACAGCGGCACCGTCTTCACGGCACCGGCGGTGAACGTCGTCACGATCACCTCATCGAAGGAGAGCGCGAACGCGAGCAGGCCGCCGGCGAGGAGAGCGGTCCGGGTCAAGGGCAGCGTCACGTAGCGGAACGTCTGCCAGGTGTCGGCGCCGAGATCCATCGACGCTTCCTCTATGAAGCGGGACGAGCGCCGTAGGCGCGCGAGCACGTTGTTGTACATGACGACGATGCAGAAGGTCGCGTGGCCGACCATGATCGTGAAGATTCCGAAGCCGACGCCGAACGGCTCGAGCACGGTGCGGAACGTGGCGTTCAGGGCCATCCCTGTGACGATCCCCGGCAGCGCGATCGGGAGGATGACGAGGAACGAGATGGTCTCGCGGCCGAAGAAGCGGTAACGCTGGACAGCAAGTGCAGCGAGCGTGCCGAGGACGAGCGCGATCGCGGTGGCTCCAAGGGCAGCTTCTATCGACCTCAGCACCGCGTCGCGCACGCCTGGGTTGTGGAAGGCCTTGTCCCACCAGCGCAGCGTCAGCCCGCTGATCGGCCAACGCTGGGTGCGCGTCTGGTTGAAGGCGTACAGCGCGATGATTCCCAGCGGGAGATAGATGAAGGCGAGCGTGAGGAGCGTCGCCACACGAAGGCCGATGCGAGCCGTGCGCGTCTCCATCAGAGGCTCTCGAACGCGCCGAGGCGCTTCGCCAGCAACAGGTAGACGATCATGATCAGCACCGGCACGGTCGCGAACGCCGACGCGAGCGGGAGGTTGTTCGCGACGCCGACGTTCGCGTAGACGACGTTCCCGATGAACTGCACGCTCGAGACCAGGTTCGGCGTGATGAAGTCGCCGAGCGTCAGCGAGAAGGTGAAAATCGAGCCGGCGACCAAGGCCGGCAAGGCAAGCGGGAGGATCACCGACCGGAACGTGCGGCTCCCGCGCGCTCCGAGATCTCCGGAGGCCTCGACCAGGGATTCTGGTATTCGCTCGAGCCCGGCGTAGAGCGGCAGGATCATGTACGGCAGCCAGAGGTAGCTGAAGACGAGCCACATGGCGACCTCGCCAAATCCAGGGCCGTGGACCCCGAGCGGCGACAACGCCCAGTTCAGGGCTCCGTTCTCCTGCAGGATCACACGCCACGCGTAGACCTTCACGAGATAGCTCGACCAGAGGGGCATGAGGATCGCAACGACGAGGAGCCCTTTCACCCGTGGGGTCGCGATACGCGCCATGTAATAGGCGATGGGAAAGGCGAGAACGGCGTCGGTCAGCGTGACCGCTGCTGCGATCTTGACCGTACGGATCGTGATCGAGCGGTAGACGTCGTTCTCGACCAGGGTCTTGAAGTTCTGCAGGCCCGGGTCGCGAACGATGTTGGCCGTAAACGGGTCCAGGCGCCAGAAAGCCGCCGCGAACAGCACACCAAGCGATCCGAGATAGGCAATGACGAGCCAACCGAGGGGCGTAGCGAGGAGAAGCGACACCTGCGCCCGCGGGTGGCGATAGAGGAATGAAGCGACCCGCCGCCCCAGCGAGCGCCGGGGCGGCGGGCTTTCGTACGCGATCGAAGTCACAGCAATCGCCCTCGCGTTCCTGGGGCGGGGCTGGGTAGGGAGCCAAGCTCGCGGCGCCGAGACAGTACGTCTGTAGTACTGCGAGGTGACGCGAGCGAAGGATCCCGCCGCCAACGTCGCCAGGCGGCGGCAGGGCCGGGCTCTGCCCGGCTCAGGTTCGCCGCCGCCCAGGGGCGCGAGTACGCGATCGAAGTCAGGGTCTAGCCCTTAATTTCGGTCCAGGCGTTGGTCCATTCGGAGTAGTCCTTGCAGACGTCCCCGCGGTCGTCGAGGCAGTCCTTCTGCGGCGTCGTCCAGTACCAGACCTGGTCGAAGTACGCCTGATCGTCCGCGTGGTAGATCTTGCAGGTGTTCGGGTCGGAGGTCTCCGCACAGGACTTGGAGTTCGCGGGCGCCTCTCCGAACCACTCCGCCACCTGCGCGTTCACCTTCGGCGAGACGATCCAGTCCATCCACTTGTACATGCAGTTCGGATGCTTCGCCTTGGACGAGATCATCCACGTGTCCGACCAGCCGGTGGCGCCTTCCTTCGGGAGGATCGCCTTGACCGGCACTTTGTCGGCCTCGAGGAGGTTCGTGATCACCTGCCACGTCGTCCCGATGACGCTGTCGCCGCCCGAGAACGCCGCCTGCTCCTTCGTGTAGTCGGACCAGTACTCGCCGATGACGGTTCGCTGCTTCTTTAGCAGGTCGACCGCGGCCGTGAACTGATCGTCGTCGAGCTCATACGGGTTCGTGATGCCGAGGGACGGCTGGGTCTTCATAAGGTAGACCGCGGCGTCGGCGATGTAGATCGGGCTGTCGTACGCCGTGACCTTGCCCTTGTAAGGCGAGTTCTCGTCGAAGACGGCTCCCCAACTGTCCGGCTCGGGCTTCACGACGTCGGTCCGCCACATCAGCAGGTTCGCCCCGCGTCCGTGGGGGATGCCGTAATGAACGCCGTTGACCGTGTTGTGCGGCTGGTCCTTCAGGCCCGGGAAGATGTCCTTGTAGTTCGGGACGAGGTCGACGTTGACCGGAGCGACGTCGCCGGCCGCGATGAGCCGCAGCGTCGCATCTCCTGAGGCGGAGACGCCGTCGTAGTTCCCCGTCTTCATGAGCGTCACCATCTCGTCGGAGGTGTTGCCGATCGTGACGTTGACCTGGCAACCGGTCTGCTTCTCGAAGGGCGTGACCCAGTCGACGCTGGGATCGGTGGAGCCGTCCTCCGCGTAACCAGCCCAGGCGATGATGTCGAGCTGCCCTTCGCCCGGGCCGACCGACTGCGGGAGATTGGACGTCTCGCCGCCGCCGGTACCGCCACCTCCGCCTCCGCCGCCGCCACCGCAGCCGGCCGCCGTGAGCGCGAGCACCGCGACAAACAGCGCCAGCGCCCCGAACGCCAGGTACCGCTTCCTTCTCATTCCTCTGCCTCCGTCTCCCCCCCGTTTTCGATCGCGTACGTCTGCTCTGGGCGCCATTCCAGGCGAACTGCCTTTCCTCTCGCCTCGAGTACGTCCTGGGACGACGTCTCGAGGTTCTGCCGGACGACCATGAGCTCGCCGCCCGCATCCAGCTCGACGACGTAGCGCGTGACCATCCCGACGTAGACGACGTCGCTGATTCGTCCGTTCTCGATATGAGCTCCGGTTTCAGGCGAATCGCCGTCCATGAGCATGCGGATCTTCTCGGGGCGAACGGTGAACCGTGTCCCGTCCCGCTCGAGCACGTTCGAAACACCGACGAAGCCGGCCACGAACTCCGTCGCCGGGCGCTCGTAGACCTCGGCCGGCGCGGCCATCTGCTCGATTCGTCCCTCGTTGAAGACGGCCAGCCGGTCGCTCATCGTCAGCGCTTCCTCCTGGTCGTGCGTCACGTAGATGAATGTGATGCCCACCTCTTGCTGGATTCGCTTCAGCTCGATCTGCATCTCCTCGCGGAGCTTCAGGTCGAGGGCGCCGAGCGGCTCGTCCAGGAGGAGAACCTGGGGACGGTTGACGATCGCGCGCGCAAGCGCCACGCGCTGCCTCTGTCCCCCGGAGAGCTGGCTCGGCTTCCGCTTGCCGTAGCCAGACAGGCGCACCATTGCGAGCGCTTCTTCGGCACGTTGGCGCCGCTCCCCGCGGGGAACGCCCTTCACCTTGAGCCCGTACTCGACGTTCTCCCCGATGGTCATATGTGGGAAGAGGGCGTAGTCCTGGAAGACGGTGTTCACGTCGCGGTCGAACGGCGCGCGATTCGTCACGTCGTCGCCGCGCAGAAGGACGCGCCCGGAGTCGGGGCGCTCGAAGCCCGCGATGATCCGCAGCATCGTCGTCTTCCCCGAGCCGGACGGGCCGAGCAGCGAGAAGAACTCGCCGCGCTGGATCTCCAGATCCACGCCGTCCACGGCGACGACGTCGCCGAAGCTCTTGCGCACGGACTCGAGGCGAACGTCGGGCACAGGCCCGGCGTCCGGAATCTCGAGGTCGTTAGCCTGCTCTTTCGCTTGCGTCGCCAAGGGCTTCTTCGAGAACCTCGAGGCCACGGTCGAGATCCTCGTCGCTTATGACGAGCGGGACGAGAATTCGGATGACATTGCCGTAGATCCCGCACGAGAGGAGGATGAGACCGCGCTCGCGGGCGGCTGCAGTCGTGGCCGACGCCAGCGCCGCGGCGGGCTCCTTCGTCTCCGCGTCCTCTACGAGCTCGAGCGCGAGCATCGGCCCGATTCCGCGCACCTCTCCGACGGCGGCGATCCGCTC